>NZ_CP108996.1:922080-1229440 GCF_036226565.1 Kribbella sp. NBC_00709
GTCCAGCACGCACTCGGCGAACGACTCGAGTTCGATGCGGTCTTCGCCCACAACGACCTCTCCGCCGGCGGCGCCATCCAGGCCGTCCGGGAGACCGGGCGGAACGTGCCGAACGACGTGTCGGTGGTCGGGTTCGACGACATCCCGTACGCCGAACACACCGAGCCGCCGCTGACCACGGTGCATCAGCCGATGCGCCAGATGGGCCAGGCCGCCGCCCGGATGCTGATGGGGTACTTCGGCGGCACGCCGCTGCCCGAGACCCCGCAGGTGCTGCCGACGACGCTGATCGTCCGCAGCTCAACCGCCCCGAAACCCCTCACGAGGACCAGACCCGCCCCGAAATCCCGGTCCCACTAGAAGACTCCGGTGGCGGGGCAGCTGCCCCTGTCCCGCCGCCGGCGTACCCCTCGATATCGATCCGTTAAGGCGTTCGCTCTTCCGATGAGAGCGTTCTCACGCCACGATGCACTGGCCCACCGGCTCAGGGTGGGTCATCCGCCAACAGATGCACAGGAGGAACCGATGCGAGCACGACGCACAGTCGCGCTGGCCCTCACGGGCCTGCTCGCGGCAGCCACACTGGCTGCCTGCAGTAACGGGGACGGGAAGGCCGCCAACAGCGGGTCCAGCAGCGGGGCAACCGTTCTGAACATCGGCATGCCGAACGGACCGCAGACCGAGAACCACAACCCGTTCCTCGGCTCCTCCTCGGGCGCCTCCTTGGGCTACCGCTGGATGATCTTCGAGCCGCTGGTGATGATCAACGGGATCAAGCCCACCGAGCCGGGCAAGCCCTGGCTGGCGACCGAGTGGAAGTGGGACGCCAACTACACCAAGCTGTCGCTGACCATCCGGGACGGCGTCAAGTTCTCCGACGGCCAGCCGATGACCGCCGACGACGTCGCCTACTCGTTCCAGCTGCGCAAGGACAACGAGGGCCTGAACCAGGACGCGATCCCGTACGGCACGATCACCGCGTCCGGCAACAAGGTCGACCTGACCTTCACCCGGTCGCAGTTCACCAACCAGAACAAGATCCTGACCGTGTTCGTGGTCCCGAAGCACCAGTGGTCGACGATCAAGGACCCGAGCCAGGACACCCTGAAGAACCCGATCGGCACCGGCCCGTACACGGTCAAGTCGTTCACCCCGCAGACCACCACGCTGACGTTGCGGGACTCGTACTGGCAGGACCTCCCGAAGGTCAAGGAGCTGCGGTACACGTCGTACAACGACAACAACGCGCAGACCACCGCGCTGGCCAACGGCTCGTCGGAGTGGAGCTTCGTCTTCGTCCCGAACGTGAAGGCGGTCTACCAGGACAAGGATCCGGCGCACCACAAGCTGTGGTTCCCGGCGAACCTCGGCATCCACGGCCTGTGGATCAACACCACCAAGAAGCCGTTCGACAACCCGGCGCTGCGCCGGGCGATGAACCTGGTGATCAACCGCGACGACATCTTCCAGCAGGGCGAGGCCGGCTACTTCTACCCGAAGGTCGAGTCCGTCACCGGGATCCCGACCCCGGCCGGTGACTCGTTCATCGCCCCGGAGTACAAGGACAAGAAGCATTCGGTCGACGTCGACGGCGCCAAGAAGGAGCTCTCCGACGCGGGCTTCAAGCTCGAGGGCGACGTACTGAAGGACCCGGCCGGCAAGCCGGTGACGATCACGCTGACCGACCCGGCCGGCTGGTCGGACTACCAGACCGACCTGGAGATCATCAAGGACAACCTGTCCACGATCGGGATCAAGGCCACCATCGACAAGGCCAACCAGGACGCCTGGTTCAAGAACATCGACGAGGGCAGATTCGACGCCGCGATGCACTGGACCAACGGCGGCGCGACGCCGTTCGACATCTACCAGAACATCATGGACGGCAAGATCCTGAAGCCGGTCGGCAAGGGCGGCGTGAGCGGCAACTACGGCCGGTTCAACAGCCCGGAGGCGACCAAGGCGCTGGACCAGTACGCCAACGCCGCGGACGACGCGACGCGGACCACGGCGCTGAACACGCTGCAGAAGATCATGGTCGAGCAGATGCCGGTGATCCCCACCTCGGCATCCAACGTCGGCGGTCTCTACAGCACGAAGAACTGGGTCGGCTGGCCCGACGAGCAGAACCAGTACGGGCCGGCCCAGCCGACCCAGCAGAACGCTCTGCAGATCATCCTCAACCTGAAGCCCGCCGGCAGCCAGTGATTCGGACCGCGGCGCCGGGGCCATCCTGCCCCGGCGCCGCGGGGCCGTGATTGGAGTGTTATGACGGTCACCGAGACCGAGGTTGTTCTGGAGGCTGAGGGCCTCACCAAGCACTTCCCGGTACGACGGGGCGTCCGCGACCTGCTGTCCCGCGAGCACAAGGTCGTGCACGCGGTCGACGACATCAAACTCACCCTGCGGCGGGGCCGCGTCACCGCGCTCGTCGGGGAGTCCGGTTCGGGCAAGTCGACCGTCGCGCGGCTGATGGCCCAGCTGTACGGGCGTACCTCCGGCGAGATCCGGCTGCACGGCGAAGCCGTCACGGTGCACGGCGGCCGCAAGTTCCGCGCCTACGCGCGCCGCGTGCAGATGATCTTCCAGGACCCGTTCGCCTCACTGAACCCGACGCACACCGTGCGGTACCACCTGACCCGCTCGCTGAAGATCCACGGCCGCGCGGGCGAGCTCGAGCAGAACCTCCGCGACCTGCTGGAGCGGGTGCAGCTCACGCCGCCGGAGCGGTACCTCGACAAGTTCCCGCACGAGCTGTCCGGCGGCCAACGGCAGCGTGTGTCGATCGCCCGCGCGCTCGGCGCCGATCCCGAGGCGCTGCTCGCCGACGAGCCGGTCTCGATGCTCGACGTGTCGATCCGCCTCGGCGTCCTGAACCTGCTGCGCGACCTGAAGGAACGGCTCAATCTCGCCATCCTCTACATCACCCACGACATCGCGTCGGCCCGGTACTTCGCCGACGAGACCCTGGTGATGTACGCCGGCCGCCTGGTCGAGGGCGGCGATTCGGAGACCGTCACGCAGAATCCCGCCCACCCGTACACCCAGCTGCTGATCGACAGCGCGCCCGATCCCGACCGGCTCGGCGAGCTCAGTACGCCGGAGGACCAGGCCGGCGGCGAACCGCCCAGCCTGATCGCACCGCCGACCGGCTGCCGGTTCCATCCGCGCTGCGTGCACGCGATGCCGAAGTGCTCGACCGAGCTCCCGCCCCGTTTCGAGCTGCCCGTTCAGGGTCACTGGGCCGCGTGCTGGCTCTACGAGGAAGGCGCCGCTCGATGAAGTTCCTCCTGCAACGGCTGGCGTTCTACCTGTTCACCGCGTGGGCCGCGCTCACCATCAACTTCTTCATCCCGCGACTGATCCCGGGCGACCCGGTCACCTCGTTGATCAACAAGTTTCAGGGCCAAATGAGCACCGAGGCGATCAACTCGCTGTACGTGCTGTTCGGCCTGGACAAGAACGCGTCGATCTGGAGCCAGTACATCGACTACTGGGGCCAGGTGTTCCACGGCGATCTGGGGCTGTCGTTCACGTTCTTCCCGACGCCGGTGTCGGAGATCCTCAAGCAGAGCCTGCCGTGGACGATCGCGCTGGTCGGCATCACGACGTTCGCCAGCTTCATGATCGGTACGTCGCTCGGCGTGATCGCGGGCTGGCGACGCGGCTCGATCATGGACGGATTGTTGCCGGTGACAACATTCCTGTCGTCGATCCCGTACTTCTGGCTCGGTCTGCTGGCGATCACGCTGCTGGCCGGCCCGGGCAGCTTCTTCCCGTCGTCCGGCGGCTACGAGCCCGGCCTGGTGCCGAGCTGGAACGGGGCCTTCATCGGCAGCGCGATCCAGCACAGCCTGCTGCCGGCGGTCACGATCCTGATCTCGTCGGTGAGCGGCTGGATCCTGACCATGCGGAACATGATGGTGACCGTAGCGTCGGAGGACTACATCACCGTCGCACACGCGAAGGGTCTGCCCGAGCGCCGGGTGATGGTCAGCTACGCGGCCCGCAACGCGCTGCTGCCGAACGTCTCCGGCTTCGCGCTGTCGCTCGGCTTCATCGTCGGCGGCACGCTGCTGGTGGAGATCGTCTTCTCCTACCCCGGCATCGGCTACAACCTCTTCCAGGCCGTCGGCGCGAAGGACTATCCGCTGATGCAGGGCGTCTTCCTGGTCATCACGTTGTCGGTCCTGGTGGCCAACCTGCTGGCCGACGTCGCCTACCTGCTCCTCGACCCGCGTACCCGGAAGGAGGGCTGACGTGTCCGCACCCACCAGCACCATCACTGCGGTCACGCCGGAGGGCCCGGAAGTCGCGGCGGCACCGGCCAAACGGCGCCGGTTGCGGTTCGTGGCCAACCCCAAGGCCGCGATCGGCCTGGTCGTGCTCGGGTTCTTCTGCCTGATCGCGATCATCGGCCCGTGGATCGCGCCGTTCGACCCGTCGGCCCGCAGCAGCGACCTGATCCAGGCGCCGTCCGGCAAACACTGGTTCGGTACGACGCACCTCGGCCAGGACATCTTCAGCCAGGTGCTCGTCGGCACCCGCGGGGTGATGTTCGTCGGCCTGCTGGCCGGCCTGGTCGCGACGGCGTTGTCGATCCTGATCGGCGTCAGCGCAGGCTTCCTCGGCGGCGCGGCGGACGACAGCCTGTCCGCCCTGTCGAACGTCTTCCTGGTGATCCCGGCCCTGCCGCTGATCATCATCGTTGCCTCGACCATCCCCTCGGCCGGCGACCTGATGGTTGCCTTGGTCATCGGTTTCACTTCGTGGGCGTGGGGCGCCCGGGTACTGCGGGCGCAGACGTTGTCGCTGCGACGGCGGGACTATGTGGAGGCCGCGCGGGCGACCGGTGAGAGCACGTGGCGGATCATCACCTTCGAGATCATGCCGAACCTGACCGCGATCATCGCGTCCGGTTTCGTCGGCACGGTGATCTTCGCGGTGATGTCCGAGATCACGCTCGCGTTCATCGGCATCTCGACGATCTCCGAGTGGAACTGGGGCACGATCCTGTTCTGGGCGCAGAGCCAGCAGGCTCTGGCGCAGGGCGCCTGGTGGTGGTTCGTCCCGGCCGGTCTCGCGATCGCCTTCCTCGGTACGGCGCTGTCGCTGATCAACTTCGGCATCGACGAGTTCGTCAGCCCGCGGTTGCGGTCCAGCGGTCACACCCGGGTCAAGACCAAGGACGGGCACTCGGTCCGGATGCGGGTCGGATTCACCCCGGTCCTCTCGTCTGCGCGCGAGCCGGTGACTCCCGTCGTACGTCGCAAGGAGGATGCCGCGTGAAGACGCCGGTACTGGAGATCAAGGACTTCCATGTCGACTACGGACTCGGCTCGGAGGCGGTGCAGGCGGTCCGTGATGTAACGCTGACGCTGCACCGCGGCGAGGTGCTCGGCCTGGCCGGCGAGAGCGGCAGCGGGAAGTCGACGCTGGCGTACGGCGTGACGCGACTGCTGCCGCCGCCCGGCGTGATCAGCGGCGGCTCGGTGATCTACCACCCGCCGACCGGCGACCCGTACGACGTGATGGCGCTGACCGACCCGGAGTTGCGGAAGTTCCGCTGGGCCGAGACGTCGATCGTGTTCCAGGGCGCGATGAACTCGCTCAACCCGGTGCACAAGGTCTCGACCCAGATGGTCGACGCGATCAAGGCGCACGAGCCACAACTGTCGGCGCAGGCCCGGACCGCGCGGGCCCAGGAGATCCTGAAGCTGGTGGGAATCTCCGCCGACCGGATGGACGCGTACCCGCACCAGCTGTCCGGCGGGATGCGGCAGCGGGTGATGATCGGGATGGCGCTCGTGCTCGAGCCGCAGGTCGTGATCATGGACGAGCCGACCACTGCTCTGGACGTGGTGATGCAGCGGCAGATTCTCGCGCAGCTGGTGGAGCTCCGCGAACGGCTCGGGTTCTCGGTGCTGTTCATCACTCACGACCTGTCGCTGCTGGTCGAGTTCTCGGACCGGATCGCGATCATGTACGGCGGCCGTATCGTCGAGGAGGCCCGGTCGGGGGATCTCTACAAGGACTCGCTGCATCCGTACAGCGAAGGCCTGCTCAAGTCGTTCCCGGCGTTGCGTGGCGCCCGTCGCGAACTCGCCGGAATCCCGGGCTCGCCACCGGACCTGCGGGGCATGCCATCCGGGTGTGCGTTCCATCCGCGCTGCCCGCAGGCCTTCGACCGTTGCTCCGCGGAGATTCCGGTGCTGGGGATCCCGGCGGCCCGCAACGATCCCACCCGCTCTGTCGCGTGCTGGCTCCCTGGCCGCGTTCCTGTTGCTTAGAAGGGTTGACCATGAACGAGCGAAGCGAGTTCATCATCAGACACAGCGCATCTCGTGTCTCATCCGCGCCCGGAGCGAAGCGAGGACGTGGATGAGCACGACTTCTGTCTCGGGGGCGGCCGACCTGGTCGCGGGACTTCCGTCCGGATTCCGCTGGGGTGTCGCGACGTCGGCGTACCAGATCGAGGGTGCGATCGCCGCCGACGGCCGGACCCCGTCGATCTGGGACACCTACTGCCGCGTGCCGGGAGCGATCGACAACGGCGACACCGGCGATGTTGCCTGCGACCACTATCACCGGATGCCGGCCGATGTTGCCTTGATCAAGGAACTCGGCCTGGACACGTACCGGTTCTCGGTGGCCTGGCCGCGGGTGCAGCCGCACGGCAAGGGCCCGGTGAACCCGGCCGGCCTCGGGTTCTACGACCGGCTGGTCGACGAGCTGCTTGCCCAGGGCATCGACCCCTGGGTGACGCTGTACCACTGGGACCTGCCGCAGGAGCTCGAGGACGCGGGCGGCTGGCCGGTGCGCGACACCGCGTACCGGTTCGCGGAGTACTCGATGCTCGTCTTCGACGCGTTGAAGGACCGCGTCGACACATGGACGACCCTGAACGAGCCGTGGTGCTCGGCGATGCTCGGGTACGCGTACGGCGCGCATGCTCCGGGGCGGCGCGAGTACCCGGCCGCGATCGCCGCCGTCCATCATCTGCTGCTCGGGCACGGGCTCGCGACTTCGCAGATGCGGGCGGCGGCGCCGCGACCGTCGGACATCGGGATCACGCTCAACGTCGCGACGGCGTACCCGGCCTCGGACGCGGAGCCGGACGTCGACGCGGCGCGGCGGGCGGACGGGATGGGCCGGCGGATCTACCTCGATCCTCTGGTCCACGGCCACTACCCGGCCGACGTGGTCGCCGATCTCGCCCGTGAGGGTGTGGAGTTGCCGATCGAGGACGGTGACCTGGAGATCATCTCGGCGCCGATCGACGTGCTCGGGGTGAACTACTACTTCAGCCAGAAGTTCACCGGGTACGCCGAGGACGGGAGCACCGAGGACGCGGCCGGGCTGCCCATCAGCCGCGACGTACCGCTCGGCAAGCCGCGCACCGCGATGGACTGGGAGATCGTCCCGGAAGGCTTCACCGATCTCCTGGTGAGCATCGCCCGCGACTACCCCGGCCTTCCCATGGTCATCACCGAGAACGGCTCGGCGTTCGAGGACGTCCCCGACGAGACCGGCTTCGTCGACGACACCGACCGTACGGCGTACTTCACCTCCCACCTCGCCGCCGTTGCCGACGCGATCCAGCAGGGCGCCGACATCCGCGGCTACCTGGCCTGGTCGCTGATGGACAACTTCGAATGGGCCTACGGCTACGTCAAACGCTTCGGCATCGTCCGCGTCGATTACGAGACCCAGCAGCGCACGCCCAAGGCCAGCGCCCTCTACCTGAAGGACCTGGCCCAGGAGCACCGCACGCGGTAAGTGCGGATCCCCAGGCCATCACAATCACAGGGTCCCCCGGCACCTCCGCCTCAACGCCGGCCCGATCCGCGATTGTGATGGCCTGGAGATCCGCCACCCAGAGTTGTGAGCATGTCGGTCCAGTGGCCGAAGATCGTGCGGCCGTGGCCTTCGCCTGGGCGGATGGTCAGGTTGGCGTGCGGGATGCGTTCGGCGAACCAGTGGGCGTGGGACGGCGGGACCATCCGGTCGGTGCCGCCGTACCAGAGCCAGGTCGGAACGGTGAGCCGCGTGGGATCGATGTCCCACGCAGCTCCCCAGGACACGTTGTCCCGGGCGTAACCGTCGTACGACGCCAGGGCTTCGCGTGCGTCGGCGGCCCACACAGCTCGCGCCGCCGCATCCAGCCAGCCGAGCTCCTCGCCCGGCACGCCCTCGAAGAACGCGTCCACCATCTCCGCGTCGCCGAGCGCCAACATCCCGGCATAGTCCTGCGCGCCCTGCCGACGGAAGCCGTCGAGCGCACCGGCCACATCACCCGCATCCGCCAACGCGAGCAGCGGCAGATCCGGATCGGACGGATCCGGTGGCTCGATCGACCGCCACAGTCCCACCCCGCCCGCGAGCCCGACGGCCTTCACCCGCTGCGGATCGGCCAGACCAGTCGCGATCGCGTACGGCCCACCACCCGACGCGCCTAGGACAGCGAACTCGTCGACGCCGAGCTCGTCGGCGACGCGCAACGTGTCCTCGGCAACCGACGACAGACTCGGCGGCGTGTTCGTCGAACGCCCGTACCCGGGCCGGCTGAACGAGATCAAGCGCACCCCGCACCGCTCCGCGGCCGCATGCCCCAGCGCCGCCTGCAACCGTCCGGACGGCGTTCCGTGCTGGAAGATCACCGGCCGACCTGCCGGATCGCCGCCTTCCCAGGCCTCGGCGACGCGCTGGTCCGGGAACACTATGCGCTCTGATCTAGGCAAAATAGTCACTCACCGTTACCGTGGTGGCGGATCCCGAGGGGGGCTCGGGGACCGGGGGGAAGGAAATCATCATGTCTCAGCAGTATCCGCACGACCCGAATCAGCCGCAGTTCCCGCAGTACCAGTCGCCACCGCCGCATCAGCCACAGCAGCCGTACTCGCCACAAGAGCCGTACTCGGCACAGCAGCCACCTCCGGGCCAACCCGCTCCACTCCGGTCGGCTTCGCAGAGGCCGATGTCGCGTGGGGCGAAAGTCGGGTGGGCCGTGCTGTCCGGGCTGGTCCTGTTCGCGCTCGGCGCCGCGGCCGGCAATGCGGGGGCCGGCCGGCAGCCGACCGCATCCACAGCCGCGGGCCTGCCCGTAGCCACGGCGACGATGACGGTCCCGGGCGCGGCGGTCGAAGTCACCGCGCCACCGACGACGGTCACCGTGACGGCACCGCCGCCCAAGCCGGCCGCCAAACCGACCGCCGACAACAGCCCGAAGCCGACCGTCGCTCCGAAGACGACGACCGCGCCGAAGACCAGCAAGACCACCTACAAGAAGCTCACCGCGCGCCAGTGGGCGAAGATCGCGAAGAGTCCGGACGACCACATCGGCGAGGCGTACGTCGTCTACGGCCGCGTCACGCAGTTCGACGCCGCGACCGGTGAGGACGCGTTCCGGGCCGACGTCGACGGTGTGAAGCACAAGGTGTCGTACGGATTCGTCGACTACCCGACCAACACCGTACTGACGAACCTCTCCGCCGACGTGTCCGACCTGGTCGAGGACGACCTGTTCCAGGCGAACGTGCAGATCCTGGGTTCGTTGTCGTACGACACGCAGATCGGCGGCGAGACCACGGTGCCGAACCTGTCCGTGATCTCACTCAAAGTCATCGGCAGCGTGAAGTAGCGGTCGGGGCCCGGCGCGACGCGCCGGGCCCGCGGGCGGCAGTCAGCGCAAGACCGGACGATCGAAGCATGCGCAGAATCGCCCCGTCTGCAGTCATCGTCGTGCTCCTGGCTGTCATCAGCCCAACGGTTCCCGCGACCGCCTCCGCTCGGCCCGTGGCGCACGCGTCCACTCAGCTGGTGGCCGGCTGGACTCCTCCGCTGAGTACCCGCGGCCGCTACGTCGTCGATGCCGACGGCAACCGCTTCCGGCTGAAGTCCGGGAACTGGCACGGCGCCAGCGGTACCTGGAACGGTTCCGGCGACCAGAACGACAACGCCAACCACCACGCCGGTGAGAACAGCAACCGGATGCCGCTCGGCCTCGACCGCGCGCCGATGGCCGACATCATCTCCGGCTTCGCCGAGCTCGGCCTGAACAGCATCCGGTTGCAGTTCTCGAACGAGATGATCCACGACGCCGCGCCGATCCCTGCCGCCGCCGTCGCCGCGAACCCGGGCCTGGCCGGCAAGACACCACTCGAGGTGTACGACGTCGTCGTACAGCAACTCACCGCGGCCGGTTTCGCCGTGATCCTCAACAACCACACGAACACCACCCGCTGGTGCTGTGGTCTGGACGGCAACGAGCGCTGGAACGCGAGCCAGTCGACCGAGACCTGGGAGAGCGATTGGCTGTTCATGGTCAACCGCTACAAGACCAACCCACGGGTCGTCGGCGCCGACCTCTACAACGAGGTACGGCGGGACCTGCTGGACGACCCGAACTGGGGCCTCGGCGACGAGCACGACTGGTTCGCCGCATCCCAGCACCTCGGCGACCGCATCCTCACCGAGTCGAACCCGAACCTGCTGATCGTGGTCGAAGGCATCAACTGGACCGGCATCCCGGCCGACGGTCTCCCCCACGACCGGCCGACGCTGACCCCGGCGCGCTACCTCTCGCACACGCTGGTTGCCTCCGACAAGCTGGTGTACTCGGCGCATTTCTACGACTACACCGGCCCGCGCCACAGCGGCGCGACCGGGACCGGCGAGACCCACGACCCGCGGTACCGCGATCTGTCGCCGGAGGAACTGATCAGCGAACTGAACCGGCAGGCGTTCTTCGTCACCGGCGAGGAGGGCCACTTCACCGCGCCACTGTGGATCAGCGAGTTCGGCATCGGCGGCCGTGCGGAGACCGGGGAGTTGCCGCGGGCATGGTTCGAGCACTTCGTCGATCAACTGATCCAAACCGACGCGGACTTCGCCTACTGGCCGCTGGTCGGCTGGCACAACACCGACGGCACCCCGGACAACGGCTGGGCGCTACTGGCCTGGGACTCGACCGGTCATCGGATCGGCCTGTACGACGGCGACGACTGGCGCGCATCCGCCTGGACGCGACTGATGAACGCACCCAGCAAAACCGGACCGGTGGGTGCTACGACTGTCTGGAAGATGCTCAGCCCCGACCACGGCGACTTCGTCGAGTCGCTCCGGATGCGCGCTGCCGGCGACTGGGACAACGGCGCCCGCAAGACCGCCTGCCCCGACGGCCTACGCCTGATCGGACTCAGCCACACCGGCAACCGCGGCCTGTGCCGGTCAGGTGGACCTATCTGGTCGGGCGCCTACGAAGCCGTCAAGGACGAGAGCCATGTCTCGTCCGACTGGGCCTCCGGCTACACGAAGTTCGAGTGCGCGCCGAACTTCTACCTGATCGGCTACAGCGTCCGCGGTGCCCGTGTGTCCTCCGCCCTGTGCGCCGGTACGTCGCAATCGCTGAGCGCGACCGGCCGCACAGTCTGGTTCGACCGCGCAGACAACCGCGCCGGCGCCGGCGGCGACTTCGCCAACGGCAACTACAAGGGCCAGTGCGCAGACGACGAGTACATAGCCGGCATAGCCTTCACCACCCGCCTCGGATCCAGCGGTACCCCAGACGCCCTGTATTGCCGCAAACTCGTCCCATGAGCCTTCCCGTGATCCCTGCAACCGCGAAGACAACCACCACCGACAGGACGTACACCCTGAGATCCGCATCGGGCGTCGTCGTGCAGTCGGCCGAGCTGGCCGGCCCCGCCGAGCAGTTCGTCGCGGACGTGCGGCTCGACTCCGGGCTGACTCTGTCCACCGGTGCGCCGGGCATCTCAGTCCTGCTCGCCGACGAAGGCCTCGACGAGATCCCGCCTGTCGCCGGGCTGCGCGCTGATGGTGATGTTGTTGACGAGCGGTACGGGCTGGAGGTCACCACCGAAGGCATTCGGGTGTGGGGGCCGACGCCGGAGGCGGTCCATCGGGGGCTGACCTCGCTTCGCCAGCTCATTACCGCTCATGTGCAGGACGGGGAGGCTGTGCTTCCCGGGATCCGGATCGTCGACGGGCCGCGGTTTGCTTGGCGGGGGTTGTCGCTCGACGTGGTTCGGACGTTCCACGGGCCGGACGAAGTGCGTCGGGTGATCGACATGCTCGCGCTGTACAAGCTCAATGTGCTGCACCTGCATCTGACGGACGATCAGGGCTGGCGGGTCGAAGTACCGTCGCGGCCGTTGCTGACCGAGGTGGGTGCGGCCGGAGCGATCGGTGATCGGCCGGGCGGGTACTACAGCCAGGCGGAGCTGGCCGACCTCGTGGCGTACGCCGCCGATCGGTACGTGACCGTCGTACCCGAGATCGACATGCCGGGCCACACGACGGCGGTGTTCAAGGCGTATCCGGCGTTGGGACCGGAGGAGATCCATAGCGTCGATCTGGGAGATGGAAACAGTCTTCAGCTGAACACTCTCGACCCTGGTCGGGACGAGACGTGGTCGTTCGTAGAGGACGTGCTGGATGGTGTGATTCCGCAGTTCCCACAGAGCGCGTACGTGCACATCGGCGGCGACGAGACCTGGGGCATGGCCGACGAGGACCACGCGGCGTTCGTCGAGAAGGCGGCCGCGCTCGTCCGCGCCCGCGGGAAGAAGGTCGTCGGCTGGCAGGAGATCGCCCGCGCCGACCTCGACTCCGAGGACGTCGTGCAGTACTGGCTGGACCTCGACGTCGACTCGATGGTGCAGAACCCGGACCTCCCGACGCCGCCGGAGGACCTGCTGCCGATCCTGGTCGAAGGCCTACGCAAGGCGAAGTACGACGCCCCGAAGGCACTCGCGCAGGGCGCCAAGCTGATCGTCTCCCCGGTCACCTGGCTGTACTTCGACCGCCCGCACGCCGACGCGTCCTCGGACCCTGATCAGGAGGAGGCGCGCAAGCATCTCGGCCTGGAGTTCTACGGCGCCGCCTCGATCGCGCACGGCATCTCCTGGGACCCGGTCGACAGCCTGCCCGGCGTCGACTCCGCAGACCAAGTAGCCGGCGTCGAGGCCGCGATCTGGTGCGAGAGCATCACCACCCCCGAGGAGCTCGAACTCATGCTCCTCCCCCGCCTCCCCGGCGCCGCCGAAAAGGCCTGGTCCCACCAAACTCCCACCGACTGGCCAACCTACGCCGCACGCCTCGCCCAGCAATCCCCCGCCTGGCGCACCCGCACCTGGACCTGGCTCAAGTCGACCGAGGTCGACTGGAAGTAGCAGCAGAAGGGGCGGACCGGTTGGCCCGCCCCTTCCGGTAGTTCAGCAGGTTGCGGTCGGTGCGGCCCAGTCGGCGCGGTCGTTGTAGCCGCCGTCGCCTGCGTCGCCGACCACCAGGTCGAGGACGCGGACGCCGGTGAGGTCCACATCGAACTGCTTCGGGGTGAAGCGATCGACGACTCCGCTGTCGAACAGGACCTTGCCGTCACCGACGACCTGGAACGTCGACGTGCCGCCCTCCGGTCCGACATTGGTGACCACGTCGTCGATACCGACCGTCCCGGTCAACCGCGAGCAGGCCTTGCCGACGTAGTACCGGATCAGTGACGGCGACGCGACGCCGATGCCGGTCGGGTACGTCGTACCGGTGAGCTTGATCGGGTTGCCACCGCCGACGCTCTCGTCGATCGTCGGCGACATCCAGCCGCTCGTCGCCGTGATCCACGAGTGGTGCGACAGCGGCACGGTCCCGCTCGGCGGCGCCGGCGCGACAACCACCGGCGACAGTACGGTCGTCTGCTTCTGCACGCCGTACAGAACCGTCTGGTACGCCGTCACTGCAGTCAGGCTCGCGGTTCCGGGTGCAGCGCCGGCCGGAAGCTTCGCCGTGAAGGCGAAAGTTGCCTGCTTGCCAGGCGCGATCAGGACCGGCGCCTTGGACAACGATTTGACGATCCATCCGGTGCCGCCGGCAACGGTCACGGTCGGCTTCAGCACCGGCAGCGTACCGTCGTTGCGGACCGCGACCTGCACAGTCAGCTCGTCGCCTCCGGCAACCACCGGCGCGGCATCAGCGGGCTGCGGGTCCGTGCCGACCTTCGTCACCTGCGGGATCCCGGCGGTCACGTGCGGGATCCCCGGTACGCCGCGAGCCGGCTCGACCCGGAACAGCGCCGTACCGTGCGCCGGGACCGCTGCGCTGATCACGCCGGCGCTCTCGGTCACCTTGTTCGTCCACGCGTTCTTCAGCGTGAACCGCGAACCATGCAGACCGACTGCCGACGCGGTCGTGGTCAGCGTCTTCGCGCTGTCACCCCGGTTCAGCAGTACGACGGCCCGGCCGCCGTCGGCAAGCCGCTTGACCCACGTCTCCGTCGTACCTGCGGCACCGACCCGGACGGCCTGTACCGCGGCCTTGTCCTGGTTGATCGCGATGACATCCGGATCCGTCAGCATCCCGACCGTGGTCGCGGAGAGCTTCCGTACGTCGCTACCGACGATCAGCGGAGCAGCCGCCACGGCCCACAGCGTGAGCTGGGTCCGGAACTCCTCGTCGGTCATCCCGAGCTCGGGCGCGAGGTAGTCCGGGTCGCTGAACGCACCCGGCTTGACCACCTCCGGATGCCGCGCGTTCGCATCGTAGTTGCGCAGTACGTCCTTGAACTTGATGTCGCCCTGGAAGCCGACATCGGTGTACGTGCGCCACGACTGCGCGATCCCCGGTGCGTACGACCAGGAGTTGATCGACTGCTGGGATTCGGGATAGTTGCCCCAGTCCGGCGACGTGACCGGGTTGCAGAGGTTGAAGATCATCGGCCGGTGGCTCGCGTTGTTCCGCAGCGCCTGGGCGAACTCGGTGTAGACCGTCCTCGGATCCAGGTTGGCCGCGATCCCGCACAAATAGTCGACCTTGACCGCGTCGAAGCCCCAGGCCGCGAAGGTGTCAGCGTCGTGCTGGTAGTGGCCGCCGCTGCCGAGACCGCACTTGCCCGGGATGTACGGGCCGGCGTCGGTGTAGATGCCCGCCTTGAGTCCCTTGCTATGGATGTAGTCGACGAGCGGCTTCAGTCCGTTGGGGAACTTCGCCGGGTTCGGGACCAGGTCGCCGGCATCGCTGCGCGACTGGTCGGCCTGCCAGCCGCCGTCCAGCCAGACGATGTCGTACCCGGCCTTCGCCAGGCCGCGATCGACCAGCGAGTCCGCGACGGACTTGATGGTGTCCTCGGTGAAGTCGCCGCCGAGACCGTAGTACGTGTTCCAGCCCATGTACGGCGTCGGGCTGAGCACTGCGGCTGGTGCTGTAGCTGTGGCCTGAGCCGCCACAGCTGGGGTTGTGGTGGTCGCGATCGCGCCGGCGACCAGCGCCGCCGCGATCACCCCACCCAGGATTCGCCTCATTGTCATCCCCTTTAAGAGAGAGCACTTCCGTTGAGCGGAACGGGTCAGTCGAGTGCCTCGACGATCAGGCACCGCGAGTCGGCCGGGTCGTCGAACGCGACCCCGACCTGCAGCAGGTAGCTGCCCGGATGGACCTCATCGCCCACCCGGTAGTTCTTCGCCGGGTCCAGCCCGGCCAGCGGCACCCGCCGCGGCCGGGTCGGCAGCGTGCCGCGCACGTTGCCGTCGCCGGTCTCCCACAGGAACACCACGGACCGCGTCGCGCCGACGTACTGCACGCCGGCCGACAGTCCGTAGACCTTGCTAGCGGCAATCAATTCTCGAAAGCCCTTGTACTGCTCGATATGGCGAGTTGCCGTCTTCAACTGCTCGTCGGACCAGCGGGACAGGTCCGCGCCGATCCCGAGTACGCCGGCCATCGCGACGTGGAACCGGAAGTCGAGGGACCGCTCCCGGCCGTCATGGGTGCCGATGGCATCGGTCACCCACGAGCTCATCAGATGCGGCGCGAACCCGGTCCGGAACCCCTCCTGGATCCTGAGCCGATCCAGCGGGGCCGTGTTGTCGCTCGGCCACAACGTGTCCACCCGCGAGGCCATCCCCAGATCGACCCGAGCCCCGCCCCCGGCGCACCCCTCGACGTAAACCTCGGGATGCTGGGCCCTCAACCGATCCAGGATGGCGTAGAGATTCGCGACCACCAGGCCATCGACGTCCCGGCGTTGGCCGCCGCTGTCCAGCCGTGGCCGGTTGGCATCCCATTTCAGGTACCTGATGTCGTACGACGACAGCAGCCGATCCAACGTGTTCCAGATGAACTCCGTGACATCGCCCCGGCTCAGATCGAGCAGCAACTGATTCCGGATCAGGATCGGCTCGCGCCCCGCCGTACGCAGAATCCACTCGGGGTGCTCGGCGGCCAGCTGCGACGACGGGCTGACCGACTCCGGCTCGATCCACAACCCGAAGTCCAGTCCGATGTCCTTCAGCTGCCCGATGAACCCGTCCAGCCCGTCGGGGAACTTGGCCGGATCGACCTCCCAGTCCCCCAGACCGCCCCGGTCGTCGGACCGGCCGACGAACCAGCCGTCGTCGACCACGAACGTCTCGACCCCGATACTCGCCGCCCGTCGCGCCAACTCGAGCTGATGCTCCGCCCGAATGTCGAACTCGGTCGCGAACCAGGAGTTGTACAACACCTTCGGGGTACGCCGACGCGACGCCGCCCGCTCGTACTCATGGAAGACGCGCGCCAACCCGTCGGCGCCTTCAGCACTGCAAGCGCCGACAGCCTTCGGCGACTCCCAGGTCTCCCCTGGCTCGAGCCGCAGACCGGCACTCGACGACACGCGCCCCGCCTGGATCCGCAGCAGTCCGGTCGTGTCGACGTCCGCCGACATCTCCCACGACCCGGACCATGCAAGCTGTACGCCGTACGCCACATCCCCGTCGGTCGCGAGGAACGGCGAGTACGAGTGCCCCGTGATCCCCTGCGCACTCCCGATCGTGAACCGACCCCGCGGCAACGTCACCGAGGCCTGCTGGAACTCGCTGTTCCACTCGCCCCACAGATACGTGATCATGTTCCCACAAGGCACCACGAACCCGGCCGAGTCGTGCCGCTGCAACGTCAGCTCGTCGGTGCCGTCGTTCTGCACCGAAACCCACCGCTCCAGCACATCTCCCACCATCCGGTAGTGCAGGACGAGCCGGACGCCCCGGAGGTCATCCACAAACCCGAGCTCCAACTCCCCAACCGCCGCCCCCACCTCCTCCTCCGCCGCCGCCGCCGAACCATTTGAGGGGTCAACCCCTGCGGTTGCCCCTTCTACCCCCTGCATGCGGGGGGTGAACGGTCCACCTGCGGGGTTAACCCCTGAAATGGCCCCCGGGTGGGCGTCGGTTGCGGTGGGGTGGGTCGCGTTGGTGAAGAGTGGGCGGAGTTCGTCGGAGCCGTCCGGTCCGCTGATCACCAGGTCCACGGGAGCGGTGTATCGGACCCCGCGGACGGCGTACTCCAACGGCTCGACATCTGCGCGCGGCACGAAGTGTTCCGTGCCCACGATCTCGACGGGAGCGAGACCCTCATGCGGGCCCCAGGCAACCAGCTGTGCCCACTGACCATGCGAGGGGACGCCGACGACGTACGACGTCGTTGTACCGCGCAACGTCCACGTCTTCACTTGACGGCTCCGATCGCCAATCCGCCCACGAAGTGTTTCTGGAAACGAAGGAACACCGCCACTGTAGGCACCGCGGCGATCACCGTGCCGGCGGCGATCACGTTCCACGACGACACGAACAGGCCCTGCAGACCGAGCAGCGCCGGCGTCACCGGCATCTTCTCCCCGGAGCGGATGACCGTGATCGACCAGAGCAGATCGTTGAAGATCCACGTGAACGACAGCGCGCCCAACGCCGCCAGCGCCGGTCGCGTCAGCGGCAGGATCACCGCCGAGTAGATCTTCCCCGGCCCGGCGCCGTCGATCGTCGCCGCCTCCTGGATCTCCCGCGGCAGGTCCCGCATGAACCCGTGCAGCACGAACGTGTAGAACCCCAGCCCGAATCCGACATGGACGGCGATCAGCGCGATCAGCGTGTCGTAGTACCCGATCAGCTCCACGAACCGGGAGATCGGGATCAGCAGGATCTGCGGCGGCAGCAGGTTCCCCATCAACATCAGCAACAGGATCGTCCGCCGGAACGGGATCGAGTAGCGCGCCAGCCCGTACGCCGCGATCGACGCCAGCCCGAGGCTGAGCAGAACCGCCGGGATCGTCACCAACAGACTGTTGATCAGCGCGCGGAACTCGTCCGCGTCCTCCCACGCCGACTTGTACGTCGAGAGCGTGAACGAATGCGGCAACGAGCCGAGCCCGTTCGCGGCGACGTCGTCGAAGCTGCGGAACGAGATCACGATCACCCAGAGGATCGGCGCGACCCACAGGAACGAGACGACACTCATCGCGACGTGGTACCCGACCCGCCTGATCATGATTCCTCCCGGAAGGCGCGGATGAGGTAGCCGAGGATGACGGCCAGTGCGAGCAGGAAGATCACCACGGCGATCGCCGACGCGTAGCCGAGCTGGGTGGACTGGAACGCGGTCGAGTACATGTACGTGCTGAGCAGCTCCGACGAGTGGTACGGACCGCCTCTCGTCATCGACCAGACGATGTCGAAGGAGCGCAGCGAGTCGATCACGATCACCGAGAGGACGACCGAGTTCACGCCTTTGAGCTGCGGGATCGTGACGTACCGGGTGCGCTGCCAGGCGGATGCGCCGTCGACCTTCGCCGCTTCGTAGAGCGCAGGGTCGACCGCCTTCAGGCCGGCCAGGTACAGCACCATCACGTAGCCGATCTGGCGCCACAGTGCCGGCACGATCACGGCGTACAGCGCGGTGTCCGGGTCGGCGAGCCACGGGCGGACGAAGTTGCCCAGGCCAACGGACCGGAACACCGTGTCGACAAGTCCATCCGGCTGGTAGAAGACCCGCCAGATCAGCGCCGTGACCACCAGCGAGAACACGACCGGGGTGAACAACGCGGCCCGGTAGATCCCGACCCCACGCCGCTCGCGCTGCAGCAACAGCGCCATCCCGAACCCGCCGATGACACTCAGTCCACCGAACAACACCAGCCAGATCGCGGTGTTCTTCAGCGCGGTCCGGAAGATCGGGTCCGAGACCATGTCCCCGAAGTTGCCGAACCCGACGAACCGTGGCGCCGACAACCCGTCCCAACTCGTCAACGCCAGCCAGAACCCCTGCAGCGCAGGCCAAAACACCCAAACAGCCTCGACAACAAAAGGCAGCAACACAAACGCGAGGATCAGCGGCGACACCCGCCGCGGTCCTGAGCGTTTGGTACGACGCGACCCGGCCGCCGGACCGTTTCCGGCCCGGCTCCGTGGTTCCACAGCTGTAGCGGTCACGCCTTGAAGACCTTCTGTGCCGCCGTCTGCCAGTCGGCCAGGATCTTGTCGATCTGGTCGGGCTTGTCGAGGAACTTGGTCAGGGCGGCGTCCGCGGTGGGCTGGAGGGCGTCGCTGGAGTCGCGGTTGAAGAACTGGGTGAGCTCGGCGGCGCCCTCGATCATCGCCTTGCCCTTCTTCACCAGCGCGGTGTCGGCCGACTTCCCGTCCGGGTTCGCCGGGATCGCCGTACCGGAGGAGCTCTGCACGTAGATGTTCTGTGCCTCCGGCGTCGCCAGCCAGGCGAGGAACTTCTTCGTCCCCTCCGGGTCCTTGACCTTCTTCGACGCGAAGTACCCGTCGGTCGGCGCCTCTTCGGCCACCGGTACGGCAGGATCGATGATCGGGAACTGGAAGAAGTCGATGTCGTCCAGCGCGTCCTTCGGCGCCGAGTCGGCGAAGAACGTCCCGATCAGGAACATCCCGGTCTTGCCCCCGAGCAGTGCCGACGTCGCCTCCTGGAACGGGAACGACTTCCCCTTCGGGTCGAAGTACGGCAGGACCTCGCGCCACTTCGTGAACACAGCCTTCACCTTCGGATCGGTGAAGTCGCCCTGGCCGGCGAGCAGCTGCCGGTGGAACGGGGCGCCGTTGATCCGGATGTTCAGGTAGTCGAACCACGCCGACGCGACCCACGGTGTGTCACCGAGCCCGATGCCGATCGGCGGGATCCCCTTGCCCTGGATGGTCTTGCAGACGGCAACGAACTCGGCCCAGGTCTTCGGCGGCGTCACGCCCCACTTGGCGAAGTTCGACTTCCGGTAGAACATGCCCCACCAGTAGTAGCTGGTCGGGACGAAGATCTTCTGCCCGGCGCTGCTGGTGGACAGCGTCTGCATGGCCTTCGAGTAGTTGCCCATGCTGTCCCAGACGCTGGTCACGTCGAGCAGCAGGTCATTCTTCGCGTACGAGTCCGCGACCGACCCGGCGTACCAGGTGTAGACGTCCGGCGGGTTGGACGAGGTCAGGTACGTCGGCAGCTGGGTGCGGAAGATCTCCGCCGCCACCGTGTTCAGCTTGACCTGCGACCCACCGGTCTTGTTGTACGCGGCAACGAGTTTCTCCATCGCGGCCTTGGCCTGCTCGCTGGAGAGGTTCGACTGCAGCGCCAGCTCACCAGTGGCCCCGCTGCTGCTGCCCGGACTCTTCGTCGAGGTCGCGCACCCGGGTACCAGGGTGGCTGCCCCGAGCAGTCCGAGTCCCTTGAGGAATGTCCGCCGATCTGCTGCCAGACCCGTCATGCCCAACTCCTGAGTTCTGCTCGACGGTCATGCCAGTCGAGTACGTGGTCCTTGTTGCCGACGATCTTGCGGCGAGCCGTCCCGAGTGTCAATATTAATTCGTAAATTACGAGCAAATCGCTTGACGAGACAGCGCGGTCACGGTCAACTGATGGCTCGTTCATCGTTGGAACGGGCCTGCCTGCGTGCTTGGGTAGGGGTGAGTCGAGGAGGCGCGGGTGCGGCTGGGTGGGCGGGTGATCGTGGTGACCGGGGCCGCGTCGGGGATCGGCGCGGCCTGCGTCGAGCGGGCGCTGACCGAGGGTGCGCAGGTCGTGCAGGTGGACATCCACCCGTGCAAGGACCTGCCGGGCCAGGCGATCAGCGTCGTCGGCGACGTCGCGTCGCCGGACACCTGGGCCGAGGTCCAGTCCCGCGGCCGCGACGAGCTCGGGCCGATCGACGGCCTGGTCAGCAACGCGGTCGTCGTCGACGTGAAGCCGGCCCATGAGCTCTCGCCGCCGTCCTGGCAACGCCAGCTCGACGTGAACCTGACCGCGGCCTTCCTCGGTTTCCAGGCGCTGTACGACGACCTGATCGCGAACGCCGGCTCCGTCGTACTGGTCTCCTCGGTGCATGCGATCGCAGGCCTCCCGGGACATCCGGCGTACGCCGCGACGAAGGGCGCGCTGATCTCGCTCGGGCGCCAACTGGCCGTGGAGTACGGACGCTCGATCCGGGTGAACACCGTGCTTCCGGGCCCCGTCGTGACGGCGATGTGGGACCGCGTCGACGCCGAGGGCCGCGAACGCAGCGCCCACGCGACGGCACTCGGACGGCTCGGGCAACCGGACGAAGTGGCGCAGGCGGTGGCGTTCCTGCTGTCGTCCGAAGCGTCGTTCGTGACAGCGGCCACCCTGGTCGTCGACGGCGGATGGTCCGCTGTGAAGGACTCGGCATGAGGGAGAGCGGTGTGACGGGGATTCAGCGCGGGGTGTCGCGTGGGCTGCACGGGCAGATCGTCGAAGTGATGGCGGATCGCATCCTGTCCGGGCAGATCCCGGAGGGCGCGACCATCAACGTGACCGAGCTGCAGGCCGACCTCGGGGTCAGCCTGACCGCGGTCCGCGAGGCGTTGAAGGTGCTGACCGCGAAGGGCCTGGTCGACGCGCGGCAGAAGCGCGGTACGTTCGTCCGCCCGCGCTCGGACTGGAACCTGCTCGACGCGGACATGATCCGCTGGCACTTCAAGGACGCCGACTCCCGGCCCGAGCTGCTCGAGGAACTGCACGAGGTGCGCGGGATCGTCGAGCCGGCCGCGGCCCGGCTGGCCGCGCTCCGCTCCGACGACGCGGACCTCGCCGCACTCGACGAGGCGCTCGCGGCGATGGAGTCCGCGGATGACAACCTCGCCGCCGCGGCCGCGGACCTGGCGTTCCACCGGGCGTTGCTGGCGGCAACGGGCAACGAACTGCTGACGAAGATGGAAGTGATCATGGAGACCGGGCTCGCCGACCGCGACCGGCTGGTGCACACGGTGAAGCCGTCGGACGATCCGATCCCGAGCCACCGCCTGGTCGTGGACGCGGTCCGCGCGCACGACCCCGAGGGCGCCGAGCTCGCGATGCGGGAACTGCTGGCGAAGGCGGCCGAGGACCTGACCGAAGTTCGCGGATCGACCCGTCGGCGGCGCCGGTGAAGATCGAGAAGATCGAGACGTTCCTCGTCCCGCCACGCTGGCTGTTCTGCCGGGTCGAAACCAGCGACGGCGTCGTCGGCTGGGGCGAGCCGGTCGTCGAGGGTCGCGCCGAGGTGGTCCGGGCCGCGATCGACGTCCTCGCGGAGTACCTGATCGGCCAGGACCCGCTGCAGATCGAGCGGCACTGGCAAGTGCTGACGAAAGGCGGGTTCTACCGCGGCGGGCCGGTGCTGAGCAGCGCGGTCGCCGGTCTCGACCACGCGCTGTGGGACATCGCCGGCAAGGTGTACGGCGCTCCTGTCGCGGCACTGCTCGGCGGACGTGTTCGCGATCGGGTCCGCGTGTACGCGTGGGTCGGCGGGGACGAACCGTCCTCCATCGGTGACGCCGTCGCCGAGCAGGTCGCGGCCGGTATGACCGCCGTCAAGATGAACGCCAGCGGTCAGATCCAGGCCTCGCCATCGGTTGCCGAGGTCAACGACATCGTCACCCGGCTGGCCGCCGCCCGCGAGGTGCTCGGTGATACCCGCGACGTCGCGATCGATCTGCACGGGCGCGTCGGCGTGGCCGGTGCGCGGCGGATCCTGCACGCGGTCGAAGATCTCCAGCCGATGTTCGTCGAGGAGCCGGTGCTACCGGAGCAGATGGCGCATCTGTCGTCCGTCGTGGAGGCCTCGACCATCCCGATCGCGCTCGGTGAACGGCTCTACCATCGCTCCGAGTTCATGGCGCCCCTGAACGCAGGCGTCGCCGTCGTGCAGCCGGACGTGTCGCATGCGGGCGGGATCTCGGAGCTGCGGCGGATCGCCGTACTCGCGGATGCTCATGGCGCGATGCTCGCGCCGCACTGTCCGCTCGGGCCGATCTCGCTGGCGGCTTCGCTGCAGGTCTCGTTCGCGACGCCGAACTTCCTGATCCAGGAGCAGAGCCGCGGTATCCATTACAACGTGTCAAGTGACCTCACGGCGTACGTCGTGGATCCGGCGCCGTTCACCTGGGTCAACGGCCACGCGGAGTGGAATCCCCTGCCAGGCTTGGGAATCACGGTCGACGAGGACGCCGTTCGCGCCGCCGACAAGACCGGTCATGCCTGGCGCAACCCGGTGTGGACCCACTCCGACGGCTCCTTCGCCGAGTGGTGACCGATCGATGGTGACGGAGCATGCGGCCGGCCGGCTGGTGACCGTTGACGCGGCCGATGGTGGTCGTTGGACCTCCCTGCAGTTGGCCGGCCGGGAGTGGCTCTGGGCCGGCCCCGGGCTGATGACCGGAACGCGGGCCGGGCTCGCGACCTTCATCGACGCCGGCGGTCTCGACGAATGCTTCCCGACAGTCCGCGGCACGCCCGACCACGGCGCTCTTTGGAACCAGCCGTGGGACGGCTCGGTGGAGCACGACGGCGCCATCCTCACGCGCGCCTTCACCCCAGGCACCGACACGCTCAGTGTCGACTATCGCCTCGAAGCAAACCCGGGTTACCGGTTCATCTGGGTCGCGCACGCACTGCTCGACTGTGTCGCGGGTGCAGCGATCTCCGCCCCGCCTGGGACCGAGTGCCGGCTCTACCCCGAGACGGCGCCGCTGCTGCCGTGGGCTTGGCCGGGTGATGCACCTTGGGTCACGGCGGCGTGGCCAACTCCCTTGGATCTGGCCGTTTTCGGCGACTCGGACGAGACCGCCGCCGGCGCCGTCCTGGTGGACTGCCCGACGGTCTCGGTCCGCGATCGTGGCGCCGAGCTGACCCTGACTATGAGTTGCCCAGGGCAACCAGTCTCCACTGCGTTGTGGCGTAACCAGGGCGGGTTCCCGGCGGATGCGCCGTACCGGAGTCTCGGGGTGGAGCCGATGCTGGGCCGGGTGTTCGACCTCGCCGAGGCAGGGCAGGACGATGCCGCGGTCGTGCCGGAGAGTGGTGAGCTGACCTGGCGGCTCACGCTGTCCGCCAGGTCAGTCTGATGTCAGCTCGCTGTCCAGAACCGAGCCTCGATCACTTAGGTTGGAGACCATGGACCTGCTTGCCGAACTCCGGACCCGGAAGCTGCTCGCGATCATCCGCGCCGACGGGGCCGACAGCGCGCTGGCCTGCGTCGAGACGCTCGTCGAGGCCGGCGTCACCGCGCTGGAGATCTCGCTCACCACGCCCGGCGGCGTCGAGGCGATCGCCAAGGCGCGTTCGCAGTACGACCCGCACATCCTGATCGGCGCCGGTACGGTCGTCACGGCCGCCCAGGCCGACGAGGTCGCCGCCGCCCGCGCGGGCTTCGTCGTCACCCCGGCGATCACGCGCGGCGCGCACCGCGCGGTCCAGCTCGGCCTGCCACTCCTCTGCGGCGCCCTCACCCCCACCGAGGTCGTCGCTGCCCTGGATCTCGGCGCCACCGCGGTGAAGATCTTCCCCGCCAAGCTCCACGGCCCCGGGTACTTCAGCGAACTCCGCGCCCCGCTGCCCGACGCACCGCTGATCGCTGTCGGCGGCGTCGACGCTCAGTCCGCGCCGCAGTACCTGTCCGCGGGAGCGCTTGCCGTCGGCGTGGGTTCTCCGCTGCTCGGTGATGCGGGCAATGGTGGGTCCCTGGCCGAGCTCGCGATCCGCGCCAGCACCTTCCGCACCGAGCTCGGCGTCTGATCACCCGCATAGCCCAGCCTCGACTCTCGGAGTACTCAGATGACCGATCTCCTCACCCTCGGCGAGACGATGGTCTCCGTGCGGACCGCCCGGCCGATGCGGCTGGGCGGCGACGCGCACCTGTCGATCGCGGGCTCGGAGAGCAACGTCGCGATCGGAGTTGCCCGGCTCGGGCACGACGCTGCCTGGTTGAGTGCCGTAGGCAACGACGAGCCCGGTCGACTCATCCAGCGGACGCTCCGGGCCGAGAACGTCGACACGGCGTACCTGCGCTTCGCCGACGACTCCTTCACCGGCTTCATCGCGTTCGACCAGCCGTCGCACGACATCACCCGCGTCAGCTACCACCGCCGCGGCTCGGCCGCATCCACGCTGACCCCGGCTGAAGCCACAGCAGCTGTCAGCGTGGCGAATCCGGCCCTCCTCCACGTCACCGGTATCACCCCGGCACTGTCCGACAGTGCGCGCGCCGCGACGCTGGCCGCCGTACGCACGGCCTCTGCAGCAGGCGTCCAGGTCTCACTGGACGTGAACTACCGAGCCCGGCTGTGGTCCCGCGCCGAAGCAGCAGCCGCCATCCGCGAGCTCCTCCCGCATGTGCACACGGTGTTCGCCTCCGACGACGAGCTCGACCTTCTCACCGACGCCGCCGATCCGGTCGCTGAGCTGCTCAAGTCCATCGACCACGTTGTCGTCACCGCCGGCGGTAAAGGAGCCTGGGCACACTCGGCCGACGGCGCCATCCACCGGCCCGCGCTGCCCGTCACTGTCGTCGACAGCATCGGCGCCGGCGACGCCTTCGTCTCCGGCTACCTGTCCGCCACCCTCGACGATCTCTCCCCCGAGTCCCGCCTCGAGAGAGCCACCACATCCGGCGCCTTCTGCGTCACGGCGTACGGCGACTGGGAGTCCCTCCCGACCCGCGAAGACCTGACGCTCCTGACCCACACCCAGGGCACCGCTCTCCGTTAGGTCGTTCGCCGGAACTGGGCGCGATACTCGCCCGGCGCCTTCCCGGTGTGACGCCGGAACAGGCGGCTGAAGGAGGCCGGGTCCCGGTACCCCACTTCTCCGGCGATGCGGGCGACGGTCCGGCCCGTCGTCTCCAGCAGTTGTCCCGCCCGGCGTACGCGGGCCGCCTGGAGATACTCGAGCGGCGTCACACCCGCCGTCGTACCGAACCGGCGGAGCAGTGTCCTGGAGCTGACATGGAGCTCAGCCGCGAGTCGCTCCAGGTCGTAGGCGTTATCGAGGTGCTGGTCCAGCCAACGCTTCACCTGGTCCGCGAACGTCGAGCCCGCGGCCGGGAGGATCGAGTGGTCGACGTACGGCGCTTGCGATGTCCGGGCGTCGTCAACGAGCGCGATCCGCGCGGTTGCCCGCGCCACCGACGCACCGCTGTGCCGACGGATCAGCGTGAGGGCGAAGTCGTACATCGCACTGAACGCGGCGGTGGTCGTCGCCCCTCGATCGGTGATCACCAATTCATCAGCGCGAACATCGACCGCCGGGTACCGGCGCGCCAGCTGATCGGCGTACAACCAGGAGGTCGTGGCGGTACGGCGGTCCAGCGCGCCGGCCTCGGCGAGCAGGAATGCGCCGAGGCAGATGGAAACGACCGCCGCACCGCCGGCCGTGTGCGCACGGATCGCTGCGAGCTCCGGGCCGAGGCCGGACAGGACCCGGTCGACGTCGACGGCCGGCCCGACCTCGAACCCCGGCACGACCAGGACGTCTGACGGCCGCAACGGTGAGACGTCGACCCTGGTCCCTCCAGAGGCGAGCACACGACGTCGTGGGGAAACGATCCGTACGTCGTACGCCGGGTCGAGTGAACCACGCACCTGGGCGACGCGCGTCGCCATCGTGAGCAGGTCAGGGACGCCGTACACCTCCGACGCGAAGCAGCCTGGGTACGCAAGGATCGAGATGCGGAGCGGCACCATCTGGCGAGATTAGCCAGATCCTTGGCGATCTCGCCAGTGGTGAGTGGTCGGTTCGCCGGAACATGCTCGGGCCATGACTCGAGCTGATGATCCCCTCGACGACTTCGACCATCGGATCGTGGAGGTCGACGGCGTCGCGAAGTCGGTCCACGTGATCGGCTCCGGGCCGGCGGTCGTCGTGATGCCGGAGATGCCGGGCATCAGCCCCGACGTCGCGCGACTCGCGCGGTGGGTGCGGGACGCCGGTTTCACCGTGTTCGTACCGTCGTTGTTCGGGGTGGACGGCGCCTACCCGACGGCCGACGAGGGCGAGGCGATCGTTCGGAGAGCCTGTGTGAGTGCGGAGTTCCGCGCGTTCGCCGGCGGCGGGACGAGCCCGGTCAGCGGCTGGCTGCGCGGTCTGGCCAGGGTCGCTCTGGACGAGGCAGGTGGACCCGGCGTTGGCGCGATCGGACTGTGCTTCACCGGGAACTTCGCACTCACGATGGCGCTCGAGCCGGCGGTGATCGCGCCGGTCGTCAACCACCCGTCGCTTCCGCTGGACGCACCGGGCGAGCTTGAACTCTCGCCTGCCGATGCGGAAACGCTCGCGGAACGGTTCCGGCGGGAGGACCTGCAGGTGCTGGCGTACCGGTTCCAGGGCGACCGATGGTGCACCGGTCAACGCTTCGCGGCGTACCAGCGGCTTCTGGGTGACGCCTTCCTCGGACGCGTGCTGCCCGCGGAGACCGCGAACCCTGCGCCGCCACCCTTCTTCCGCGAGGTCGTGGGGTGTGCGCACAGCGTGGTGACGGCGCATTTCGTTGACGAGGCCGGCCACCCGACCGTGCGCGCCCGCGACGAGATCCTCGCCTTCCTGACCGCCAAGCTGCTGCCTGTCACATCTGAGGGCGTCGAACCGTCTTAGTTCGGAATGGTTCGACAAGGAGGTATGAGGTGGACGAGCTTCCCTACGTCGGCAGTGTGGCCGAGCTCGAGCAGTTCGGTACGCCGGACCGGATCCCCCGCGACAAGGTCGAGGCGCGGCTGAGCGACGTACACCGGGAGTGGATCGAGGGGACGCCGCTCGTCTTCGTTGCCACGTCCTCGCTGGACGGGCGTTGCGACGTTTCACCGAAGGGCGATCCGCCGGGATTCGTGAGGGTGCTGGACGAGGTCACACTCGCGATCCCGGAACGCTCGGGCAACCGGCGCATGGACGGCTTCCGCAACATCCTCGAGAACCCGCACGCCGGGCTGATCTTCGTCATCCCCGGACGCCCCGAGACGCTCCGGGTGAACGGCCGGGCCAGGATCGTCACGGACGGCCCGTTCTTCGATTCGATGACCGTACGCTCGCACCGCCCGCAACTGGCGCTCGTCATCAACGTCGAGGAAACCTTCTTCCACTGCCCCAAAGCGTTCGCCCGGTCCATGACCTGGAAGCCCTCGCGCTGGGATCCCACCGCCGTGCGCCCGTACGCCGAAATCGCCCACGCCCTCTGGCGCCGGGACGAATCCCTCGAGTCGATCGAAGCCCGCAACCACCCCGACCTGCTCGAAGCCCAGCTCTACCAGGCGTGATCGTCTTCCACCGGGAAGAGGATCGGGCTCAGCAGGTAGCGCGATCGGTCCGGCGTCGCCTCGTTCGCCAGCACTGGGAGGATCGCCGCGCGCATTCCCTCGATGAGTTGGTGCAGCTCGGCTTCCGTCAGCCAGATGCCGTGCTGCCGGTAGCCGACGAGATCCGCGATCGGATCGGCGCCGTCACGTTCGACGTACGCAGTGAACTCCGCCAGCAGCGCGGCCATCGCCACCGCGAACCCCCGCCGGTGATCCTCGACCGTCAACTGCTCGAGCTGCTCCGGCGTGATCGACGCCCGCTCCTGCCGCAGCCGGAACCGCCGCTCGACCGCGCCGCGCACCCGCCGCTCTTCCGCGACCTCGAGGATCCCGCCCTCGGCCAGCAGCTCGACGTGCCGGTACAGCGTCGCCTTCGAGACGTCCGCGATCCGCTCCCCCAGCTCGCCGGTCGTCAGCTCCCGGCCGCCGCGCAGCGCATGGACGATCCGCAACCGCACCGGATGCCCCAGCAACTCGAGAGGGTCCATGGTGGAACGATCTCATGGCGTGCTACCTTTCTCAAACACTGAGAAAGGTACGCCGATGACCTGGACTCCCCCGCCGTACGCCGAGCCGGCCACGTTCACCGAGCAGGACATCACGCTCGACGCGGACGGCCGGACGGTCCCCGGCACATTGTCTCTCCCGAGCGATCCCTCGGTCGGCGTCGTGCTGCTGGCCGGCGGCGGCCCGTTCGACCGCGACGGAACCAGCGGGCCGAACAAGCCACTGAAGGATCTCGCCTGGGGCCTGGCCACGCGGGGGATCGCCGTACTGCGCTTCGACAAGGTGACCGCGAACCGGCCGGAAGCGATGGCCGAGCCGGGCTACACGATGACCTCGGAGTACGTGCCGCACGGCATCGCCGCCGTCCACGCGCTCGCCGAACACGTCGACCAGGTCTTCCTCGTCGGTCACAGCATGGGCGGAAAGGCCGCCCCGAAGATCGCCGCCGAGGAACCGCTGGTCGCCGGCCTGGTGATCATGGCCGGCGACACCCAGCCGATGCACCACGCCGCCGTTCGCGTGATGAAGTACCTCGCGACGACCAGCCCCGAGATCGTCCCGCCCGAAACCGTCGCCGCCTTCGAGCGGCAGGCGGCCGTCGTCGACAGCCCCGGACTCTCCGCCGACACCCCGCCGACAGATCTGCCGTTCGGTATGCCGGCATCGTTCTGGCTGGACCTTCGCGAGTACGACCCGGTCGCCACCGCGGCGAAGCTCGACGTACCGATCCTCGTCCTGCAAGGCGGCCGCGACTATCAGGTCACCGTCGCCGACGACCTGCCGGCCTGGCGCGACGGCCTGCCTGACGCGACCATCGAGATCGTGGCCGCCGACAACCATGTCTTCTTCCCCGGCACCGGCCAGTCGACGATGGCCGACTACCAGGTCCCCGGACATGTGGACCCGGCAGTCGTCACCACCATCCTCGACTGGTTGCCTTAGGCAAGCAGCGCCGGGTCGGACTCCAGTTCTCGTTCGGGATCGAGCGGCAGGACGATCTTGAACACGGTCTTGCCCGGCTCGGACTCGACGCGCAGGTCGCCGTGGTGCTTCTTCACCACGATCCGCCAGGAGATGTCGAGGCCCAGGCCGGTGCCTTCGCCGATCGGCTTGGTGGTGAAGAACGGCTCGAAGATCCGTCGCCGGATCTCCTCCGGGATCCCCGGACCGGTGTCGCCGATCTCGACGACCGCATACGCGCCATCACGACGCGTCCGGATCGTCAGCGTCCCGGATCCGCCCATCGCGCTGACCGCGTTGTCGATGATGTTCGTCCACACCTGGTTGAGCTCCGCGGCGTACGCCGGGATCGGCGGCAGCTCGGGATCGAAGTCCTTCACCACCTCGTACCCCTGCAGCTTGCCCGACATCATCACCATCGTCGACTTCAGCAACTCCCGCAGATCAACGGTCTGGTACGGCGCGCGGTCGATCTGCGAGTACTGCTTGGCGGCGCCGACCAGCGTCGAGATCCGGGTGACCGAGTCGTCGATCTCGTTCATCAGCGACTCGGTGTCGATCGTGTACATCAACCACCGGACCGCACCCTCGAGGTACGTCGGCCCGACCGCGGTGAGCACCTCCTCCATCCACGGCACGTCCAGCCCGGCCGCGGCCAGCACCGGAGCGATGTCCCAGCTGGCCTGGACGTCGTGGTCGTCCAGCCAGTCGGTCAGCTCGTCCTCCCGGTCGGACAACTCCATCGGCGGGATGTCTTTGTCCTTGTTCTTGTCCAGCCGCTCGACCGCGTCGTCCTGGAGCGCGACGATCTGGTGCAGCTTGGTCGCGTCGAGCGTGCCGTCGGCGAGCATCGCCAGCTTCGAGCGCATCCCGGAGACCCGCTGCCGCAAGGTGGCCGCGGCCCGGACCGCGGCGGCGGCCGGGTTGTTGAGCTCGTGGGTCAGCCCCGCGGACAACGAACCGAGGGCGAGCAACCGCTCGCGCTCCCCCAGCGTCTCGTTGGTCCGCCGCATCCCCATCACGAAGCCCTCGATCAGGTGCACCGCCATCGGGAACCAGGTGTTCATCATCGTCGCCATCGTCTCGGCGCTGATGACGAAGAACTCCGACGGCTGGGTCACCTGCATCGTCGCGGTGTACGACTTGTGGTCGTTGGCGCCGAAGAACGCGTTGAACGCGCCCGAGTACACCCCGCGCTGACCGGTCCGGTTGATCTCGACGAGCTCGCCGTGCGACAGCTTGCAGAGCCGGATCTCACCGGTGAGCAGGACGTAGCAGCAGGTCGCCTCGTCCCCCTCGTTGAAGACGATGCCGTCGTGCACGGACTCGACGTACCCAGCCTCGGACAGCCACTGCAACTGCTCGTCGGTGAGGCTCTCGAAGAGGAAAAGCGTGCGTAGCTCGTCGGGAGTCAGCCGCCGCGGCTCCACAGCTTGGTCAGTCATCAGAGCATCTCCAGGTATCGGTGCACCAGTGTCACGGCCATCGCTCCGTCGCCGACCGCCGAGGCAACCCGCTTCACCGACTCGGCCCGCACGTCGCCCGCGGCGAACACGCCAGGCATGCTCGTCTCCAGGTGATACGGCTCCCGCTCCAGCGGCCAGCCCGGCGGTCTGCCGGGCAGGTCCGGTCCGGTGAGGACGAAGCCTCGATCGTCGCGGAGCAGGTCACCGGGCAGCCAGTCCGTCCGCGGAGCCGCGCCGATGAACACGAACATCCATTCCGTGTCCACGTCGTGGCTGTCCCCGGTCTCGCTGTTCAGCAGGGTGAGACACTCCAGATGCTCCGAGCCCTTGCAGGCAACGACCTGCGTGCAGGTATGCACCTCGATGTTGTCGATCCCGTCGATCTGGTCGATGAGGTACGACGACATCGTCGCGGTGAGCGATGGTCCTCTGACCAGCATATGCACACGTTTCGCATGCCTGGAGAAATAGACGGCGGCCTGACCGGCGGAGTTGGCCCCGCCGATGATGTAGACCTCCGCGCCGGCGCACGCCGGACCCTCGGTGGTCGCCGAGCCGTAGTAGATCCCGCGACCGCACAGATCGTCGACACCGGGCGCCTGGAGCGTCCGGTACGAGACGCCGGTCGCCAGGATCACCGAGTGCGCCGAGATCTCGCTGCCGTCGGCGAACACCAGCCGCCGCGCATTGCCGAGCGTGTCCAGCCCGACGACCTGGCGGGTCGTCAGCAGCTCGGCCCCGAACCGGACAGCCTGCCGCCGGGCCCGGTCCGTCAGCTGGGCACCGGACACCCCGTCGGGGAAGCCCAGGTAGTTCTCGATGCGGCTCGACTGCCCGGCCTGACCGCCGGTCGCGAGCTGCTCGACCAGCACAGTCCGCAGGCCCTCGCTGGCGCCGTACACCGCTGCGCCGAGCCCTGCCGGACCGCCGCCGACCACAACCAAGTCGTAGAAGTCCTTGGCCGGCGCGGTTGAGAGGCCGACCTTGTTGGCCAGCTCGGTCTCGGACGGCGCGACCATCACAGTGGCATCGGGAGTGATCACGACCGGCAGCGTCGAGCCGTCGACTCCGGCCGCGTCGAGGAGACGCTTGGCCTCCTCGTCGTCGACGTTGAGCCAGCGGTACGGCACCGCGTTGCGGGCCAGGAAGTCGCGGGCCGCGAACGACGGCGCCGACCAGCGGTGCCCAATCACCCGGGTCTCGTCACCGGACGGCTCCGGCGTCGACTTCCACAGGTCGAGCATCGCGTCGACCACCGGATACAGCTTCTCCTCCGGTGGGTTCCACGGCTTGAGCAGGTAGTGGTCGAGGTCCACCACGTTGATGGCCTGGATCGCCGCGTCGGTGTCGGCGTACGCCGTCAGCAGCACCCGGCGGGCGAGTGGGAACAGGTCCATCGCGGCCTCGAGGAACTCGATGCCGGACATCTGGGGCATCCGGTAGTCGGCCAGCAGCAGGGCGACGGGCTCGCCACGAAGCTTGAGCTCCTTCAGGGCGTCCAGCGCCTGGGCCGGATTCTCCGCCCGGACGATGCGGTTCTCCTCGCCGTACCGACGGCGGAGGTCACGGGCGATCGACCGGGAAACCCCGGGATCGTCGTCCACGGTGAGGATCACCGCGCGGGTCGTTGACGCTGTCATGCCTCCTTCATACCAGCGGATCCCTACAAACAGGGATCGGTAATCCACAGGCTGCGGCCCGGTTCGCGAGGGGCTGATTCGCGAACCGGGCCGGCGGGGGCGGTTACGGGAGGGCGTCGAGGTACGGCGCGTGGTTGTTCTGGAACTCCCAGTTGTAGTAGTGGTCCCAGTTGATCGACCACGTCATCAGCCCGCGGAAGCCCGGTGAGGTGCCGCCGCGGAGGCTGTAGCCGCCGCAGTTCTGGCCCTTCACCAAGCAGTCGAGCGCCTCGTGCACGGCTGCCGGGGCGGTGTAGCCGTTGCCGGCGCTGACTGCTGCCGGGAGCCCGATACCGATCTGGTCGTCGCGCAGTCCCGGGAACGTCTGTCCGGTGTTCGCCACCGGGAAGCCCGCCTTGACCATGTCGGTCATGGCGATGTGGAAGTCGGCGCCGCCCATGGTGTGGTACTGGTTGTCCAGCCCCATCACAGGGCCGGAGTTGTAGTCCTGGACGTGCAGTACGGTCAGCGAGTCCCGCAGCGCGTAGATGACCGGCAGGTACGACCCGGTCCGATTGTCGCCACCGCTCGCGCCGCCGTAGAACTGGTAACCGACCTGCACGAAGAACGTCTCCGGCGCCATGGTCAGTACGAAATTCGACCCGTACTTCGCCTTCAGCGTCTTCAGCGCCGAGATCAGGTTGACGATCACCGGGGTGGCCGGGTTGCGGAAGTCGGTGTCACCGGCGTCGAGGTACAGCGAGTGCCCCTCGAAGTCGATGTCGAGCCCGTCCAGCCCGTACCGGTCGATGATCGAGCTGACCGAGCTGACGAACGCGTCCCGGGCGGCTGTGGTGGTCAGCTGCACCTGTCCGTTCGCGCCGCCGATGGAGATCAGTACCTTCTTACCCGCGGCCTGCTTGGCCCGGATCGCCGCAGTGAAGTCGGCATCGCTCTCCACGTTCGGACACTCGCTCGCCGGGCACCTGTTGAACCGGATATCCCCAGAGGTCACCGATGTGGGCTCACCGAACGCCAGATCGATGATGTCCCACTGATCCGGTACGTCGGCCATCCGCACGTACCCGGACCCGTTGGCAAAGCTCGCATGCAGGTACCCGATCAACGCATGCTTCGCCAGACCGGCAGGTGGATCGCCAGGGTCTCCAGGATCACCGGGATCGCCAGGATCGCTTCCACCAGGGCCGTCCAGGCTGAAGTCATCCGCCTGGTAAGCCGGTTGCCCGTACCAGCCGTGCACATAGATCTGTGCGGACGTCTGACTCGCTCCGGTCGTAAAGGAGAGACTCAACTGCGTGAAGCTCGCCGCCGACGGAGTCCAGGTGGACGAGCCACCTGTCACCCCGAGGTACACGTACGAGCCCCGCACCCAACCTGACAAGGTGTACGCCGTGTTGGGCTGCACCGAGACGGTCTGACTGCACTGGGCGTAGTCGGAACTGGTGACCGCGCCGTTCAGCGCAAAGCTGCCGCTACGGGTCGGACTGCTGACCACCGATCCACCCGAGCAGCTCCAGCCACTCAGCGATCCGGACTCGAACCCAGGATTGCTCAGGATGCTCGCCGCCTGCGCCGGCACCGTGACACCGGCCAGCAACACCCCGACCACCACAGCAAGCCACCGTGCACGCATGGAACCTCCTCGACGATTGGATTTAGTAGAGAGGTTCCATAAATCCACGTCAATGCGTCACCCACGGCGGGTATCCGACGCTGTCGGGAACCGGCCTAGGGTGAGCGCGTGAGCGACATCGACTGGGGTCAGGGAACGTACGAGACGACGGCCGCCGACCTGTTGCCGGCCGCTCGCGAGCTGGTCGACGCCGCGCACCTCGAACCCGGCGAGCACGTGGTCGACGTCGGTGCAGGCACCGGTAACGTCGCCCTGCTGGCCGCCGGCCGCGGCGCCCGCGTCACCGCCGTCGAGCCCGCCGCCCGGCTGCGCGAAGTCATCCAGGAGACGGCCGGCGCCCGCGACCTGACCGTCGTCGACGGTACGGCGGCATCGATCCCGCTGCGCGACGGCTCGGCCGAGGTGATCCTGTCCAACTTCGCCGTGATCTTCGCGCCCGACCCGGCTGCCGCGATCGCCGAACTGTCCCGGGTCGCGGCCCCGGCCAGCCGGATCCTGCTCACGAGCTGGCTGCCCGGCGTGATGGGCAAGTTGGTCGGCATCATCGTCGGCGCAGTCCACGAAGTCACCGGCGCGAACCCGGCAGGCGGCCGCATCGATTGGCATGACCCCGCAGCCCTCTCGACTCTGTTTGCTCCGCACGGCTACCAGGTCACGACGACCACCCACGAGCTCGAGGTGGTCACACCGTCCGCGGAGACCTACTGGGACACGCGCATCGCCAACCACCCACTCGGTGTCTCGACCTTCCCTCTCCTGGAACAGGCTGGCCGCCTGGACGACGTACGGGCTCGTTTCCTCCAGACACTGGCCGACAACTGGACCGACACCACCGGCCAGGTCCGCCTGCCCGCGCAGTACCTCCTGGCGACTGCCACCCGCTGATCGTTGGCAGATTTTCGCCAGCGGCCAGTGTCAGCCAAAACCGTGTGGCCGGATCCACGGATTGGCAGGCTCTTCGGCGTCCGTGCTCGGGGGCGGGCGGCCGGGGCTACAGCCCACGGCCAGGACAACATGCCGTGGAGGCATCACGTGAACCATCCGAACCTGCGCAGGCGTGCCGGACTCTTGGCAGGCGCCGCGCTGATCACCACCGCCTTGGTGGCTCCACCAGGATCAGCAACCCCTTCCGCCGCTCCACAGGGCCGGTCGAGCTTCGCACCCGGCCGGTACGTCGTGACGCTGGCCGACAAGCCACTGGCGACGTACCAAGGTGGTGTGACCGGACTCAAGGCCACCAAGCCGGCGGCCGGACGCAAGGTCGAGGTCAACAGCAGCAATGCGAAGGCGTACAGGTCCTTCCTGACCGGTAAGCACGCACAGGTCGCCGCACAGGTCGGCGCCAACGTCGACCACGACTACTCGACCACTCTGAACGGCTTTGCTGCCTCACTGAGCTCCAAGCAGGTCAATGAGCTCAGCAAGACACCCGGTGTGGTGTCCGTCGTGCCCGACCAGCTGCATGTCGCGCTGGACGACCGTAAGCCGACCGACTTCCTCAAACTGTCCGGCAAGAGCGGCCTCTGGAACTCACTCGGCGGCACGGCGTCCGCAGGTAAGGGTGTCGTTGTCGGCGTCGTCGACACCGGCATCTGGCCGGAGAGTGCGTCGTTGTCCGGTCCGAAGCTCGGTACGAAGCCACCGACCGCGGCAGACCCGTACCGCCCGTACCTGTCCGGCTCGACGACCGTGATGGAGAAGGCAGACGGCGGTACGTTCACCGGCACCTGCGAGTCCGGCGAGGACTTCACCGCCGACCAGTGCAACACCAAGCTGATCAGTGCGAAGTACTTCGGCGACGGCTGGCTCAGCCTGGTCCCACCGGACCAGCGGGCCGACTACGTCTCACCGCGCGATGGTGAGGGCCACGGGACCCACACCGCTACCACTGCGGCCGGGCGGGCCAACGTGGACGTCTCGGTCGGCGGTGTCGGCTTCGGTACGGTCACCGGCGTCGCTCCGGCGGCCAAGATCGCCGTGTACAAGGCACTCTGGTCCGGCAAGGACGGCCAGAACTCCGGCGGCCTCACCTCCGACATCCTGTCCGCTATCGACCAGGCGGTCGCGGACGGGGTCGACGTCATCAACTACTCGGTCGGCTCGATCTTCGAGTCCGAGCACACCGATCCGATCCAGCTGGCGTTTCTGTCGGCAGCGTCGGCCGGCGTCTTCGTCTCCGCGGCCGGTGGCAACTCCGGTCCGGACGCGTCCACGCTGGACAACACGTCCCCGTGGGTGACTACAGTCGGCGCCACCACGGTCGCGCCGTACGAAGGCACGGTCGTGCTGGGTAACGGCCAGAAGTACGCCGGCCTCAGTACTACGGTGGCGATGCCGACCGGCAGCAAGCCGCTCGTCAGCCCGGCCGCGGTCAAGAACGCGGGTGCCAGCGACGCGGACGCACTGCTCTGTATGCCGAACACTCTGGACCCGAGCAAGACGGCCGGGACGATCGTCGCCTGCGAGCGTGGTGTCAACGCCCGGGTGGACAAGTCCACCGAGGTGAAGCGGGCGGGCGGTGCCGGGATGGTGCTGCTCAACCTGTTCCCACAGGACGTGGTCGGCGACTCCCACGCCGTACCGACTGTGCACGTCAACGCACCGGATGCCCTGACGATCAAGGCCTACGCCGCTCAGTCCGGTGCCACGGCTGAACTCTTACCGGGCAACACGACCAGCACCAAGACGCCGTACCCGCAGATGGCCGACTTCTCGTCACGTGGCCCGTCTCTGGCGAGCCACGGCAACCTGTTGAAGCCTGACATCGCTGCGCCGGGCGTGAACGTACTGGCCGCGGTCGCACCTCCCACCAACAACGGACAGAGCTACGCGTTCCTCTCGGGTACGTCGATGGCCGCGCCGCACGTGGCGGGTCTGGCAGCGCTCTACCTGTCGGTGCACCCGGACTGGTCGCCGATGGCAGTCAAGTCGGCCCTGATGACTACTGCCGGGAACGTCCTCACGTCCAACGGGTCTGTCGACAGCAACCCGTTCGACGCGGGCGCCGGCGAGGTGCAGCCGTCCAAGATGCTGGATCCCGGTCTGGTCTACGACTCGGGTGACGCGGACTGGCTCGGCTACCTGGAAGGCAGCGGCGTCAACACCGGCACCGGCGCGCCTGCGATCAACCCGAGCGACTACAACGCTCCCTCGATCGCCGTCGGCCAGTTGCTGGGCACTCAGACCATCACCCGTCGCGTGACCGCTGTGACCCCGGGCCTGTACCGGGCGACGGTCTCCGTGCCTGGCATGAAGGCCGTGGTGACACCGTCGATCCTGAACTTCACTGCGGCCGGTCAGACCAAGACCTTCACGGTGAAACTCACGCTGGACACCGCTGACTCCGGAGCGACAACCAGCGGCTGGCTGACCTGGCAGGGCGCCGGGAAGACAGTGCGCAGCCCGATCGTCGCCGTGCCGACGTCCGTCCTCGCCCCGACCGCAGTGTCCGGCTCGGGTGCCTCTGGCTCCGTTTCGTTCACAGCCACTGCCGGCAAGGCCGGCACACCGATCCGCTCGTACGGCGTGGTGTCGGCTCCTCTGGTTGCCGGTGCGGTGCCTGCCGGTGCCGCGGACGCCGATCTGCCGGACTACCCGGTGACGGCGACCGCACAGACCAAGGCGGTGCAGTGGAACATCAAGACCGTGGACCCGGCCGGCAGTATCTGGCTGGTGCTCTACAAGGTCGTGAACGGTCAGAAGCAGTTCCTGTCGTTCATCGGTGACGGCTCGAACCAGGCGTCGGCCAGCGTGCCCGCACCTGCTGCGGGCGGGTGGGGCGTCCTCGCGATCACCCTGTCCAACCCGCCTGGGGCGGACACGACGGAGTACACGATGCAGACCAACGTCGTGACCGCTTCGTCGGGCAACACGCTCAAGGTGTCGCCTCCGGTGGCTCCGGCCGCGTTCAAGCCCTTCCAGGTCACCACGTCCTGGTCCGGGCTGCCGACCGACAAGCGCTCGACCGGGTTCGTCGAGTTCCCGAACCGGGCCGGGACCGTAGTGACGATCAACTAGTGTCCTGAGTCGGATGTTCGGCGAGAGATTTCGGTGTTCAGGTGCGTGCATCGCGGTGCGTGGTCAGTGGCCTCGATGCGGAGCATCGTGGGCGCTGGGCACGTGCCGTGAGGTGCGTGCCTGGGCGCCGAAAGCGCCGTCGAACTTCCGACTCAGGACACTAGATCCAGCGGCGGCGGGCGGCCTGAACGCCCGCCTGGAACCGGGTCTGCGCGCCGAGGGCATCCATCAGCGCGCGGACCCGGCGCTGGGTCGTCCGCGGACTGATCCGCAACCGCCGGCTGATCATGTCGTCGGTCGCCCCACCGGCCAGCAGCAACAGGATGTCCCGGTCCGGCTCAGTCAGTGCCGGCACCTCACCGCTCGCGAGCAACGCGGGCATCGGGATCGCCAGCGCCCACAACATCTCGAACGTCGCGATCAGCCCGTCCAGCAGCCCCGACGAACGGATCAGCAGATTCGACTCGGCCGGCGCCCGCTTGGTGAGCCCGATCAACGCGGTGTCGTCGTCGCCCACGGCCATCTTCATCGGCACCTGCGCCAGCACCCGGCTGACTTCACCGGCCGCCTGCAACTCCGGTAGCACGCCCATGATGTCCTCGGACTCGAACACCTCGGTCCCATAGATCGCCCGGTACTCGATCCCGTCCGCCAGCCGGTCCAGCTCGAGCTTCTGCTGCGTCGACGGCGGCGTCACGTACGGCGGCCGATCCAGCACCCGCACCTCGCGCCGAGATCCCTTCTGCAGCTCCTCGTACGCCCGCAGCAACGTCAGCCCGTCCTCGATCAGCTCGATCTGGTTCCCGTCGAGAACCGGCTTCCCCCGGCGCCCCCTCAGGTCGTCGGCCACAGTCCGCAACCGGGCCAACTGCACATCCAGCTCATCCAGCGGATCCACAGCCGCGCCATCCGCCACCGGCACCACCACCTCACGCCCCTCACGACTCAGCCCAAACTCCCTCACACTAAACCGAATCAAGTAATCCCTGACAGCGTTGTCTCACCCGCTCAGGTCACGGGCCACAGCTGAGGCATGGCCACGGCCGGCCGCAGCGGGAGCAGAGGCCGTCGACCCCCGGCGCCGGCAGCCACACCGGGGGCACGCGGCCGGCCGGCCGACGGGTGGCTGTCCTGCTCACGGCGGTCGCACCGGGGAGCCAGTGGACCTGGGTGCGGCCGCCGGTCCCGTGCACCGCCAGGACGGAGCCGATGCAGTCCCAGGTCGACGTACTGGACCAGGGGCCGCGCCAGCGGAGGGCGACGGTGCCGTCGGACCACTCCACGCCCTCTGCGAGCGTGCCGGTCCCGTGGACGCCGGAGGGGTCGGCGTGGCGGACCAGACGGAAGAGACGAGCCTGTCGCTGCATCGTGTTCACCTCTGCAGAATCGCCCAGCACGCACTGCGCACAACAGGTGTGGTCTGTGGGCTGTGAGAACAGCCCACAGCCCATATGCCCTTACCTAGAAGGGTTTTGTCGGCGAGGGCTTGTACTGTCATCGACACGACAGTGAGCGGGGTGATCCTGTGGTTGAGGCAGCGTTCGGCGCGCAGTTGAGGCAGTGCAGGCAGGCGGCCGGCTTGAGCCTGCGCCAACTGGCAACACGGGTCGGCTACGACCACAGCTACGTGTCGCAGGTGGAACGCGGCCAACGACCGGGCTCAGCCGACCTGGCCCGCCTGTGCGACCGCGAACTGGGCACTGGCGGCCAGTTGACCACCACCTTCGAGCAGAAGGGCCGGTCCGTCCCCGCACGTCGGCCGGCGACCCATCCGTTGCAGGTGGCCGATCCGTTGGCGGCGGCGTGGTGTGAGGTGATCACCACCTTCGGCCGCATCGATGCGCCGGCCGACCTCGGAGACTTCCGGAGCGTTCCACCGGCTCGCCTGCTGCCGGAGCTGGTGACACAGCTCCAGCTCGTGCAGGCACGCGGCTCGATCGACGCGGCCGCCGAGGCGGCTCAGCTGAGCGTGCTCACCGCTCGGATACTGGCCGGCTTCGGCGACTCACAGGCGGCCGGGCGATGGTGGTTGGCGGCCCGGGCGACCGCGGACAGCTCGGCCGACGTGTCGGTGCAGAGTGCAGTGCGAGCCCGGGAGGCACTGAGCGGGGTGGCCGAGCGACGACCACTGGCGCAACTGCTGACCACAGCCGAGGAGGCGCTGGCGCTCGGGCGACAGGCGCGCGGAGGTTGCGTGGTGCCGGCGCACGCCGCCCGGGCGCAGGTCCTGGCGGAGCTCGGTCGACAGCAGGAGGCCCATCACGCGTTGCAGGAGCTGATCGGCGCGGCCGATGCGTTGCCCTCGGCAAGCACGTCGCCCGGTCCACTCGGTGACTGGGCGCCGTTCGAGGTGCACAGTGCCGAAGGACGAGTCTGCGCGCGCCTCGGGTACGCCGCTGCCGGATGCGTCCTGCTGGCGCGGGCGCTGGAGCTGTGTCCGCCGGACTGGCTCGGTGAGCGAGCCGGTGTGGAGATGGCGCTGGCGGAGTGCCTGGTGGTCGACGGAGACGCCGCCGCGGGTGTTGCGCTCGCTCTGCGCGTGCTGGTCGAGCTGCCTGACGAGTGGCACACCTTCTGTCTGTACGGCGATGCGACGCGGGTGGTGGCCGCTGCCCGCGCACATGCCCCCGGGCCGGCTGCCGTCCGGGATCTGGAGGTGCTGCTGGCGCGCCGGCCGTACTCGAGTGGCCGCACTGTGGGCGGCGGGTCGTGGACCGGCGTCGGGCGGGGGTAGCGTGCCCAGGGTGACAGCTGAAACGACGGTGACAGACGCGTGGGACTTTGCGGTCGAGTTGCGGAGTGATCCGGCCAGTGCGGAGGCTCGGGCCGAGGTGTTGGCGAAGCCTGCGTTCGGGCAGGAGTTCACCGACCACATGGTGGTGGCCGACTGGACGGTCGACGAGGGTTGGCATGACGCGCGTGTAACGGCGTACGCGCCGCTGAAGCTCAGTCCGGCGGCTGCTGTCTTCCATTACTCGCAGGAGATCTTCGAGGGGCTCAAGGCGTACCGGCATCCAGACGGCTCGGTGTGGGCCTTCCGTCCCGAGCGGAACGCCGCGCGGTTCACTGCCAGCGCAGAGCGGCTGGCCCTGCCGCAGGTGCCGGAGGACGAGTTCGTCGCGGCTCTGCGCGCGCTGGTGACCGTCGACGAAGCCTGGGTGCCGTCAGCCGAGGACAGCGAGACCAGTCTGTATCTCCGGCCGTACATGATCGCCACCGAGGCCGCACTGAGTGTCCGGCCGTCGCATGAGGTGCTGTTCGGCGTCATCGCGTCACCAGCCGGCCCATACTTCAACACCGGCCCCAAGCCGGTCTCCATCTGGCTGACGACGTCGACCATCCGCGCGACTCCAGGCGGGACGGGTGCGGCCAAGTGCGGTGGCAACTACGCATCCAGCCTGGCCGGGCTGGCCGAGGCGGTGGCCAACGGCTGTGAGCAGGTCGCGTTCGTCGACGCGGTCGAGCACAAGTGGCTCGAGGAGATCGGCAGCATGAACATGTTCTTCGTGTACGCCGACGGCAGCATCGCGACGCCCGAGCTGAACGGTTCGATCCTCGAAGGTGTCACCCGCGCATCGGTGCTCGAGCTCGCGGCCGATCTCGGTCACCCGGTCGAGGAGCGCCGCATCTCCGCCGACGAGTGGCGCGACGGCGTACGCAGGGGCGAGATCACCGAGGTCTTCGCCTCCGGGACCGCCGCCGTCATCACCCCGATCGGCCGGGTCGCCTGGCCCGACGGCGATCTGACCATCGGCGACCACTCGGTCGACTACGGCGTCGGCCCGGTCACCGCGAAGATCCGTTCCACCCTGCTGGACCTCCAGTACGGCCGCATCCCGGACACCCGCGGCTGGCTCACGCGCCTCGCCTGATGCCGTTTGTCCCCGGCGCCGGTTAGGTTGGCGTCATGGCCGAGTCCAAGGGGAAGTCGCCGGCGATCGAGCTGGAGGTTGGCGAGCGGACGGTCCGGATCTCGAATCCGGACCGCGTGTACTTTCCTGCCCGCGGCGAGACCAAGCTGGACCTGGTCAAGTACTACCTGTCGGTCGGCGATGGCATCGTCAACGCGCTCCGGGAGCGCCCGTGCATGATGCACCGGTTCCCCGAGGGCGTCGCGGGCGAGAAGGTCCACCAGAAGCGGCTGCCGCACGGGGCGCCGCCCTGGATGGAGACCGTCAGGGTCAAGTTCCCGCGGTACAACCGGACCGCCGACGAGCTGTGCGTCACCGAGATCGCGCACGTGGCGTGGGCGGTGCAGATGTCGACGGTCGAGTTCCACCCGTGGAACTCGCGCCGCGCCGACACCGAGAAGCCGGACGAGTGGCGCATCGACCTCGACCCGATGCCCGACTGCCCCTTCGACCGGGTCCGCCGGGTCGCGCACGTCGTCCACGAAGTGCTCGACGAGCTCGGCGCGGTCGGCTACCCGAAAACGTCCGGCGGCAAAGGCATCCACATCTACGTCCGGGTCGAGCCGGCCTACGGCTTCTCCGACGTACGGCGGGCCGCGCTGGCGTTCGCCCGTGAGGTCGAGCGGCGCGCCCCGGACGACGTGACGACGACCTGGTGGCGCAAGGACCGCGACCCGAAGAAGCTGTTCGTGGACTTCAACCAGAATGCACGCGACCACACGATCGCCGCGGCGTACTCGGTCCGCGGCAACCCCGAAGGCACGGTGTCGACACCGATCCACTGGGACGAGATCGACGACGTCGACCCGAAGGAGTTCACGATCCAGACCGTGCCGGCGAGGTACGCCGAGCTGGGCGACCTGCACGCCACGATCGACGACAACGTGTACTCGCTCGAGACCCTGATGGAGTGGGCTGCCCGGGACGAACGCGAAGGCGCGGAGGAGCCCCCGCCGCCCGAGGACTAACCGACCAGGCCGTGATGCAGCAGGCCGGTGAGCGTCTCGATCGCCGTCTCGTCGGAGATCGTCCGGCCGTTCGCCGGGTTCACCACCAGCCAGGTGTAGGCGAATCCCTCCATCAGCGCGTTCATCGCGGAGATCGCGACGAGCGGGTCGGCGGGCGGATGCGGCAGGTGGGCGAAGTGCTCGATCATGTGCTGGTCGTCGTCGGCCATGATCTGCTGCAGCCGCCGCCCGAGCTCCGGATCCACCATCGCGGCCTGCTTGACCGCGACCATCTCCGGCAGATGCACCTGGTAGAACCGCCAGAACGCCTCGACGTGCCAGCGGATCGCTGACAGCTTGCTGAAGTCGGCGTCGTGCCCGGCGACGTCGACGATCGCCTCGTCCGCTTCCAGCAGCATGTCCTTGAGCAGTGCCTCGAGCAGCTCTTCCTTCCCCGCGAAGTGGTTGTAGAACGACCCCGTCGCGCGGCCCGCGGCCGCGGTGATGTCGGTGATCTTCGTGTTCAGGTAGCCGCGCTCGGCGAAGACTTCGCGCGCGGCCTGCTTCAGCGCCACCTCGGTCCCGGCCGCCCGCTGCCGGCGGCTCACCGTGTCCGTCACGACAACCTCCTTGACATCGAACCTTAGTCAGGTTCAAACTGAATCCGAATTCAGTGAACCACAATTCAGTCAAGGAGAACACTATGAGCGTCCTGATCGCGGGTGCCGGACCGACCGGGCTGACCCTCGGAATCGAGCTGGCCCGGCGCGGCATCGACGTCCGCGTGATCGACAAGGCGACCGAGTTCTTCGACGGATCGCGCGGGGACGGCCTGCAGCCGCGGACGCTCGAGGTATTCGAGGACCTCGGCGTACTGGACCAGGTCCTGGCGCAGAGCATCGCGATCCCGCTGATGAAGATCTACCTGGACGGCGAACTGGTCGGCGAGCGCCGGATGGCCGAGCCCGTCGACCCCACCCCGGACATCCCGTACCCGAACGCCCGGATGCTCGGCCAGTCGCGGACCGAGAAGATCCTGCGCGACAAGCTCGCGGAGTACGGCGTGACTGTCGAACTGGACACCGCGATCGTCGGGTTCACCCAGACCGACTCCGCGGTGACCGCCGAACTGTCCACCGGCGAGACGGCCGAGGTCGACTACCTGGTCGGCGCGGACGGCGGCAAGAGCTTCGTCCGCAAGCACCTGGGGATCGCGTTCGAAGGCACCACCGACGAGTCGATCCGTACTTTGCTCGGTGATGTCGCCGTGGACGGGCTCGACCACGAGTTCGGCTACTGGTTCGCGGCCAAGGACAACCCGATGGCCGGCATCGCGATGACTCCGCTCGCGGGTGGGGACCAGTTCCAGTTCGGCGCACCGCTCGACGCGGACGACGCCGACACCTCGATCGAGGGCCTGCAGGCGCTGGTCGACAAGTACGCCGGCGCCGGTACCGCGAAGCTGCGCGACCTGACCTGGTCGACCGTGTGGCGGCCGAACGTTCGCCTGGCCGCGAAGTTCCGCGACGGCCGGGTCTTCATCGCCGGCGACGCCGCCCACGTGCACCCGCCGACCGGTGGGCAGGGCCTGAACACCGGCGTCCAGGACGCGTACAACCTCGGCTGGAAATTGGCGGACGGTCGCGAAGAGGTGCTGGCGACGTACGAGACCGAGCGCCGGACCAACGCGATGCGCGTGCTCGGGATCAGCGAGGAGCTGATGCAGAAGCACGTCGAGGGCGACGAGTCCGCGATGGAGCGCGGCGAGAACACCCGCCAGCTGGACGTCTCGTACCGCGACCCGTCGGACCCTCGTCCGCTCGCGTCCGGCGACCGCGCTCCGGACGCGCCGCTAGTCGATGCCTCCGGCAACAAGACCCGGCTGTTCGAGCTCTTCCGCGGCCCGCACGAGACCCTGCTGCGCTTCTCCCCCACCACCGCGTCGAACCACCCGCATGCCGTCGACATCACCGCACCGGAAGCATTCGCGATCTACCACGCCCAGCCGGGCGACGAGATCCTCATCCGCCCGGACGGGTACCTGGCGTAGTCAGCGCACTATGGGGCCGCGGTTGTTGTCGCTGGTCCGGCCGGCGGGCCTGGCCCCGTCGGTCGGCCGGGCGCCGTCGGTCGGTCTCTGCTGTGGTGCGGCGGTGGCGGCCGACGGTACGGCCGCATGCCGCTGCGCCTCCTGCATCTGGTGGAAGCGCGACCAGTTCAACGCGCCACTCAACCGCTCCGATGCCTTGTTGGCCGCCAAGTTGGCCACGTCTCGGTAGGCCCCTCGGAACGCGCGATCCACTGCCTTACCGGCGACCTTTCCGGCGATTTCGCCGAGCCGTGAGGTCGGCTCCTGGCGTTCGATGGTGAGATTGGAATCGATCACCTGGGCGGCGGCGAGGCTGGCCTGCCCGGCAGCCGCGGACCGTTCGGCCGGCGGAAGCGCACCGAAATGCCGGCTTCCATTCATCGCGGTCTCGACCGCCGTCCGCAACCGATCGCCGGGCTCGGCCTCACCCATTCGCCTCGCGAGCTGCTCCGGCACCACATCGGCCGGCGCGAACTCGCGAGCGACCTCCTCGAGCAGCGCATCGGGAACCCAGCCTTCGACCTGCGCGACGAACGCCTGCTCCTCGCGCGTGATGGGCTGTGGCCGGGAAATCGGGTTGTCTGGCATCTGGCCTCCTCGGGTCAGCAGAGTAACCTCGCCACCGGTTCAGCCTAGGATCAGTCGGGTGCGCACCTTGGATCCGGCCACCGCCTATGACCGTGCTGTCGGCCTCGCGACCCGTGGCCGGCGGTCGATCCTGGGAATCACGGGTGCGCCGGCGGCCGGGAAGTCGACGTACGCCGAGCAGCTCACGGCGAAGCTGGTCGCCGACGGCCACAAGGTCGCGCTGCTGCCGATGGACGGGTACCACCTGGCGCAGTCGGTGCTGGAGGAGCTCGGGCTGGCGGAGGTGAAGGGCGCGCCGCACACGTTCGACGGCCACGGGTTCGTGGCGTTCCTCCGGCGGTTGAAGGAGGCGGCCGACGAGCAGATCTGGGCGCCGCGGTTCGACCGGCAGCTGGAGGATTCGATCGCCGCGAGCATCGGAGTCGCGCCGGATGTCAGCCTGATCGTGACGGAGGGGAACTACCTGCTCTTCGATCAGATGCCATGGGCAACGGTTCGCACCTTGCTCGACGAGTGCTGGTACGTCGAGGTGCCCGAGCAACTGCGCCACGATCGGCTGGAGGCCCGCCACCGGCGCTACGGCAGGTCACCCGAAGAAGCCCACGAACGCACCTACGGGACCGACGAACGCAACGCCCACCTGATCGCGGCGACCGCATCGGCGGCCGATGCGATCATTCAGCTGGACTGACCGCACACCCGGTCGATGAACGCGGCGACACCGTCCAGGTAGAGCTGCAGACCGAAGTCGAAGTCGGCCTCGTTGTCCTCCTCGAAGCTGCCGACCTCGTCGAAGACACCGGCCTCGACTGTGCGCGCGACGGCCGGATAGACGCGTGGATCCGCGACCCGCCGCAACGTCGAGCCGAACCGCTGAAAAGCATCCGGGTTGTCCGCGTACCCGGCAGCCAGGTCGAACGCCATCCGGATCTCGCCCTGCACGTAGGTGATGAGCCCCATCACCACGCCGACCTTCGCCTCCTCCGGCAGGCCGGTGTCCTTCAGCACACCCAGCGCGGAATCGAACCAGGCCAGGTTGTTCGGACCGGCCGGTGGACCCGAGATCGGGACCTTCGCGTACCACGTGTGCCGCCGGATCGCTGTGAGTACGCCGTCCGCCCAGAACGTCAGCCCGGTGCGCCAGTCGACGCCCTCGGGCATCGGTTCCGGACGCTCGAGCGCGGCGTCCGACATGATCACGAGCAGCTCGTCCTTGCTCTTCACGTGCCGGTAGAGCGCCATCGTCGAGTTGCCGAGCCGCTCGGCGACGCGGGCCATCGAGACGGCAGCCAGATCCTCGGCATCGGCGATCTCGATCGCGGCCCGGACGATGTCGTCGAGCGTCAGCGACGGCTTCGGCCCGCGCCGCGGGGCCTCCCGCAACCGCCACATCGCCGCGACGTCGGCCGGCAGCTCGTTGTTCTCCACCGGGTCAGTTTAGGGCTTGCGTCGCGATATTGCGTAGATGCTACGCTATTTAGCGTATCAAATACGCAGTAAGGAGGGGACGATGATCATCGAGGCCACCGGACTTCGGAAGTCGTACGGCGCGAACGACGTGCTCGCTGGGGTCGACCTGAGCGTCGAGGAAGGGTCGGTGCTCGCCCTGCTCGGGCCGAACGGCGCCGGCAAGACCACGGCGGTGCGCATCCTGACCACGCTGACCCGGCCGGACTCCGGCGCGGCGACCATCGCCGGGTACGACGTACTCCGCGAGCCCGCCCGTGTCCGCGGGGCGATCAGCCTCACCGGGCAGTACGCCGCGGTCGACGAGAACCAGACCGGTCGGGAGAACCTGGTGATGGTCGGCCGGCTGATGCATCTGGGCCGGCGTGTTGCGCAGCGTCGTACGGCCGAGCTGCTGGAGCAGTTCGGGCTGACTGACGCGATGGACCGGCGCGTGAAGACGTACTCGGGCGGCATGCGGCGCAAGCTCGATCTGGCGATGAGCCTGATCGCGCGGCCGCAGGTGATCTTCCTGGACGAGCCGACGACCGGACTCGACCCGGCCAGCCGTACGGCGATGTGGGACGCGATCGTCGACCTCGTCCGCGAAGGTACGACGATCCTGCTCACGACGCAGTACCTGGAGGAGGCGGACCGGCTGGCCGACCGGATCGTGCTGCTCGACCACGGCCGGATCGTCGCGAGCGGCACGGCGGATGCACTCAAGGCCCGGATCGGCGGCGAGCGGATCGAGCTCCGGTTCAGCGACGAAGTACAGCTGCTCAAAGCGACCGGAGTACTGGAGGGAGTCGCCGATCAGCTCGTGCTGAACGTGCCGTCCGACGGTACGGCGGCACACCTGCACCACGTGCTCGACGTACTCCGGGACAACGGACTGGAGCCGCAGCGGGTCTCGTCGCACCGGCCGACGCTCGACGACGTCTTCCTGACCCTGACTGCCTGAGAGGTTCCTGATGTCACATCAAGGAGTTGTCGCCGCCTGCTCGGACGCGGCGACCATGATCGACCGGAGCGTCCGGCTCGCTCGGCGCAACGTCGACACACTGTTCGTCTCGCTCCTGCTGCCGTTGCTGATGATGGCGCTGTTCGTCTACGTCTTCGGTGGGGCGATCAATACGGGGACGGAGTACGTGAACTACGTCGTACCGGGGATCCTGCTGCTCACCACCGGGTACGGCGCAGCATCGACGGCGATGGCGGTCGCCGACGACATGACCACCGGGATGATCGACCGGCTGCGCTCACTGCCGATCCGGAGCTTCGCAGTACTCACCGGCCACGTCGTTGCGAGTGTCGCGCGGAACGCGACGTCCACTGCGATCGTCATCCTTGCCTCACTGGCCATGGGGTTCCGTCCGACTGGCGGAGTGGTCGACTGGCTGGCGGCAATAGGTCTACTGCTGCTGTACGTCGTCGCACTGTCCTGGCTGGCCGCTGGACTCGGCGTCATCGCCAAGTCGGTGGAGTCGGCCAGCGCTCTCAGCTTCTTCATGCTGTTCCTGCCGTACCTGAGTAGTGCGTTCGTGCCGCCGCAGACGATGCCGTCGTGGCTGCGACCGGTCAGCGAACACCAACCGATCACACCGGTGATCGAGACGGTCCGCAGCTTGCTGACCGGCACACCGATGAACGGCAACGGCCGACTCGCACTGGTGTGGTGTTCTGGTCTGTTCCTGTTCTCGTTCGTGCTGGCAACGTGGCTGTACCGCAGACGAACGAGCCGCTGAGCGCAGGACTTGTACCGTTCGGCGAAGGTTTCGCGCTGTAACTCCCGAGCGTGACCCCTTGGTCGAGTTAACGTCAAAGTCCCCCCCAACGTGTGGTGGTCCCACTCCCCCCGGGACCCACACGGACGAGCGCCCCGATCACTGATCGGGGCGCTTTGTTTTGCAGATTTTTCTGGTGGTGGTGTCGAATCCGACTGTCCCTGTCCGACGTATCAGTAAGAGCGACCAAGGGAGAGGGTCAGAATGAACATCACCACCGACACCCGGAACATGATCATCAGCATGCTGGCCGAGGGCAGCCCGGTCTGGTACGTCGCCGGCATGGTCAAGATGCGCAGCCACGACGTCTACGCGGTCGGCCGCGACGCCGGCTACCCGGACAAGGCGCAGCTCCGGCGGGCCGTCTGGGCCGCAAGGAACCGGGTCCCGCAAGCTGCCTGACCACCTGTCCCGGGCCGCTCGAGCCGCTGCCCCCTTCACCGGGGGGCAGCGGCTTTCGCATTTCATCTCAGATTGCGACCCGCCGCCGGCGCCGTGGCCGCTAGCATCGGTCCCGGTCCCATCGATTCAGCGGAGGAAGCCTGATGATCTTCATCACCGCCAAGTTCCGGGTAAAGCCTGAGCACGCCGACAACTGGCCGTCCATCACCGCCGACTTCACCGCGGCGACCCGCGCCGAGCCGGGCTGCCTGTGGTACGACTGGTCCCGCTCCCTCGACGACCCGAACGAGTACGTGCTGGTCGAGGCCTTCGCCGACGACGATGCCGCCACCCACCACGTCACGTCGGCCCACTTCAAGGCCGCCCAGGAGCACCTGCCGCCGCACCTGGTCGAGACGCCGCGCATCGTCAACTTCAAACTCCCCCAGGACGACTGGTCGGAGCTCGGAGAACTCGCCGTAAAGTAACCTGTCGACCCCGTAGAGTGATCGCTCATCCGGGGAGAGAAGTTGATCAGGACTGTTGTCGCACCGTCCGGGCGGTGGCGGAGGGCGTCGGCATGTACTTCTCGTCCGGTGACACCCCTGGCCTCACGACGACCGCCTCGGACCCGTTCGTGACAGCAGTCGGCGGTACGACGCTGGGCCTCGGCGCAGGGAACCACCGGGTGGTCGAGACGGGCTGGTCGAACGGCACCGCCATGCTTGACGGAGGCAAGTGAAGCGACATCGGCATCAACCGAGCAGTGCCCGACATCGCCGCGGTCGCCGATCTCGACACCGGCATGCTGACGGGCTACACGGCCTTGGACGACATCGGCCGCCCGACCTACCAGATACAAGTGAATGCAGGGACCAGTCTCGCCGCCCCGCTGATCGCCGGCCTGGTGGCCGACGCTCAGCAGGGCATGCGGTCCAGCTTCGGATTCATCAATCCGCTCATCTACCGCCTGTACGGAACACGAGCGTTCCACGACGTCCTGCCGGTCACAGCGGCGATGCCCCAGCAGAACCGAGCCGCCTACACGCCGGCCAACGGCACGGACAGCGCGACCGTCGACATCTTCGACTCGCGAGGGCCCGACACCGAGCAGGTCACAGCCAAGAGCTACGACACCATCACCGGCGTCGGCACTCCGAACGGCCTCGCCTTCCTCTTGGGTCTACGCCTGACCGCCAGGTAAGACTCAGTCACGAACAAGCGGCTGCCCGAGCGGAAGCGCTTTGCCGCCGGTCGCCTGCGAGGCCGAGTTGAAGAACAGGTACACGCCCACCGCGGCGAAGATGAACACCACCACACCGGCGACCTTCAGCGTGCCGGCTGACTGCTGCAGCGTGCCGATCAGGACCAGCACGAGGGCGATCTCGATGAGTGCGAAGAGCAGCGTGTAGACCATCGGCAGGCGGAGGGTCGCCAGCGTCAGCATCCCGATCACGACCAGCCACGAGATCAGGTACAGCCCTTGTGTATGGAGGGCGTCCCCAGCGGCGATGGCGAACCACTTGTGCGTCAGGCCCAGTACGAGCGTTGCATAGCTCAACCAGAACCCGGCGAAGATGCCGAACACTCCGGCCACCGCGCTCTGCCCGAGCGCCGCCGACCAGATGGCCGCGATCACCAGGCCCAGGCCGGTCGCCGCGACGATGATCGGGAGCGAGGCCCCGACCGCCGCCGCAGACACGTAGCCAACCAGCACGAGACCCAGCGCGACGGATCCCACGATGAAACTGGGGAGCCCGATCATCGCCGGATCCCCGGTCACTGCCGGGACCGCGGCTTCAGTGGAGAGTTGTACCTCTGGGGCGCTGTGCGCATCGGCGTCGATCGTGGTCATGGCAAGCTCCTTCCGGGTGCATCCCGAACATGAATATCCTTGCCGCTTCGCAGCCACCGGGGTGTCTCGATTTGAGAGGCGCTGCCGGTCCAGCGCTCAGCGCAGCCGTCTCAAGATGAGATCGGCGCCGCCTTGCTGCGGTGTGACGATCCGTTAGGTACCGGTGCGCGCCCTTGGTGCCGATCGAGTCACCCGCGTGGCCGATGAGAAAGGGAGTACCGATGAAAGCTCTCGTGTACCACGGGCCTGGCCAGAAGGCATGGGAAGAGGTCCCGAACCCCGCGATCAAGGATCCGACCGACGCGATCGTGAAGGTCGAGGCCACCACGATCTGCGGCACCGACCTGCACATCCTCAAGGGCGACGTCCCCGCCGTCACCGACGGCCGGATCCTCGGCCACGAGGGAGTCGGCGTGGTCACCGAGACCGGCTCGGAGTGCAAGAACGTCAAGGTCGGCGACCGCGTCATCATCTCCTGCATCAGCAAGTGCGGGACATGTGACTACTGCAAGGCCGGCCTGCCCTCGCACTGCAAGACCCTCGGCGGCATCGGCTGGATCTTCGGGCATCTCATCGACGGGACCCAGGCCGAGTACGTGCGCGTGCCGTTCGCCGACAACGGCCTGATCCCGCTGCCCGAAGGCGTCTCGGCCGAAGAGGGCACCATGCTGAGCGACATCCTCCCCACCGGCTACGAGATCGGCGTCCTCAACGGCGCCGTCAAGACCGGTGACGTCGTCGCCGTCATCGGCGCCGGACCGGTCGGGCTGGCCGCGATCATGACTGCTCGCACCGCCGGCGCCGCGGCCATCATCGCCGTCGACACCAACAAGTTCCGGCTCGATCAGTCGCGTGACTTCGGGGCGACCGAGACGCTCGAGGTCAGCTCCGGCCAGGACGTCGCGGCGGCGCTGCGCGAGCTCAGTCGCGACGGGCTCGGCGTCGACGTCGGCATCGAGGCAGTCGGCCTCCCGTCAACCTTCGGCATCGCCCTCGAGTCGGTCCGCCCCGGCGGTCACGTCGCCAACATCGGCGTACACGGCGAGAGTGTGCAGTTCCCGATCGAGCGGCACTGGATCAACAACCTCACCATCACCACCGGTCTGGTCAACGCGACCACCGCCCCCGAACTCCTCGAAGACATCAAGAACCACGCCATCGCCCCCGAGAAGTTCATCACCCACCGCTTCACCTTCGACCAGTTCGACCAGGCCTACGACACCTTCACCAACGCCGCCGAACAAGAAGCCCTCAAAGTCATCATCACCAACGCCCAGTAGTGCCGCCGAAGGTCCGGACCTGCCGGTCCGGGCCTTCGTGGCTAGCGGCACAGGCAGAAGGGGTTGCCGTGCGGGTCGAGCATGACCCGGACGTGCTCCTGCGGCTGGTCCTCGGCGAGAGTCGCGCCTGCCTCGACGGCCCACGCGACGGCCTCATCGAGGTCGTCCACGCCGATGTCGAGGTGCATCGTCGCGTTCTGACCACCGGGCTTGCTCGGCCAGACCGGCCGCTCGTGCTCCTCGTCGGACTCGATGTTGATGCCGAGCAGCGTCCCGTCCGTCTCGCCCTCGGGCGGGTGCAGCTGAACCCAACCGCCCTTCGGCCCTTCGTCGACGATCCGCCAGCCAAGCAGGCGCTCGTAAAACCCGGCCAACTCCCGGGCATGCGGAGCCGGCGCCGCCGCGATCGTGACGGCCCCGATCCGCATCCGCGGTCGCGTCATACGAAAACCGTACTGCAGGTCAGACCCCACACAACAAGGCGAAGGCCCGGACCTGTTGGTCCGGGCCTTCTGTGGTAGCGGGGGCAGGATTTGAACCTGCGACCTCTGGGTTATGAGCCCAGCGAGCTACCGAGCTGCTCCACCCCGCGCCGTTGTGTCTTTAGTTTAGAGGATCTGGGCTGAGCAACCAAATCGGTTCCCGGAGTGGCGAAACCCCGTGTTCGGCGGGCGCTGATCGGCGTACCTTCCGAGTATGTCCCGACACGACATCCGTCCGTTCGAGGAGGCGGATCTGGCGGCTGCCGCCGGTCTGCTCGCCCAGCGGCATCGGGCGCACCGTAAGCGCCACCCTCTGCTCCCGCCTGACTACGAGGATGAGCGCCTCGCCCTCGTCGAGGTGACAGCCGCCTGGGAGAGCGAAGGCGCGTCCGGCACGGTCATGGTCGAGAGCGGCGAGATCACCGGTTATCTCCTCGCCGCGCCCAAGCCGTCGCCGGTCTGGGGCCCGAATATCTGGGTCGAGGCGGCCGGTCATGCCGTGCGTGAGCCAGAACACATTCGGGACCTGTACGGCGCTGCCGCGACGAAGTGGGTCGACGACGGCCGCATCGCGCACTACGTACTCGTGCCCGACGACGTCGAGCTGATCGATGCCTGGTTCCGCCTGGCCTTCGGCTCGCAGCACGCACACGCCGTCCGCCCGGTGCCCGACACTCCCCCGCCGCTGCCGCGCGATCTCGTCGTACGACGTGCTGCCCGGGCCGACATCCCGGTACTCGCGGAGCTCGATCTCGCATTGCCTCAGCACCAGGGCCTGTCGCCGGTGTTCTCGTCCGGCGAGATCCCGACGCTCGAGGAAGCGGTGGCGGACTGGGAGGAGTCGATCGACGACCAGGACTACGCGACCTTCGTTGCCGAGCACAACGGTCAGTTGATCGGGTCCTCCATAGGGTGCTCGCTGGACAAGTCGAGCGCGCACAACGGGCTGGCCAAACCGGACAACGCCGGCTTCCTCGGGTTCGCGGCCGTACTGCCCTCCGCGCGTGGGCTCGGCGCCGGACGCGCACTGGGTGAGGCTGTGCTGCAGTGGTCTGCCGACACCGGGTACACGTCGGTGGTGACCGATTGGCGGGTGACGAACCTGTTGTCGTCGCGGACCTGGCCGCGGCTCGGGTTCCGGCAGACGTTCCATCGGTTGCACCGGCTCATCGGTTACTGACGGCTGGTTTTCCACAGGATCGAATTCGCCTGTCCGGGCGCGCGCTGATCGCTGCATCTTCTTGGGCATGAAGGCGTCTCGCAGCAGGCGAGGCGCCCCCTTCCCCAGGAGGCAGCCATGTCGCGTTCAACGCTTCGTTCCCGAATCGTGCCGTCCGCCCGTCGTATCGTGATCGGGACCGCGGTCGTCCTGACCTCACTCGGGCTCTCGACGACCGTCCCTGCCTCAGCAACTTCGTCGTACTCCGCGGCATCTCCATCGACCGAGCAGAGGGCTGGCACCTTGGACGGCTTCGTGATCGAGAACCTTCCCGACGGCATCGGGACGCCGAGCGACTTCGAGTACGAGTGGGAGGACGTGTCGTTCCGCAGCCGGGTCTGGGAGACCGGCCCCGATCCGGACGGTGCGTACAAGGTCGACCTCACCGTGAAGACGATCCGGGGCGACAAGCTGACCGACCTCGAGGCGCTGAAGACGTTCCTGATCGAGTACGAGGAGAAGGATCCTGAAGACTGGCAGCTGACCCCGGTCAAGGTCGGCGGGTACGACGGTCTGTTCGCCGGTAACGAGGTGTTCTACTTCATCGCGCCGGGCGTCGCGGCCGAAGTGACGATCGACCACGACCGCTTCACCGACGCCGACGTGCTCGACACCGCCGCCGGATTCCATCCCGAACCCACGACCTGATGCCTTAGGCAACAGACCTCGCAGCAGAACCGGCGGCAAGAGAACGGGGCGGCGACGCCGACTGGTGTCGGTGTCGCCGCCCCGGGAACCACCCTCGACTCAGCCTGTCGGCGAAGTCGACGGGGGCGTCGGTGTTGTCGATGCCGGCGGACTCGCCGGTGTCGACGGGCTGCCGGACGGTTTCGGTGTCGGGCTCGGCGTTACCACCGCACCCGCCGCGAGCGCCTTGTCGACCGCCGCCTTCATCTGGTTCACAGCGGTCTGGTAGCCGGCGAGGTCACCGTTCTTGAGGGCGGTCTGCGCACGGGTGTACGCAGCCTGCGCGTCGGCCAGGGCCTGCTTGACGGTCTGGTTCTGCTCGGTCGCGGGCGGCGTCTTGGTGCCTGGCGGAGTCTCCCCCGTGTCGACGTTGGTGTTGAAGACCTTGGTCAGGGCTTCCTGCAGCGTCGAGCCGTAGGCGACGCCGTCACCGAAGGACACCAGGACGTATCTCAGGACGGGATAGCTACCAGGACCGCTCGTCCGCACCGAGTACACCGGCTGGACATAGAGCAGACCACCGCCGAGCGGCAAGGTCAGCAAGTTCCCGTACTGAGCTCTGGCGCCGCTACTGGGCTGGTTGATCGGCAGCAAAGCCGTTCTGATGCCTTCGTCGGTCTGGAACTTGTTGTAGACCTGCCCCGGACCAGGTATCTGCAGGTTGCCGGGTAGCCGCAGTATTCGGAACTTGCCGTAGTCCGGGGAAGTCGCCTCGGAGTCGACGGCCATGAAGGCAGTGAGGTTCTCCCGTTCGGCGTTCGGCACGTAGACCGACGTCAGCGAGAACTTCGGATCGGTCTGATCGGGCATCCGCAACGAGAGATAGAAGGGAGGCTGACTGATATGCGTCGTCGAGTCGCCACCGGACGAGACCGCGGTCGGGTCGTCCGGAACGCGCCACAGATCACTGTTCTGGTACCAGGTGCCGGCATCCGTGACGTGGTATTTCGCCAGCAGGTCACGCTGGACCTTGAACATGTCCTCCGGGTACCGCAGGTGCGCCAGCAACTGCGGCGAGATCGCCGACTTCGGCTTGACCGTGCCGGGGAACGCCTTCATCCACGTCTTCAGCACCGGGTCGCTCTCGTCCCAGGCGTACAGCTCGACGGAGCCGTCGTAGGCGTTGACGACGGCCTTGACCGAGTTGCGGATGTAGTTGATCTTCTCGCTCGGCTGCTGCGCGATCGTGCCGCGGCCGGTGGTGGTGTCCCGGGTGCTGACGTCCAGGGCGACCTTCTCGGAGTACGGGTAGTTGTCCGAGGTGGTGTAGCCGTCGACGATCCAGACCACCTGGCCGTCGACGATCGCCGGATACGGGTCGCCGTCCGGCGTCAGCCACGGCGCCGCCTTCTCGACCCGCTCGCGCGGGGTGCGGTCGTAGAGGATCTTCGAGTCCGAGTTCACCCGGCTCGACAGCAGGATGTTCGCGTCCCGGAACTTGGTTGCGTAGAGCAACCGGTTGCCGAACGACCCGATCGAGACACCGCCCTTGCCGTGGTAGGTGTTCAGTGTCGGGTCGCCGCCGGTCTTGCCTTCCGGCGTGTCGAGCTCGACCGCCTGGCCGCCTTCCGGACCGCCGACGATCGAGTAGTCCGGCGACTGCTCGCCGAAGTAGATCCGCGGCTCGTAGTCACCGAGCTGGCCGGTCGGCGGCAGATCCTTCTCGGTCCAGACCGGCGTACCGTCCGCGGCTCGTTTGTTCCCGTTGGCGGCGACGACGCCGTAGCCGTGGGTGTAGACGGTGTGGTCGTTGTTCCAGTTGCGCTGACCGGCCGGCAGCCGGTCGACCTGGACCTCGCGGACCGCGATGACGGTGTCGTTGCTCTTTCCACCGATGTTGTACCGGTCGACGTCGAGATCGGTCGGGAACGAGTAGAAGCCGCGAACCTGCTGGAGCTGCTCGAAGGTCGGTCCCACCACACTCGGATCGATCAGGCGGATTCCCGGCAGCACCTCGGTGTCCTGCAACAGCTCGGCCGGCGTCGCCGTCGTCTTCGCCTGGTAGTCGGTGACCTCGGTCTGCGCGAGCCCGTAGGCATCACGCGTGGCCTGGATGTTCTTGGTGATGTACGGCGCTTCCTTCACCGGCTCGCTCGGTCGCACCCGCAACTGCTGCAGTGCGGCCGGCCAGAGAGCGCCCAGGAGGATCGCCGACAGGATCAGCACGACCGTGCCGACGCCAGGCAGCAGCCACGTCCGGCGGACCACGTTCGCGAAGAACAGGCACGCGCAGAGGACCGCGATGACGGCCAGGATCTCCTTGCTGGGCAGGACCGCGTTGTCGCCGGTATAGGAGATGCCGGTAAAGAGGCGACTGTCCGACGTCGTCAGCCCGAAGCGGTCCAGCCAGTAGCTGAAGGCCTTGAGGAGCACGAGCAGCCCGAGCAGGACGGAGAACTGCACCTGCGCCGCGCCGGAGGCCTTCTGCCCCTTCGCGGACGGCCGGAAGCCGCCGTACAGATAGTGGGTGATGATCGCGGCGACCAGCGACAGCAGGACGATCGAGTAGCCGAAGCCGAGCAGGACGCGCAGCCACGGGTAGTCGAAGACGAAGAACGCGATGTCCTTGTTGAAGTGCTTGTCGGTGACGCCGAAGGGAGTCCGGTTCTTCCAGGCCAGGAAGACCTTCCACTCCCCCGACGCGGCCGAGCCGCCGAAGACCAGCATCAGGGTCGCGACCACGCCGACAGCAACCTTCCCGTGCTGCTGGAGGAGGTCGCCGTAGCGCTCGAAGCCGGGGCTGGGCGACGGCGCCAGAGCCACCCGCGGACGGGTGCGGAACGCGACGATGATGTTCGCCACGACCGCCGCCGCCATCAGCAGACCGACGACGACGAACAGCAGGACCCGCGTCCCGAGCACGGTGCTGAAGACCGAGCCCAGGTCGACCGAGCGGTACCAGAGCCGTTGGGTCCAGACGTCGGTGAAGACGCTGAAGAGGATCAGCAGGACGATCAGAGTCGCGATCGTCGGCAGCAGGGCCCGAGGACGTCCGCCTGTTCGCCGCGATCTGCGGGCCGGCGGCTCCTCCGGCATGTCGTAGACGCCGTCGCTCATGGTCGCTTCTCCTCGTCGTCGCTCATGCCGTCGACCCCAGGACCATCGCCCGGCCGGCTGCCGACCGAAGGTTCGAATGTCAATGACAGTACTTCGCACAGCGTGGGGACCAAGTCGGTGCCGGTCAGCACCGCGCTGTCCTCGTCGTGCTCGCGGAGCCGGACGGCGCCGAACCGGGCGCCTTCGCGGAGCACAGCCGCGACCATCCGGACCTCGTGCCGGCGCGGATCGCTGCCGGCCAGCTGGGCCAGCTGGGCGTCGGACTCGACGCTGGACAGGCCGGCCTCGGCCGATGCCGGGAGCACGATTCGCTCGATCGCCAGCGCGCAGCCGGCCACCCCGTCCGGCCACTCGATCCGGCCCAGCGCATCGGCCAGGTTGTCGTCCTCGACGCCGCCCGGAATCTCGCCCTGGGCGACCGGGGTGAGCAGCTGGGAGGCGTCGTCGGCACCGAGCTGGGCGGCCAGCTGCGGTTCGGCCCGGAGCAGTTCCTCGGTCGGGACCAGCGCGAACAACTGCGCGGGCTGGTCCCAGCCCGCGCTGCTCACGTGCTTCTCGATCTCGATCACCGCGCGGTTCAGCGCGTCAGGAGGCAGCGTGCCTACGGATTCCATGCCGACAGGTCTTCCCTTCGGGTCGCCAGGACATACGGATCGCTCACTGACTGCACGACGGGACATCTCCCTTGCCGCTGGCGACCGCCTGAAGAGCGCTGATCGCGTCGGTCAGCGTGCTGATCTTCACCAGCTGGATGTTCTTCACGTCGGCGTGCAGTGCGGCTTCACAGTTCGGCGCCGGGACCAGGAACACCGTGGCGCCGTCGTTCTTGGCGCCGGCGATCTTCTGCTGGATGCCGCCGATCGCGCCGACCTGGCCGAGCGCGTCGATCGTGCCGGTGCCGGCGACGTGCTTGCCCGCCAGCAGGGCACCCGGAGTCAGCTTGTCGTAGATGGCCAGCGCGAACGCCGTGCCGGCGCTCGGGCCGCCGATGTCCTGGCCGAGGTTGACCGTGACCTTGACCTTCGAGTCGACGCCGATCGAGATCCCGACCATCGGGCGGCTCGTGTCCCCGGGGGTCGCGGCGGTCTTCAGTTCGACGGTCTGCTCCGCGGTGCCCCGGCGGATCAGGAAGACGACGTTCTCGCCGACCTTGTGCTTACGGACGAGGTCGCCGACCTGCGGGACCTGGGTCACGGTCTGGCCGTCCACCGCCAGGATGATGTCGCCGGGCTTCAGCTTGCCCTGCGCCGGAGTGTTGTCCGCGACCGTCGACACCTTCGTGTGGAACGGGACCTTCGCCGCCTGCAGTGCGGCCGCGACCGCACTGTCCTGCGAGCCGGTCATCTCCGCGGTGTTCTGCTGCTGGACCTGGTCGGCGCTCTGGTCCGGCGGATAGATGATGTCGCGCGGGAACAGGTCGTGGTGCGGGTCGAGCCAGTTGCGCATGGCCTGCGGCAACGTCAGCTGACGGTCCGGCGAGGTGACCGACACCGTGGTCAGGTCGAGCTGGCCCGAGGTCGGGAACGTGTCGTGCCCGGTGATCTCGATGACGGGCTTGTCCTTCGCGGACCCCAGGGTGTCCTTGACCGGCCCGGGGCTGAACGAGACGAACGGCACCGGGAACGCGGTCACCAGCCCGAGCGAAACGAGAAGCACGACGATCGAGGTGACCAATGTGGCGGTACGACGTGTCACGAACCCTGCCCTGCGATCTTGGTGGAGGCCTTCTGATGATTACGACGACCCAGACCGCGGCGACGTTCCGGGGTGGCCCGCGGGCCGGGGGCGGCGATCGCGGCGTTGAAGCGGCGGAAGTCGTCGACCGAGGCGAAGGCGCCACCGGACCGGCGCGGCTCACGGCTGCGCCACCCGCGCCACGCCGCCCAGCACATCGCCAGCAGCGTGGCGATCAGCGGGAACGCCAGCCACGCCAAAACCTTCATCCGGCCACCTTCATGCGCCCAGCGTACGGGTCAGTGAGCGCCGACCCACTCGCTGCCACCGTCGGTGAAGTGCTGGTGTTTCCAAATCGGGACCTCGGCCTTGAGATCGTCGATCAGCCGCCGGCACGCCACGAACGCGACATCGCGGTGCGATGCCGCCACCGCGACGATCACCGCCGCGTCGCCGATCTTGAGGTCCCCGGTCCGGTGGACGGCGGCCAGCGCGGTCACTGCGGGGTCGTCGCAGATACGCTGCGCAACCTTCCGCAGGTGCTCCAGCGCGTCGGGATGCGCCTCGTAGGCCAGCTTGTCGACCGGCTTCTCGTCGTCGTGGTTGCGCACAGTGCCGATGAAGATCGCGGTTCCACCCGCCGTCGGATCAGCGACAGCCGCCAGCACCTCGTCGCTGGACAACGGGCTGTCCCGTATGTCCAGCAGCCTGATCGCGTCGTTCATCCGTCCCTCATTCCCACCGGACCCCCGTGCTCACCTGCACACCATCCCATCCCCCGTCCCGCAATTCTCCCTCCCACCCACCACTGTCCACACATCACCTCCCTCCGGCACCGACATTTCGGCGTACCAAGAGGCGCACTAAGAGGAGTCCTGAGAACTGCGCTGCGTGGTGCGCTGTGCACCCGGAGAGACTGTTGCCTTGCTCACCTACCTGCGCCCGGTGACCTGGCCGCACAGCCGCGAGCGACCGGCCACCGGCGGATCTGGGGTCCGCCGCCCGCGAACACGAGCGGTGATGCGTTCGCCGGTGGAGGAACTGATGGGTGGAACCAGTACGTTGGAGTTGTACGCCCCACCCGCACAGGAAGGCCCTCCGATGAGCGACGAACCGGACAACCCGGACAACCCGTTCAAGGGAACGCCGTTCGAGGCCATGTTCCAGCAGTTCTCCGGTGCGGCCGGCGCGGGCGGCACCCCGGACCTGAACGCGATCTTCGCCCAGGTTCAGCAGTTGCTGAGCGGTTCGACCGACGGCAAGCCGGTGAACTGGGAGCTGGCCAAGGACATCGCCCGCAAGACCGTCTCCACCGCCGGAGACCGCTCGATGACGTCCGCCGACGGCGACCGCGTCGCGGACGCGGTCCGGCTTGCCGAGCACTGGCTGGACGAGGCGACCACGCTGCCCGAGGTGTCTGCCACCTCTGCCGCCTGGAGCCGCGCCGAGTGGGTCGAGAACACGCTTCCCGTCTGGCAGACGATCGTCGACCCCGTGGCCGAGCACGTCGCGGGTGCGATGGGCAACGCGCTGCCCGCGGAGGCACAGCAGTTCGCGGGCCCGATGGCCGGGATGCTGCGGCAGCTGGGCGGTTCGGTCTTCGGAGCGCAGGTCGGCCAGGGCCTCGGCGAGCTGGCCAGCGAAGTCGTGAGCTCGTCCGACATCGGACTGCCTCTCGGACCGATCGGCCAGGCGATCCTGCTGCCCGACAACGTCGCGAAGTTCGCGGAGGGGCTCGGGCTGACCGACGAGGACGTTCGGCTGTACCTGGCGCTGCGCGAGGTGGCGCACCAGCGGCTGTATGCCGGTGTGCCGTGGCTGCGCCAGCACCTCCTGGCCGCGGTCGCCGACTACGCGGCCGGGATCGAGGTCGACACCGGCAAGATCGAGCGCGCGATGGCGGATATCGACCCGCAGAATCCCGAGGCCATGCAGGAGGCCCTCGCGGGCGGCCTGTTCGAGCCCGAGGACTCCGAGCAGCAGAAGGCCGCACTCGTCCGGCTCGAGACCACGCTCGCGCTGGTCGAGGGCTGGGTCGACGACGTCGTACGCGAGGCGACCAGGGACCGGATGCCCGCCGCGATCCAGCTGTCCGAGACGGTGCGGCGGCGTAGGGCAGCCGGCGGGCCGGCCGAGCAGACATTCGCCACTCTCGTCGGCCTCCAGCTTCGTCCCCGCCGCCTCCGGGACGCTGCCAACCTCTGGGCGGCCGTTCGCGACGCTCGCGGAGCCGACGGTCGCGACAACCTGTGGTCCCACCCCGACCTGATGCCGAGCACCGCCGACCTGGACGACCCCATCGGCTTCGCCCAGCATGCCGGCGAGCTCTCCAACATCGACATCACCGACTTCCTCACCGACGAAGAAAAGAACCCGTCCGACCCCGGCTCGGACAAGGACGGCGACGGCGACAAACCCACCAAGTAGTTCTCCCCGACCGGCAGGGAGACTTGCGGGGTGCTTCACGGGAATGCGGTCGAGGTCCTAACGGGTTGGCGTGTGCCTGATGCCGGGCAGGAGGAGCTGCAGAAGCACTACCTGCAGCATCTGGCGGCGCATGCGGACGGCATGTGGCGGAGTTGCCAGCCGGAGCATGTGACGGCCAGTGCGTTGGTCGTTGACGGCGCCGGGACGAAGACGCTGCTCACACTGCACAAGACGGTTGGGCGATGGCTCCAGCTCGGCGGGCACTGCGAGGACGGCGATACGACCCTGAGCGGCGCGGCACTGCGGGAAGCGACGGAGGAGTCGGGCCTGACAGACCTGACGATCAACCGTGAGCCGCTGCAGCTTTCGCGGCACCTGCTGCTTGCCGGCGGATGCGCGGGGGCCTACCACCTCGACGTACAGTTCCTCGTCACCGCGACGACAGACACGGAGTACGTCGTGAGCGAGGAATCCCATGACCTCGCATGGTTCCCGCTGGATGCGCTCCCACCGGACACGGATCTCTCCGTCCAGGAGCTCGCCGCCCGGGCAGGGCACCACCTCGCGCGTCGCTGACTCCGCAGAACTGTGGGCCGACCCGAGTGGCCGGCCCACCTCCCCACAGCAGAGCGCCAATATTCCCCAGCCCTGCTATCCCTCGTACAACTCCCCGTGTCCCCCGTTGGTACTGCTGTTCCCCGTGCTCCCCCCGGAGCTGCCATCCGCGCCCACCAGATTGCTCCGATGTCCCGTCGCGGAACGGTCCACCGCGCAGTCCCCCGACTGCGGCAGGTGTCCCGCTTCCTCCCCCTACTGCGTTACCTGTCCCGCTGCGTTACCCATCCCCCGTGCGATCCCCGTCGTACTGCACCACTGCCGAGGCTTCCCGCATCCCCCCCGGGTACGGCCGGCAGCGGGCTGATGTCGGGTGCCGCCCCTGAACGGCATCGGCGATCAGCTGGACTTCCCCCGAAGTTCCCCGCTGCATGATGAAACGAGCAGCACGCAGGAAGGTGACGGGTCAGAGGTGAAGAAGTTTCGATGACTCACGACTTCGGCTCGATGAAGCCCCGTTGGAGTGCCGTCATGATGGCCTGCGCCCGGTTCGACACCTCGAGCTTCTCGTACAGCCGCTCGACGTACGTCTTCGCCGTGGACACGCTCACCGACAGCGCCACCGCGATCGCCCGGACCGACAACCCTTGCCCGAGCAACTCGAGCACCTGCGCCTCACGCGGACTCAGCAGCGCCTGCGCCGGCGACTGGTCGCGGCGAGCCATCGCGGGCCCGAGCCCGGTCGCCGTGAACGACGTGGGCGCCACGGCCGCGTGCCGGATCGCCGCCAGGATCTCGTCCGTCGGCGCGGTCTTCGCGACGAACGCGGACACTCCCGACTCGAGTGCTTCGAACAGGACGCCGTCCTGCCCTTCCGGTGCCAGCAGGACGATGCCGAGCTCGGCGTACCGGTTGCGGAGTTCGCGAGCGATCCGCAGGCCGTCGTGATCGGGCGGGGTCACATCGAGTACGACGACGTTCGCGCGGGTCGACAGCACCATGCCGACCGCTTCGGCGCGCTGGCCGGTGTCGCCGACGATCTCCAGATCCGGTTCCTGGTCGACCAGGCCGGCGAGGCCGTAGCGGACCAATGTGTGATCGTCGATGACGACCACCCTGACGAAATCGTTCATGGCTCCCCCCGCGGACCAAACTACGCAGCGTGACGCAGTTGCGGTAGGGACTGTCGCCTCTCCCGCCTGAAGATCTGGTCGCACCAGACACAACCCCATCAGCCCGGCCGCCACCATCCGAGGACGGTCACCGCACGCCGGCCCGCGACGGGCGACGACGGATCGGCGTCGACGAGTCCGATCCTGGCCTGCAGAGCCGGGCGGCCACTGGCCGGACAGATCAGGCCGCCAGGACAGATGTACGCCATGAGTTGCACGCCGAAGGTGAAGGCAGGCGAATCGTCGGGCAGATCGATCGCCACCCCGGACAGCGTCCCCGAGGCGGTGATCCGCAACGCGCGAACCACCGCGCCGGCTCCGAGCGCCGGCGTCCCCGGACCGACACCGAGATCAAGAACCGCGGCCGGCGCGTAGACCGTGCCCTGGACGAACAACCGACCGGAGACCATCGCGCAAGCGCTTGTATTACTGGGATATGGCCCCTCGACCACACATCCGTCCGCAGCGCGCAGAGCAGGCGGCGTGTAGCTGAGCTCCAGCCGGACCGCGTCGATGTCCTCGGTGTCGCCCTTGACCGCCAGCCCAGCGGTGAGCGCCAGGCTCGCGCCGGTGAAGGTCCCCGCATACACGTCCTGCGCCAGCGATCCGGTGCGGCTCGAGTCGAGCGGCACGGTCTCGGTCCGGTACGCCGTACCGCCCGCGGCGCCCGTTACCGACGCGGTCAACGGCGTACCGGATCCGACGTCGAGCGACACATCCAGCTTGTCCGTCGACGCCAGGTCACTGTGCCGATGGGTGATCTTCAGCGCGGCGGACTCCAGCAACGAACCGGCCGGAATCGCACCGGGCGGAGCGAAGCCGTTGATCGTGACCGGTGCGGTGTCGTTGGCCACCGAGCTCTTCCAGCTGGCCGCGACCCCGTCGACCGTGGACAGGCGGGACGGCGTCGCGGTCAGCCCGAACTTGCTCACCAGCGAGACCGCAGTCGGCTTCAACGCGCTCGCCCCGGTCAAGCCGACCGGCGAATCGGCCCCGCTGGTGAGTCCTCGGAGAGCAATCGGCGGCTGCGTCGACGAATAACTGCCGCAGAGCACCGCCTTGCCCGACTTCACGTCCAGACGACTGTCGCCGCCGAAGACGAACTGCACCCCTGCGGTCGCGCCATTGAGGGGACTCGCACACGAACCACCCGACAGCGTCCCGCCGATGAGGCTGCCGCCGTCGACCGTCCAGACGTTGTCGCCACTGTCGAGCAAGGGGTTCGACTCGTTGTGGAAGTCGAAGTAGTAGATGCCCGGCTTGAACCACCATGTGCTCCCGTGGCACGCGCTGTCGCTCTTCATCATCGCGCTCAGCCCTACGGCGTCGTCGTAGTACCCGGGCAGAAAGGTCACGACCGAGTTCGGCGTCGTGCAGGCGGGGAGGGCTCGTAGTGCAGGCACACCGCTCAGAGGCGACGGGTACGCCGGGTCGTCGCCACCGGGCAATGCGGAGAGGTTGCAGAGCGGACTCCCCAGCAGATCCCCTGCGCAACCGCCCCGCGCGGACAACGCACCGGCGCTCAGCTTCCCGGCGGCTACATCAACAGACGAGTTGGACACGACCTTGCCGTGGATCTGCAGGGTGGAGTCCGCCGGCTGGTTGACCGTGAGACCGGCCTCGCCCGGTATCTGTCCGAGGGTGAGCAACGCGTTGTCCGGGCGGTTGCACTCGCTCGAGTTCTGGCAGTGCACCACGACCTGTTTCGGATCCGGCTTGCACGTCACGGCGGCGGAGTCGAGACCGTTGAAGAGGATGAGCGACAGCGTGTCGGAGAGTCCGAAGCATCGCTGTCCCGATTCCCCGTTGTATCCGCTGTTCCGCAAGTTGTTGATTGCCGCCTCCATCGCACCGTCAGCCGCGTACGACGCCTCGGTCTGATCCTGGAGGCTCTTCGACACCCGTTCGGCGGAGTCGGTCCGCGACAGCAGAGCCGACAGCGCCAGTCCGATCACGGTGATCACCACGAGGACCAGCAGCAACGAGGACCCACGTTCGTCCCGGCGCCTCACGACTGTCTCCGCAGACCGCTCAGTGCGACCTCGTAGTCACCGGTGGACGGCCTCGACATCGTCAGCCGCAACGTGATGCCTTCTGGAAGCAGAGCGGAGTCACACGAACTGGAGCAGGTGACCGTGAGGCTCCCTGGCTTCACGTTCGACGCAAGGCGTAGATCAGACGACGGCGTAGTGCTCGGCCCCAGGCAGCGTGCTCGGTGCAGCTCTCCTGCCCCGTTCACGTAGTAGGCGACAACCGCCGTACGGCGGACCGCCGGCGAGACGGAGGTATCCCAGTAATCCGACAGCAGCCGAACCGCAGCGACCGGGACGGGGCCACAAACCACACCGCCCGCGGAGTCAACCGCGTCGAGCTGAATCGACGGCTCGAACGGCAGCGATCCGTCCACAGCGACGGCCCCGTAGTCGCGCAGGCCCACGGCGGCAACGTCGCGAGCAAAGTACGTCGCGCCGAGCTGGGCATCTTGTGCCATGTCCAGTCGGTCCGACGATGCACTCATCTGGTGCAGCGCGTTGACCACCAGGTCAGCCAGACCGACCGTCACGACTCCCATCAGGGTCATGGTGATCAGCAGTTCGACGAGCGTGAAGCCTTGCTCGGTGCGCTTCAGCCGCACGGCGGATCCTCGAGCCGGCAGGGCTTCCGCAGTACGACGTCCAGCGTCTCGGCGGCGCGCCCGTCAGTACTGGCCACCGATACCCGCAACCGCTGCAGCCCGCGGTCCGGCAGGCAGAGCGGCAACCACAGCGCCCCGGTCCAGTACTGCACCGACCCGCTCACCACTCGAGCTGTGAACCCGGCCGGCGGTGCGAAACCCGGAACGGCGTACGACGACGCACACGGGACATAGTGGCCATCGGCAACGTATTGCTGGAGCGCCTCGGCGTAGTTGCGCACCGTCGTGACCGCGGTGGCCTGCTTGCGCTGGGTGTCCGACATCAGCACCGTTGTCGTCAGCCCGGCCATCACCGCGACGACAGCAACGCCCATCAGGGCGATCGCGACGACCAGTTCCAGCAGACTCTCGCCCCGTTCTCGCATCAGCCCTGCACCTGCCGGAAGATCCCGTACATCGCCGACACCAGCGCGATCGCCACGAAGCCGACCACTCCACCCATCAGCACGATCACAGCCGGCTCGAACAGGCCGATCAGCTTCTTCAGCTTGTAGTCCAGCTCGCCCTCGTAGTACTGCGCGGTGACCTCCAGCTGGGCGTCCATGGTCCCGGTGTCCTCGCCGACCCGGATCATCTGGGCCGCCGTGGCCGGGAACAGTTTGGTGGCCGCGAGCGGCCGGGCGAGACCCTCCCCCTGCAGCATCGCCTCCATCACCCCGGCAAGCGACCGCCGATAGACGCGGTTCGGCAGCGAGCCGGTCGCGACCCGCAACGCCTGCGGCAGTTGGACGCCAGCACTGACCATGGACGAGAGGATCCGGCAGAACCGCTCGACCAGCGCGAACTGGACGGTCGGCCCGATCACCGGCACGGCGAGGACCAGCCGGTCCCGCAGATAGCGTCCGGGCGTCGTACTGAGCACGTACACCAGCACCAGCGTCAGTACGCCGGCGCCGATCATCAGCGCCCACCACCAACCGGTGAGGAAGTTCGTGATGGCCAGCAGGATCCGGGTCGGCAGCGGCAGCCGAGCGCCGAGGCTGGCGAAGAACGCCTGGAACCGGGGCAGCACGAAGCCGGCCAGGACGACCAGCGTCACCACCGACATCACCGCGACCACAGCTGGGTAGATGGTGGCCTGCTTGATCCGCCGGCGGGCTTCGAGATCGCGTTCGAGGTAGCGGGCGAGCTGGCCGAGCGCGGTGTCGAGGCGGCCGCTCAGTTCGGCCGAACGGAGGATGCCGCGGTAGAACTCGGGAAAGATCCGCGGATGCCGGTCGAAGCAGTCCGACAACCGCTCGCCGTCGCGGAGGCCGTCCTCGACCTCGAGCATCATCCGGCGGACCGACGAGTTCTCCGCCTCGCGGCCGAGGCTGTGCACCGACTCGGTCAGCGGCAGTCCGGCCCCGACGAAGGCGCCGAGCTGCCGCGTCAGGTGCATGACCTCTTCCCGCTTCACCCTCCGCGCGGTGATCTCGAGCTGCAGCAGGCCGGGCTTCTCGGACAGCCGGATGTTGCGCAGCTCCCGCTCGTACAGCGCCAGCTCGGCCTCCTCACGGCTCTCCGCCCGCGTCGTACCGCGCTTGGTGCTCCCGTCGGGCTTCGCCGCGACGTACGCGTATCTCGTCATCGCATCCCCACCGTGTAGATCGAGCGGAGCACCTCGGCGACTGTGGTGACTCCTGCCTGCGCCAGCCGGGCCCCCTCCTCGCGCAGCGTCCGCATGCCCTCGTAGGAGGCGACCTTGCGGATCTCGGCCAGCGGTGCGCGGTCGACCACCAGCTCGCGAATCGGATCGGTCACCGGCAGCAGCTCGTACACGCCGGTCCGTTCGAGGTAGCCGGTGTGCGCGCAGAAGTTGCACCCCAGGCCGCGGATCAGTCCGCCGATCGGGACCTCGACACCGGTACTGCGCAGGAACGCCTGCTCCGCGGCCGGTGGTTCGTAGTACTCGCGGCAGTTCTCGCAGACCTTGCGGATCAGCCGCTGCGAGATCACCGCGCTCACCGAGGACGCGACGAGGAAGTTCTCGATCCCCATGTCCAGCAGGCGATGTAGCGCCGTCGCGGTGTCGGTGGCGTGTACCGATGACAGCACCAGGTGCCCGGTCAGCGCGGACTGTACGGCGATGCGCGCCGTCTCCGCGTCCCGGATCTCACCGACCAGGATGACGTCGGGGTCCTGCCGCAGGATCGATCGCAGCCCGGCGGCGAACGTGATCCCGGCCGCCTCGTTGATCTGGATCTGGTTGATCGAGGCGTAGCTGTACTCGACCGGGTCCTCGATCGTCATGATGTTGCGCTCGGGGCTGTCGATCTCGCCGAGCGACCCGTACAGGGTCGTGGTCTTGCCGCTCCCGGTCGGCCCCGCACAGATCACCATCCCGTACGGCGTCCGGAGCAACGCGGCGTACCGTTCCGCCAGCTCGAATGGCATCCCGAGCTGCTCGAGGCGGAACAGCGGCCTGCTCTTGTCGAGAAGCCGCAGGACGACCTTCTCGCCGCCGACGACGGCAGCTGTCGAGACCCGGATGTCGACGTCGCGGCCCTCGACCACCATCCGGATCTGACCGTCCTGCGCGCGACGTCGTTCGACGATGTTCAAGTCGGCCAGGACCTTGATCCGGCTGACCACGGCGGGCCCGATCGTGCCGGGCAGGTCGAGCTGGTCGCGCAGCGCGCCGTCCACCCGGAACCGCACCCGGACCCGGTCGTCGTGCGGCTCGATGTGGATGTCGGAGGCCCGGTCGCGCAGGCCCTGGGTGATGATCAGCTGGACCACCTGGACGACCGGCGCGTCCTCGTTGACCACGAGCTCGTCGGGCTCGAGCGGCGCACCCCGGGCCTGGAACAGCTTGACCGACTCGTCGATCCCGGCCAGCGCACGGAAGCTGTTGTCGATCGCACGGACGATGTCGGGAGCTGCCGCGAGCGCCAGCCGCACCGGGCGGCCGAGCGCATCCTGGACCTGGGCGCCGAGCGCCGGATCGGCGAGTACGACAAGCACCTCGCCCTCGCGGACCGCGAGTGGCAGCGCGGTCAGCTGTCGCGCCGTCTGCTCGTCGATCACCGCCGTCGCGTCGGCCTCCGGAGTGACGGTCCACAGGTCCACCAGTGGAATCCCGTGCCGCTCGGCCAGCAGTGCGGCCCGGCGTCGTTCACCCGGAACGTCAGCCGGCTGATACGGAGGCACGGGCGACTTTTCCTGTCCGCGGTGCCTCATCACGCCTGCACCGCCGCGGAGCGAACCCTTGGCCGGAGCTCGATCTCTTTCGGGTGGGAGCTGCGGGCGTAGGCGTCCTCCGGTGAGATCTGGCCGGCGAGGATCAGCTCCGAGAGGGACTGCTCGAGCGTGATCATGCCTTCGCGCCGGCCGGTGACCAGGGCGTTGCGCAACTGGTGCGTCTTGCCCTCCTTGATCAGGTTGCGGATCCCGGCGTTCGCGACCATCACCTCGAACGCCGCGACCAGTCCGCCGCCGACCCGCGGGATCAGTCGCTGATGCACGACACCGCTGAGCGCCGCGGCGAGCTGGACCCGTACCTGGGACTGCTGCTCGGGCGGGAACACGTCGATGATGCGGGCCAGTGACTGGGCGGTGTCGTTGGTGTGCAGGGTCGCGAAGACCAGATGGCCGGTCTCGGCGATCGTCAGTGCGAACCGGATCGACTCCAGGTCCCGCATCTCACCGACCAGCAGTACGTCGGGATCCTCGCGCAGCGCGGCCCGCAGGGCATCCGGGAACGACGCCGTGTCGCTGCCGACCTCGCGCTGGTTCACCGCCGAGCGGCGATGTTCGTGCACGTACTCGATCGGGTCCTCGATGGTGATGATGTGGCAGGCCCGCTCGGTGTTGATCTGGTGGATGACCGACGCCAGCGTCGTCGACTTGCCGGATCCGGTCGGCCCGGTGACCAGGACCAGACCTTGATGCAGCTTGGCGAACGAGCCGACCACCGGCGGCAGCCCCAGCTCGGACATCGTCGGGATGCTGCGTGGGATGACCCGCAGCGCGAGTGCGGTGTCGCCGCGCTGGGTGAAGGCGTTCGCGCGGATCCGCGCGTTCTCCCGCCAGGAGAACGAGAAGTCGTGCTCGTACGTCGTCTGCCAGACGTTCGAGCGATGCGGGTTCAGGATCTCGGCGAGCATCGCGTCGGTGTCCCGCCTGCTCAACGGCGTCTTGTCCGCCACCGGGCGCAGGACACCGTGGACACGGAGCTGCGGAGCCATTCCGACGGTGAGGAGCAGGTCGGTGCCACCGGCGTTCCAGAGTTCCTCGAGCAACAGGTCCACCCGGCTGCCAGGCACAGGAATTCTCATGACGTCCCTTCGGCATGATCGTCTGACCGGAACACGACGTCCCCGGGACGGACCGGTTCTCCTCCGGCCGATCCGTCCGTACGGGGTGGGTGTCAGGTGCAGGCGCCGGCCGCGGTGACCAGGCCGTTCACGCCGAGGGTGATGGTGTAGCCGTCGCCGACCGGGCGGCTGCGCAGCAGCTGGTTGACGCCGACGGTGAGCTCCAGCCAGCCGGGGTCACCGGCGGGTGGGTAGGTGCCGTTCTTCGCGTAGTACGCCTCGACGGCGACCTCCACGCTCTTCTTGTCGGTCTTGCAGGCAGCCGCGTTGCCGCGGTCCTGGATACCCGAGACGGCGAAGACGACGACCCCGGACAGGACGCCCAGGATGACGATCACGACGAGCAGTTCGATCAGGGTGAAGCCGGACTGGTTCCTGGCGCGGGTCCGATCCGTGTGGCTGCGGGCACGGCGGACTGTTCGGGCAGTGAGGGCCCGAATGAGGTAGTTCATGCAACTTCCTTTGCAGATGCTCCGGCAGGCGACGGAGACGGGGTCTTCCAGGCGCGGCAGCCGCGAACGAAGACTCAGCTCGACCCCTGTAAATCCAGCCGGATCCGCCCCACACATCCCCCCGGATGATGCTTGCTGCCGCGTCAAAGACTCGTCTCTGCAAGTCCCGCGTCACAGCGGGTGAACGCCCGACGCCCCTGGCCACCCGGCCGACACGTGTCGGCCGTTCACCCGACAGACCTCAGGAACGACGCAGCAGCGACCTGGTCGCGTCCCAGCCCTCGAGGCCCGGGTCCAGTCGCGCTATGTCAACGGCAGATCGCAGACGGTGCCAACCGGGGCCGATCGCGACGGCGTGCCGGCGAGGCTTGTGGGCTTCGAGAACCGCCAGGGGCGTGTCGAACGTCGGTGCGAGTTCGGCGACCCAGTCCGCGACCGGCAGCTTGGTTCCGATGGCCGCGAGCGAGCCGTCTTCGGCAGGCGTCACGGCGATATCTGCAGTGCTGAGTGCGCGGAAGAGCTTGCCGATCAGGAGGCCGGGCAGATCGGGTACGTCGTGCGACACCGCGACCACTGCGGCAGCCGGGCCGGCGAGCTCAACCGCGTGCAGCACGGGTCGCTCCGGATGCACCGCGTACGTCGGTGTGCCCGGCCAGGTCAGCGCATTCACCTCTGCCACCGCTGCCTCGTCCCCGCCGGTGACTGCGACTGCTACGTCGACGCGGTCCAATGCTGCGAGTACTTCGTACGTGTCCTCGGCCAGCGCGAGCCGCCACGCGTCGGGATCCCGGCCGGGCGGAGCCCAGGTCCCGGTGGCGGGGACGACGACAACCACAACGCGCCGGTCAGCTTCGGGCTCGGTCATGCGGAGGCGCACACGTCGTCGTACGAGCTGCGGGCCGCGTTGACCTGCGGCATGTGGGTTTCGGCCCAGGTCTTGATGGAGGCGATCAGCGGCATCAGGGTGTGGCCGAGCGACGTGAGCTCGTAGTCGACGCGCACCGGGACGGATGGTGTGACCGAGCGGGTGATCAGGCCGTCGCGCTCGAGGGAGCGGAGTGTCTGGGTCAGCATCTTCTGGCTGACACCGGCGATCCGGCGGGACAGGTCGGAGTACCGCTGCGGGCCGTCGGCGAGCGCGGTGAGAACGAGGGTCACCCACTTGTCGCTGATGCGGTCGAGGAGCTGCCGCGCTGGGCAGGCCGCCAGGAACGCGTCGTACTCGCGGGCTGCCTCTTCGCGGCGTTGCGCGGCGGTGCGGGTGGGCATGGCTCTCCTCATCGTGCGATAGGCACTCCAAAGTGCGTACTTACCGATAGAGAGTAACTCTCCCACAGTGGTGTGAAAACCACCGAGAAGGAGAGAACGTTATGCGCGCACTCGTCGCCCGCCGCCTCGACGGCCCGGACGCGATCGAGCTGATCGAGACCGACGTACCCGAGCCGGCTGCAGGACAGGTCAGGATCAAGGTGGCCGCTGCCGGGGTCAACCCGGTGGACCTGGCGGTCAGCGCCGGCCTCGCCGTGCAGTTCGGCCTGACTGCACCGCGGGAGCAGTTCGGCCTCGGCTGGGACGTCGCAGGCACGGTCGATGCGGTCGGAGCCGGGGTGGAGCTCGCACCTGGTACGACGGTCATCGGTCTGGCCGATCTGCTCGGCCGATCACTCAAGACCCACGCGGAGTACGTCGTACTGGATGCGGATGCGGTCGCAGCTACCACTCTGGATCCCGTCGCCGCCGCGACGGTCCCTCTGAACGCGATCACTGCTTTGCAGGCGCTGAACGCAGTCGACGGACAGACCGTGCTGGTGACGGGTGCCGCCGGTGGCGTCGGCGGCTACACGGTCGAGCTGGCCAAGCACCAAGGCCTGACAGTCATCGCGACCGCAGGCGACCAGGACGAGGAGCTGGTACGACGACTCGGTGCGGACCACTTCGTACCGCGTTCTGCTGACCTGGCAACCGCAGTCCGGCAGATCGTCCCAGCCGGCGTGGACTCTCTCGTGGATGCGGCGATCATCGGGGTCGGTGCGCAGGAGGCAGTGCGCAACGGCGGGCTGCACGTCCATTTGCAACCCGGACCACGACCACCGCACCTCCGCGCAATCACTGTCCTGCAGCTGTTCCTGCATGCCAACCGCCACGACCTGACCCGACTGGTCGAACTGGCTGAGGCAGGTGTCATCTCCACTCGCGTCGCCGAGACCTACTCCTTGCAGGACGCACCGGAGGCCTACCGGCGACTCACCAAGGGAGGTGTCCGCGGCCGCCTCGTGCTCGTCCCCTGAGTGACGCTCTCAGCCGAGTGCGGCCCGCAGGCGAAGGGCTACCTGGATGTCGAGGGACCGGTCCGGGGATTGCCAGTCGTCGTCCAGTAGGGCGGCGACGCGGTCCAAGCGTTGCTGGACCGTGTTGGGGTGGATGTGCAGCGACGTCGCTGCTCGGGTCGGACTCTGACCGGCTGCGAAGTACGCATGCAGTGTGCCGACCAGATCGGTGCCGCGCTGCTCGTCGTACTCGAGTACCGCGCCGAGGACGTGCTGCACATGCGCCCGTACGTCGACGTCCGCGGCACCGATCAGGCCGGCGACACCGAGGTCGTCAGGTGTCGCGCACTCGCCAGTACGACCGAGCCGGAGCATGGTGGCCGTGAGTCGGGCAGCCTGTCGATGTGCGTCGACCAGGGTGGTCCAACTCGCCGGTCCGGTCGCCGCGATCGTCGCACCGGTCCGCTTCGCGACCTCGGACAGCTCACGGGCGGCCGATGCCGGGTCGGTGCGAGCAAGCACCAGCACGAGGTTTCCGCCGTACGGTCCGGACAGCACCATCCGGTCCTCCAGCGGAGCTGAGAGCCGAGCACGTACGGCGGAGTGATCGCCACAGCACACCGCCACGACGAGATGGTCGTGGCGGTGGTTCGGCGCGAGCAGACGCAGGCGATCGGTCAGTGTCCTCGGGTCAGCGCTGCCACTCAGCACATCGGTGAGGAGATCCGCCTGTGCACGTTGGGATTGCTCGGCGGCCTGGCGACGGAAGAGCAACACCAGTGCGGTGACCACGGCGGCGCGTTCGACGATGCGCTGATCCGCACCGGACAGTTCGTCGACGCCGCCGATCACCAGTGCGCCAAGGCGTTCGCCCTTTGCGGTCGCCGCGACGACCCAGCAGTCACCGATCCGGGTCAGGCGGCCGGAGTCGGACTCCTGCCAGGGCACCGCGGCGCGGCCCGCATCACCGGCCGAGGCCAACTCGTTGCCGACAGCATCGACCAGGACGACCCAGACATTCAGGAGCTCGGCCAGCGCGGCGGCGATCGCGTCGACGTCGCCTCCCGACAGCACGATCCCGGCGAAGCGGTCGTGGGCCGCGGCCGCGTGCTCCACACCGGCATGCGCCGCGGACAACTGGTCCAAGGCCGCCGCTGTCTCGGCTGCGGCCCGCACCTGCACGATCGTCACAGCGGCCAGTGTGGCCAGCGAACCGAGCAGTGAGACCTCTTCGCGGCCGAAGGGCCGCCGGGTGCGGTTGGACGCGAACAGTACGCCGACGAACGCTCCGTCCACGATGAGCGGCGTACCGCAGATCGCTATCAGTCCCTCCTCCCCCACCGCGTCGTCGATGGACGTGGTGTGCCGGAAGCGGTGGTCGGAGGGGTAGTCGGCCGTCCAGTACGGCTTGTACGTCTTTGCGACCAGTCCGCCGAGCCCGGCGCCGAGCGGGAGCCGCAGTTGCTGGAACGCAGCCGATACCGATCCATCGGTGGCCCGCATGTAGGTGTCGCCGCGGGCAGGGTCGTACAAGGTCAGGTAGGCGACGTCCGTGCCGATCAGCGTCCGGGCTCTGTGGACGATGGTGTCCAGGACGCTTCCTGGATCGCGAGCGGAGGCAAGCTCCCGGGCGATGTCGACCAAGGTGGACAGCTCGGCCTCACGCTTCTTGCTGGCGTCCATGCCCGCCCGGATGCGCAGGGCGAGGTCGCGCGCCACCGCGTCCTCGCCCGCCGCCCGGGCCAGCTCGCTCCCGGGCGCATCCTCGGCCAGCAGCCGCAGAAGCTCCTCCATGGTCCTACAGCGTAGTGAGGTCGCGGCGATGCGTTTCGGAGTACGACGTGACCGCGACGATCGAGATCACTGCGCACGCTGCGACGTACACGGCGATCGCATAGCCCGAGTCGTATGCCTTGAGCAGTGCCACCGCGATGAACGGCGCCAGGCCGCCCGCGATGATCGACGCGAGCTGGTAGCCCACCGAGACACCGGAGTACCGCACCCGGGTCCCGAACAGTTCGGTGAAGAAGGACGCCTGTGGTCCGTACATCGCACCGTGCAAGATCAGCCCCACGGTCACTGCAAGAGTCGCCAGCGCGAAGTTGCGAGTGTCGATCAGCGCGATGAAGACGAACACCCAGACTCCCACGCCAACAGCACCGATCAGATAGACCGGCCGGCGGCCGATGCGGTCCGACAGTGCACCCCACGCAGGGATCGCGAAGAAGTGGATCGCGGCACCGATCAGTACTGCGTTCAGCGCGAAGGACTTGCCCATCCCGAGGTGTTCCTTCGCGTACGTCGCGATCACGATCGTGAAGATGTAGTAGCTGACGTTCTCCGCCATCCGCGCACCCATCGCCGTCAGGACCTCACGTGGGTAGCGCGTGAGCACCTCCAGCAGCGGCAGCTTGTCCGCAGGCTCCTGCTTGGCCCGCGCCTCCTGGAACACCGGCGACTCCTCGATCCGCATCCGCACCCACAGACCGACCAGCACGAGTACTGCGGACAGCAGGAACGGAATGCGCCAGCCCCACGCATTGAAGTCAGCATCCGACTGGAACGCGGCCAGCGCGGCCAGTACGCCGTTCGCGATCAGCTGGCCGGCCGGCGCACCAGCCTGCGGCCAGGACGCCCAGAAGCCACGCCTGGCAGGATCACCGTGCTCGGAGACGATCAGTACGGCGCCACCCCACTCACCGCCCAGCGCGAAGCCCTGGATGAGCCGCAGTACGGTCAGCAGGATCGGTGCGAGCGATCCGACCTGTGCGTACGTCGGCAGCAGGCCGATGGCGAAGGTGGCGAGCCCCATCATCAGCAGCGACAACACGAGCAGCTGCTTGCGCCCCAGCCGGTCGCCGAAGTGCCCGAACACCACGCCGCCGATCGGCCGCGCGAAGAAGCCGACGGCGAAGGTGGCGAAGCTCAGAAGAGTCCCACTGAGCTCTTCGCCCTTCGGGAAGAACAGGTCGCCGAACACCACCGATGCGGCGACGCCGTACAGGAAGAAGTCGTACCACTCGACCGTCGTACCGACGAGACTCGCGCCCACTACCCGGACGATCGACGTACGGGTGCGGACCGGTTCTGTAGCTGTCATGGGGCGGGCTCCAAACAGTGTTAGTGGGCGGTCCAGCCGCCGTCCAGTACGAACGAGCTCCCCGTGATGGAGGCGGACGCCGGGCCGCACAGCATGGCCACCAGTTCCGCCACTTCGGCCGGCTCGATCAGCCGCTTCACCGCGACCGGCTCGAGCAGGACCTTGTCCAGCACCTCCGACTCCGACAGGCCGTGTGTCGCGGCCTGGTCCGCCAGCTGTGCAGTCACCAGCGGCGTACGGACGTAGGCCGGGTTGACGCAGTTGCTGGTCACCCCGTGCGTCGCACCCTCCAGTGCAACGACCTTGCTCAGGCCTTCCAGCCCGTGCTTCGCCGCGACGTACGCCGCCTTGAACGGGCTGGCCCGGAGTCCGTGGACCGAGCTGATGTTCACCACGCGGCCCCAGCCGGCGCCGTACATGTGTGGAAGCGTCTGCCGGATCAGCCGGAACGGCGCCTCCAGCATGAGCCGGATGATGTAGCTGAACCGCTCCGGCGGGAACTGCTCGATCGGTGCGACCTGCTGTACGCCGGCGTTGTTCACCAGGATGTCGATGTCCGTCGGCAGCTCGGACAGCCGCTCCAGGTCCGACAGGTCGGCTACGACTGCCTCGACGCCGTCCAGCGCAGCGAGACCGGCCCGGTCGTGGTCCACCGCGATCACGTGGACGCCGTCCGCCGCCAGGCGTTGGGCGCAGGCGGCGCCGATGCCTGACGCGGCACCGGTGACGAGGGCTCGACGGGTCTCCATGAGCGACGACTGTAGAAATTCAAGCCGCGGCGCACTATGGGTTGCGGCCACACATCCAGGCCCTGCTCAGTGGTCCTGCACGCCACTTGTCCACAACCCCGGCTATCAAACCTGCGGACAGTGATAGCTGGACCTATTGTTGAAACATGGTCGATATCGAACAGCCGAAGAAGAAGGCGGCCGGCGTCCCCGCCGTGCTGTCCTCGTTCAAGTTCGGTCTCCGCGAGATGGGCCCGGCCCGGACCGGCAAGGTCTTCCTGAAGATGAACCAGGACGGCGGCTTCGACTGCCCGTCCTGCGCCTGGCCGGACCCTGACCACAAGCGCAAACATGCGGCCGAGTTCTGCGAGAACGGCGCCAAGGCGGTGGCCTGGGAGGCGACCCGCAAGCGGGTGCCGCGGGCGTTCTTCGCCGAGCACTCGGTCGAGGCCATGGACGGGATCTCCGAGTTCGAGCTCGGCAAGCTCGGCCGGATCACCGAGCCGATGCTGCTCCGGGCCGGGGCGACCCACTACGAGCCGGTCGGCTGGGAGGAGGCGTTCCAGGTCGTCGCCCGTCACCTGGAGGCCCTCGTCGACCCGAACGACGCCGTCTTCTACACCTCCGGCCGGACCAGCAACGAGGCCGCGTTCCTCTACCAGCTCTTCGTCCGCGCCTATGGCACCAACAACCTGCCCGACTGCTCGAACATGTGCCACGAATCGTCCGGTACGGCGCTGTCCCGGGTGATCGGCAGCGGCAAGGGCGCCGTCACGCTGGAGATGCTCGAAGAGGCCGAGCTGATCGTCGTCGTCGGCCAGAACCCGGGCACCAACGCACCCCGGATGCTCAGCCACCTCGAGATCGCGAAACGCAACGGCGGCGACATCGTCTCGGTGAATCCGCTGCCCGAGCCCGGCCTGATGAACTTCAAGAACCCGCAGGCCCCGCGCGGCTGGGTCGGCAAGGGGACGAAGCTGGCCGACCAGCACCTGCAGATCCGGATCGGCGGCGACCAGGCGCTGTTCCTTGCCGTCGGCCACCTTCTGCTCGCGGCCGAGGCGGCGAACCCGGGGACCGTGCTGGACAAGTCCTTCATCGACAGCCACACCAGCGGGTACGAGCTGTACGCCAAGCACAACACCGAGCTCGACTGGCCGGCTGTGGAGCTGGCGACCGGGCTGCGGCGCGCCGAGATCGAGGAGTTCACCCAGCGGTTCATCAAGTCCAAGGCGACGGTGATCTGCTGGGCGATGGGGCTGACCCAGCACCGGGAGGCGGTCGCGACGATCAGCGAGATCGTCAACGTGCTGCTGCTGCAGGGAAACATCGGCAAGCCCGGCGCCGGTCCGTGCCCGGTGCGCGGCCACTCGAACGTCCAGGGCGACCGCAGCATGGGCATCTGGGAGAAGGTGCCGGACGCGTTCCTGGACAAGCTCGACACCGAGTTCTCCTTCACGTCGCCGCGGGAGCACGGCATCGACGCGGCCGAGACGGTGAAGCGGCTGCGGGACGGCGCGGTGCGCGTGTTCTTCGCGATGGGCGGGAACTTCGCGTCCGCGACACCCGACACCGAGGTCGTGCATCGCGGCCTGCGCGAGTGCGACCTGACCGTGCACGTGTCGACGAAGCTCAACCGCTCGCACACCGTCACGGGTCGCGAGGCTCTGATCCTTCCGACGCTCGGACGGACCGATCACGACCACACGGCCGCCGGTGCGCAGTCGGTGACGGTCGAGGACTCGCAGGGCGCGGTACATCTGTCCACCGGCAACCTGGTCCCTCCTGGGCCCGAGCTGAAGTCGGAGATCGGCATCATCTGCGCTCTCGCGCGGGCCGTCGTACCGGATGTCGGGCTGATTCCGTGGGCCGACTTCGCCGAGGACTACAGCCTGATCCGGCAGCGCATCGGCCGGGTGGCCGACGGGTACGAGGACTTCGAGGAACGCCTGCGGGCGAACGAGGGCGGATTCCTGCTCGCGCACGCCGCCCGGGACAAGCGCGAGTTCAAGACCTCCGACGCGCGGGCGCAGTTCACCGCGAACGAGTTGAGTTGGTTGCCGACGGCACCCGGCCGGCTGCTGCTGCAGACGATGCGCAGCCACGACCAGTTCAACACCACGATCTACGGCCTCGAGGACCGGTACCGCGGCGTCCACGGGACCCGCGAGGTCGTCTTCGTGCACCCGGACGACCTCGCCGAGCTCGGTCTCGAGGACGGCGGGTACGTCGACATCGTCAGCGAGTTCCGTGGGGTCGAACGACGCGCATCGCACTTCCGGCTGGTGTCCTACCCGACCGCGCGCGGTTGCGTGGCGGCGTACTACCCGGAGACCAACGTGCTGATGTCGGCCGATGATCTCGCGAAGGGCAGCAACACCCCGGTCGCGAAGGGTCTGACGGTCAGGCTGGAGCCAGTCGCTTCCTGAACCACGGCTGGAGTCCCGCGAGTACGACGGCAACGGCAGCGCTTGTCAGCCAGAGTCCGGTCGGGCCGGTTCGTTCGAGGAGTTGGGTGACGGTGAGCGGGGCGATCGTGGTCGCGATCCCCCAGCTCAGTCCGAAGACGGCCAGGTACCGGCCGCGGGCCTGGTCGGGCGCGAGCCCCGAGGCTTGCGTGAGGTAGCGGGTCAGGAGGAAGAGGTCGCCGAGGCTCCAGAGGATCGCGGCGATCACGAAGACTGCGAGATTGGCTGCGATCGCACAGACGACCAGGCCGACGGCAAGCAGCACGTAGCCGACGGCGATGGATTGGAAGTCGCCGAGGTGCTGGACGCGGAGCAGCCGTTGCGCCGCGATCAGCGTGACCGCGGAGATGGCCAGGATGATCCCGATGCCGGACTTCGGGAGACCTTGCTCGACCAGGGTCAGCGGCAGTCCGATGATGATCTGCATGTAGATGGTCGCGAAGATCGTGCCGCCGGCGAGGAGGAGCAGCAGTCGACGATCGCGCCAGACCGCGACCGCGGAGGTGGTATGCGCCTTGACGCGCTGCAGGTCCGGCAGGGCGAGCGCAACCAGCGCGGCGCAGGACAGGCAGGTGATCGCATCGGCGACGAAGAGCCAGCGGAGATCCCAGTGGCTGAGTGCGGCAGCGAGCAGACCAGCCAGCACACCCGCGGCGGCCAGTGCCGCGCTGTAGAGGCCGTACGCGGCCGGACGGTTCGCGGGATCGGTGACGTCGGCGATCATCGCTTGGCTGGGTGGCTCGTAGATCTCGAAGGCGAGGCCGAGCAGGATCGTCGCGAAGACCGCCGACCACAAGGTGTGGCTCAGCGCGATCCAGAGCTGTGCGATCGCGCAGCCGGTCAGTCCGAGGACGATGGTCCCGCGACGACCGAGGCGGTCGGCCAGCTGGCCGCCGAGCAGCCGGGACGGGATCGTCGCGGCGCCGAACACGGCGAGGATCAGGCCGGTCCGAGCGAGCGAAGCGCCGAACTCGACCGTGAGCACCACGCCCAGGAACGGCAACGTGAACGCGCCGATCCGGTTCACCGCGCGGGCGACGACGAGGATCCAGACGGTCCGCGACAGCCCACGCCACGGCGCGGTCAGCGTGGCAGCAGCACTCATCACAACTCCATGACTGTCTAAAGGGATATGATCGGTCACGCAAGTTCGAGACTACGGAGGTTGAGCGTGACTGGTCAAGTGTCTTTTGATAGTCATGCCCGCAATGTGCTGGCAGCGGCAGTCGAGTACGTGAACCGGCTGACCCCGGGGTACTCCGGCGGCGCCGCGTACGCCGCACCCGCCGACGACCCCAAGTCCGTCACGACAGCGGTCGCCGACGCCCTGACCGCGATCGGTTATCCGCCGAAGTCGGTCCCGGTGGACGACGCCCGGCGGCTGGTGCAGCTGGCGGGAAGGATGCGGCTGGTCTTCGAGGCCGTGAACGCCGACGATCTCGACGCGGCCGCAACGGAGATCAACGTGCTGCTGCTCGACACCAACGCCCGGCCACAGCTGGACCGCGGCCGGGACCGCCCGTGGAGCCTGCACTTCCACGGCCCCGACGAGCAGTTGGCCAACGGTTGGTCAGCCGGATGCGTCGCCGGTCTCGCGCTCGCCGTCGGCAGCGACCTGGCCGGCCGGCTCGGCGTCTGCGCGGCCCCCCACTGCGACCGCGTCTTCGTGGACGTATCCAAGAACGGCCAACGCCGCTTCTGCTCCCCCCAATGCCAGAGCCGGGTCAAAGCCGCCGCCCACCGCGCGCGCCAGAATTCAACTGGCGCAGGCGGATCCGCCGAACACTAGTTGCTATCAGCACCCAAGTTCGCAACCGGGCGGCGTTTCCAATGAGCGCTTGCGTCAAGTTTCGTTGCCTTTGCCCAACCGCTGGACCAGAACCGGTGATCGCCGTACCGTTCAGTCCGGTTGGGGGGAAATACAAATGCAGAACTGTCGTTCTTGTGGTGCGGGCAATCGGGCCGGCGCCACCTACTGCGGCACGTGTGGAGTGCCGCTTCCCGCGGTCGACGAAACTGCGCGACCGCCCGGAGAATCACCACCGTCGGATGCCACCCGCTACTTGTGCGCGGCCGTGCAGCTGGACAGCCGGCTCGCCAACCAGGTGATCCGCGAGATCGTGGACGAGGAGTTCACGGCTCCGCCGTCCTCACCGGACGTCGACCTGGTACCGGTGATCCTGCACGCCGTCGCGGCGCGGAAACGTCATCTGATCCGCGATCTCCTGCTCACGCTGCTGATCTGCGGCGCCGTGTGGAGTCTCTACAGCTCGAAGTACGTCGTACTGCTGCTGGCGCTCGCACTGTGCTGGGTGGTCGTCGTCGGCGAGACCCTGGTCGCGACGTACGGCGTGGTCGCGCACGACCTCCGCCCGGGCCGGTTCCAGCCGGACGCGATATCGCCCGCAGGCAACAGCAAACTCGGTCGGCGCCTCAAGCAGGTCGCCGCAGCCGGTCAGGGAAACGTCAGCGTCTACAGCGGCTACACACCGTTCGTCGGATGCGGCGTACCTCTTGATGCCTGGTCGTTCGCTCTCGACACGCACCAAGCAGCCGCGGGGCGCATCGCGGAGTCCTTCACCTCGTTGGAGGTGCACGACTTCGTCCAGCAGCAATTGCGTGATCTCCGTACGGGCAGGGTCACGATGTCCGACCGCGTCTTCGTGGACGGCCGCGACATCCGCGGTGATCGCCGGTTCCTTCCTGACCAGCTCGGCGTACCGAAGCCGGCGGTCGATCGATCGCAGGTCCGCAGCCTGACGCTGGAGCCCGAGGACCAGGCCCGCCCGTACCTGACCATCCAGGTGAGCGGCTGGCGCGGACAGCTCGTCCTCTCGACGTTCTTGCGATTCGTCGTGACGCCGCAAGAGCTGTTCATGGAGGTCAGCCACTGTCTGCTGGCTCCGGTACGCGACGAGTTCCAGGAGGTGGACAGGCTGCTGCCGCAGCCGACCGTGCGCCAGGCGATCCGGATCGGCGGGCGCGCGTTCTGGCGTACGCCCGGGCACGTACTGCGCGCCCCGTTCGCGATCGCGGCGCAACTGCTGAGCCCGATCACGGACGCTCTGCACAGGTCCAGGCAACGGCGGGAGATCTTCAGTTCGCTCCGGTTCAACTACGGCGCCCCGCGGAGCCCGCGCGAGACGGTCAGCGATCACCGGTACCAGCGGTACTTCCAGCAGCTCGACAACGACCTGTACACCAAGGTGATCGAGCGGCGGCTGCTCCAGTCGCTGGCCCGTTTCCTCGAGTCCAAGGGCATCGACACAGCCGAGCTGAGCCAGCACCGGACAACGATCGAGAACCACGGCGTGTACGTCGCCGACGGCGGCACTGTCAAAGCCGAGAGCCTCGCGGTCGGGACCGGCGCCCGCGCGAGCTCCGTCCTGATGAGAGCCGCCAACTCGGCCAAGCAGAGCGTCACCGACGCAGCCGGAAGGAACTGAGCACTGATGGAGAAGAACTACGGAATCCGGGTCTCCGGTGGGCAGATCACCGCCGGCGCGATGGCAGCCGGCGAAGGCGCCACCGCGACGAACATCTCGGCGGTGTCCGCGGAGTCGCTCGCCGACGCGCGAGCCGGGATGTCCCAGCTCCTCGAACTGCTGCACGCACAGTCGGAGCGGCTGGAGCGCCCCGGCGAAACCATCGCGGTGGCCGAACTCGCCGAGCACGAACTGGCCAAGGACAAGCCTGACAAGAAGTCGGTACTGCGTCTGCTGGAACTGATCGCATCCGGCGCCACGTCGATCGCCACGATCAGCGGCGCGGTGACCGTGGTCCAGCAGGCGGTTGCCGCGATCTTCTGACCGTCCGGGGGGACACGCAATGCCTGCTTACTGCACATCCTGCGGCACACGCCGGGCGCAGGGGGACGAGGTCTGCTCCCACTGCGAGGCTGCTTTCAAGGACACCGGTTTCAAGGACACCGGCGAAACGCGCTCGGCCGACGGTCCGCCCGGACACGGGACGAGCTGGTTCGTCGGGCTGACCATGGTTCTTGCGGTGCTCGTCACCGGTGGAATCCTCGGCGCCGACGCCCTGATCGGACGGGCGACGGCGGCCGCGACCGAGCAGACCCTGTACAACCAGCGGCTGACGCCCGACGGCTACATCGAACCCGCGGAGGAGACCCCGACCGACCCCTGGGTGCCTCCGGCAACGGAGGACGAGACGAGCGAGCCCACGCCCGTACCCGCCGAGACGACCGCGACCCCAGAGGTGGGGAACGAACTGATCGCGGTCGCGCCCGAGGCCGCGCAGGATCCCACCGCGGCCGATGTCGTCCGGCTGCTGACGTCGTACTTCACCGCCATCAACAACCACGACTACGACAGCTACCAGGTACTCCTCACCCGTGCCGCCCGAGCGACGCAGAGCCGCAAACAGTTCACGGACGGCTTTCGCTCTACCGTGGACTCCGAGATCACGCTGGTCGGACTCGGCACCGCGACCGACGGCCGGCAACTGGCCCAGGTCTCCTTCGTCAGCACGCAGAACGCGGAGGACGGACCTGACGGACAGACCTGCACCCGCTGGACAGTCGGCAAGTTCATCGAGGGCCAAGGCGCCGACCTCCAGATCGGCAAGGCCCTCTCAGGCCACGCCAGCCGCGAAGCGTGTTGAGGTCATGGGCGGGTGATGATCGGTGTCGATGGATCCTCGTTGTTCACGACCAGTTGGGCGCGGTCGGCCGGGTGGACTTCGGCGACGTACATTCGTTCGCCGGGGATGTATCTGTTGAGGTAGCGCTGTCTGGCTTCTTCGGCTGAGGTCATCCAGGCCTGGTCGCGGGCGGTTCCTCTGCGCAGGACGGTGTCGAAACCGACGTGGACGTAGATGCGGAGATCCCAGTAGTCGTCGAGCTCGGGGCGTTGGAGGAAGGCGCCGTCTGCGAGCAGAACCGCGTCGGGTGGGGCGGTCTGGACGGGCGAGTCGAGGACGGTTCGGGCGGAGCTGTCGCGGATCGCTGCTGTGTAGCGGCGGTCGCCGTCCGGGCCGAGCGGGAGCAGGAGCTGGTTGCGGACCGCGTCGTAGTCCCACATGTCCAGGTAGTAGCTCTCCGGCGAGTCGATCGGGTACGCCGTCCGCAGCTCGGGCGCGCGTTTGAAGTAGTCGATACCCGCCCGGATGATCGCGCGCTCGCTCCGCCCGCGCAATAGGTCGGCCAACTCGTCCCCGAGTGTCGTCTTGCCGGCCGCCGAACACCCGTCGATCGCGACCCGGACCGGATGCGCCCGCTCCACGGCCAAGACTTCTCCGGCCAGCTCCGCCAGAACTTCACCTCGGTTCGCCACGAAGCACATCCTCCACCACCCGATCGGACGTTCGAGCCTGGACGGAGCCGTTCAGGCGGGAGCGAAGAGGGCTCGTGTCGCGGAGGAGTAAACGTCGTCGGCTCGGGTCTGAGTTTCTTCACCGGTCAGGCGTTGTGGAGCTTTCGACTGCCTGGGCGGCAGAAACTCGACCAACGGCGGCTCGGCGTACTCCAACGGTCCCAGCGGCGCCCGCAGCCCGGGCACACAAGTGAGCGTGATTCTGCTGCCGGATGCGACGGCGGCGTGCAGGGTCCACGTTGCCGTGAGGCGGTCGGCGACCGTGGCGCGCCGCGCGACCCCACCGATCCGCTCACCGTTGCTTCCGCTGGCGGACGTGATCTGCGCCGCCTCGAAGATCCTCTGGTCGACCGTCAACCGCACCCGAGAGCCGGGCGGTACGACACCCGGTCCGACCGAGTGGAGTGTGACCAGCGAGGGGTACCACGCGTAGTAATCGTCGCCCCACCGTGCCTGCTGCCACGCGGCACCGAGCTGGACTCCCCACGGCAAACCCTGTGCGCTCGCCCGCTCGCTCAGCACCTGAGCTGTCAGTGCCCCGGTCGCTTCGCTCACCGTCACTTCGGTCGGCAACGGGTCGGCGATCAGATCCAGCGGGAAGCGCGCCGGCGTCATCCCGCCCGCGTGCAGTGTGTACCTCCCGGGAGCCAACTCGGGCAGCCGGATCTCAACCATCCGTCCGTGCGCGGGCCCTGTTGCCATCGACCGCGCATCCAGCGGAATCACCTGCCGGCCGAGCACGAGAACCGGCCGCGGCACCGCGGTGTACAGACGCTCGTCGTACGTCAGAGCGACCCGGCTCCGCCCGCCGCCAGGACCGACCGTCAGCTCGACTCCCAGCTCAGCAGGCACGCGCACGGTCTGACCAGCCGGACCGTTGACGACCCGGACCGCGTCCGGTCCGGTCGGCGTCACACCCGTCCGCGCGCCCACCCCGGCCGGCGTCGCCGCACGCGCTTGATTGCCACCAGCAACAGACGTCGCGGCCGCCACCGCCCCGGCCACGCTCCCCTGCAGCACTGTTCGTCGCTTCATCTGCCCCACACCCCTCGTCATCGCGGTGGTCCTTGGAAGATCGGCAGCAAGGTTGCGTCCCAGATCCCGTACTGCAGCGAGAGAAGAAGTAGCCACACCGCGGCCGGGACGACAGCCCGGATCCACCACGGCAGGCGGTTGACCAGAAAGGCCATCACGATCAGGGCCAGGCCGGCGGCCAGCCCAGGCACCGTCAGCGCGAGTGCCTGCGGCCGCTGGGGCCAACAGGAGGCAGAGGTACAAGGAGTGTCCGAACCACCGAACGTGTACGGGTGGCTCAGGAGGTATCCGAGCAGCGTCCCACCGATCACGATCGCACCGCCGACCCCCTGAACGACCGCCGCGCCGGCGCCACCCCGCGCCCGGCGCCACGACTTCCCACCAGCCTTCGATCCCTCGCGCCGTCGGGGCAGTCCGGTCGTCGCGACCAGCGTCACCACCATCCAGAGGACGAGGGCTGCCCAGGTCGGGTCCAAGGGCTTTCCCAGCTCGATGCCGCCTCGTGGATCGACGGTGGTCAGGTAGAAGCTCAGGCCGGCGCCGACCCAACCGAACGCGAGCACCCCGACCCCGGCGCCGATCAGCAGGCACGCTTGGCCCGCGAGAAGCCCGCCACGGCGGTACGTCGCGCCCCGACCCGCACCCGCCCGCGCACCGAGTTGGTCGTCCGGATCTTGACCGTCTCCAGCCATCAACGTGCCATGCCCCTCGCCGCTCGGATCGCTCATCCCTGGGCGTCCATCATCCTCGCGAACACCTGAGCACAGGTCTGCGCCTCGGCGACACTGGGCATCCGATCGGCATGAGCCATCGCCATCAGCGCCTGGGCGGTCAACGGCACGTTGTCCCACGGGCCGATCTCCAGCCCGTCGCGCAACGCACCGAAGGTGGCGACAACGTTTGCCTCCGATCCACCGAAGCGGTCCGAGTAGAATTTCGCGATGCGCTGCCCGCTGGTGAGCTTCAGCAGCACGCGCAAGGTGGTCGACATCGCGTCCGCGCTCCCCTGATCAGCTCGGCAGAAGTTGTACGCGTCGGCGTCTGCGACGACATCGGCCCAGTCGAACCCTCCGTCCTTTCCGACCACGCCGAGCCGCGCAGTCAGGTATTCCGTCAAGTCCAACGCGGGAGTGTCCTGCCGGGCCTTGTCGAACGAGCCCCAGATCTGCAGCAGGTCGAGCGCCCATCCACCGAGGTCACCGATGTTGTACTTCGCCGGGTCGTTCGGAAGTCCCCAGGTTGCATAGCCCCGGACGGTTGCGGCGAAGTGGGCGATGTCCCGGGTACTCGGCGGCTTGGCCGGATCCAGGTCCGCGATCCCTTGCTGGGCGACGTTGCGCGCCAGCGCGATGTCGCCCGTGCCCGGTGGCGGAGTGTAGACCTGCCACTGCGGCGCCCAGTACTCCGGCTGCTGCAGGTAGTTCGCGATGAAGTCAGGGACAGAAATCACGAACGGGCGCAGGTCTTTGAAGACGTTGCTCGCCTCGCACAGTGCGCGCTCGGCCGCGACCTCGGCGCGGACGACCCACTCGAAGAAGGAGTCGAAGCCGGTCGCTGACGAGGAACCGTCGCGTTCCATCGGTGGCGACGTGACCTGCCCGAGGTCGACCGGCGTCGCTTGCGAGGATACGACGTCCTTGTCGATCCCCGGCGCGCCCGGGTACGAACCGGCTGTCAGCTCGACGATCTGGTTGTAGTGCCAGCCGGCCGGCATCGGGAACCCCATGTTGCCGGAGAAGCCGGTGGACATCCCCGCGACGAACGCCGCCTCCGCGAGCTCCTCGTCGAGCATCGTGCTGCAGACATTGCGCGTGCCGTACACGCCGATCGCGTACTTACCGTTGATCGTGGTGTCCATCGACGCCTTGACACCACGGAAGTAGTCAGCGACCGGGCCGTTGACGGTCTCGCCCAGCGCGTCGAAGTCGACCGAAAAGAACACCACGCTGTCGGCCGGGAGACCGAGGGTACGGCACCGTTCGACGGCCTCGATCCCGTGCGCACGACCGTTCGCCTCGGTCATCTCCTCGGGGGAGTCGTTGAACCGCTGATGGATCGGGAAGAGCTTCAGGCCGGCACTCTTCAGCGCGTCGAGCTCGGGCGCGGTGATGAACTTTCCGGCACCGACCGTGTACCGGCCGACGTGCGTATACCCCTTCGCCACGGCGCCCTGAGCCTGGGCGAGGGTGAGCTGCGCGTTGGTGTCGAAGCCCTTCGTGCTGATCGTGGTGTCACCGGAAGAGACCAGCAGGGCGCACCAGGTGCTGTAGTTTCCGACGCCGTCGACCGGCAGCTCCATGAATCCTTGAAAGTCCCTGGTCAATTGCGCGGTCTCGCCGTCGAAGTTTCCACTGAACGGGCTGTCGTACCGGTTGAAGCGCAGTACCGCTTGGTACAGCCGGACGAATCGCTTCGAGCCATCTGTCGTTCCCTCGGACACGGTCGCCTGGGTACGGATCCCGTCCCGGGCGCCTGGCCCGAAGTTGCCGTTCGCCGTACCGTCGGCCATCCCGATCTCGTACTGCAGTCCGTACGTCGTCGCGGTCTGCACCGCGCGCGAATAGATCCCGTCGCACGGCACCAGCGCGAAGTCCCTGCGACCGACGTACGTCGCGTTCAGCCAGCGCTGCACGTCGCGCACCTGCGTCGTGCCCGGCCCGAGTTTGACGTAGGCGTCCATCGTGAGCAGCGAGGCCATCAGCTTCACGTCGACGGACGGGTTCGCCGAGCCCAGTCCAAGATCCTCGCGCACGCTGCCGACCGAGACGCTGAGGTTGGCGAAGCTGACCGCGGCGCCGGCCCATAGTCCCGGATATCCCTTGCACCACAAGGCCGCGCTGAGCAGCTTCAGCAGATTCACCGACGTCGTCGCGTCGTCGATCCGCCCGATCTGCGCGTTGTACGCCGCCGTCGTGGCCGGTCCGAACCCCGAGGTGACCGGCGAGATCCCCAGCTCGGTCTGCAGGCCGCGCCGCAGTCCGTACATCACGGACCAACCGGTGTTGCCGTCCTCCTCCAACGGAACCCACCCGGCCACCCCGCCGTACGTCGCGTTCAACCACTGCTGTGCAGCCAGCACCTGCGCGTCCATGGAACATTCCCCCAGCCTCGTGCCCCGACTGCGAGAATCCTTTCCCACCCCGCTCACCGCGGGCAAGCAACTTGCAACAACCTGCAACTGGCTTGCGCATCGGCAGGCGCCCCGCCCGAATGGATTTCGGGTGGGGCGCCGGGACGAGGTCAGCCGACCGGGGTGAGTTCGCGCTCCTCCTCCGGGGCGGGCGGGGTGGCGGCGTGCTTGGCGGGCTTGGGGCGGAGCCACTTCGGGGCCCACCAGTTGGCGTCGCCGAGCAGGATCATCACGCTCGGCAGGACGACCGCCCGGATGATCGTCGCGTCGATCAGGATCGCGACGGCCAGACCGACACCGAGTTGCTTCATGTCCAGCGTGCTCAGCGTCGCGAAGACCGCGAACACCCCGATCATCACTGCCGCCGCGCTGGTCACCACACCGGCCGAACCGGTGATGCCCTCGGCCACCGCCTGCCTGGTCGGCACGCCCCGCAGTACCGCCTCGCGGATCCGGCTGACCACGAACACGTGGTAGTCCATCGACAGACCGAACAGCACCACGAAGAGGAACAGTGGCAGCCAACTGACGACCGCGCCGTTCGACCGGAAGTGCAGCAACCCCTCGGCCCAGGTGTTCTGGAAGACCGCGGTGACGACGCCGTACGCCGCTCCCGCGCTCAGCAGGTTCAGCCCGATCGCGGTGACCGCGACGACCACCGAGCGGAACGTCACCATCATCACGATCATCGTCAGCAGCAGGACGAACCCGATCACCAGCGGCAGCTTGTCCCGGGTGTGCGCCGCGTAGTCGACGTCCGCGGCCACGAACCCGCCGACGGCGTACTCGACGCCGGGCACCTTGCCGACAGTCTCCGGCATCAGGTCCTTGCGCAGCTTGGTCAGCGAGTCCCGCGCCTGCTGGCTGCCGCCCTCGTACGGCGTGGCGACCTCGAGCGTCGTCACCGTGCCGTCCTTGGAGAATCGCGGCTCCTCGAGACCGTCCGACGCGAACAACTTGTCGTCCTTCGTGCGCTGCATCAGCTCGGCCAGTGCGGCCTTGACCGCCGGCTGCTGGTTGGCGGGCGCCCGGACAGCGATCTCGTGGCTGGTGCCGGTGCTCGGGAACGCCGAGGTCAGCCGGTCGTACGCCTTCATCACCGACGTCGTCCGCGGCAGGTCCTCGGTGCCCGGGAACTTCAGCTGCATCCCCAGCGCCGGCGACGCGACCGCGAGCAACGCGGTGACGGCGACGAGCAGCGTGGCGATCGGGTGCTTCAGTGCCGGCTTCAGCACGGTCGGCCAGAACCGCGGCTGACCCTTGGATGCCGTCAACCGCCACACGAACGGGATCCGCGGCCGATCGACCCACCGGCCGAGCTTCGCCAGTACGGCGGGCAGCACGGTGAGCGAACCGACGACGGCCACCGCGACGACCAGGATCGAACCGACCGCGAAGGACGAGAACACCGCGTCGCGGGCCAGGAACAGTCCTGCCATCGAGATGATGACCGCCGTACCCGAGACGACGACCGCGTGTCCGGAGGTCGCCGCGGCGATCTCGACCGCGTCGACGTGGCCGCGGCCCTTGGCGCGCTCTTCGCGTTCACGGCGGAGATAGAACAGTGAGTAGTCGACGCCGACCGCCATACCGATCAGCAGGATGACGCTGTTGACCGCGTCGACCGCGGGCACGAGTTGCGAAGCCGCGGCCGCCAAGCCGATGGCTGCGGCGACTGCGGACAGCGCGAGCAGCAGCGGTACCGATGCGGCGATCAGTGCGCCGAACGCGATCAGCAGGATCGCCAGCGTCACCGGCAGGCTGAACATCTCCGCCCGCTTGAAGTCCTTGCCCAGTGTCTCGTTGAGCGCCTTGTCGATGGACAGTCCACCGACCTCTTCGATCCGGAGGTCCGGATACTGCTGCTGGACCTGGGCGGTCGTGTCGAGCAGCGGCTGAACCCGGTCATCACCGTCACCGTCCTTGAGGGTGACCCTGACGATCACCGCGTCCTTCTTCGGCGACGGCATCGGCTGCGCGACCTCCGCGACCCCACCGAGGGCGCGCATGCGCTGGATCACCACGCCGGCGGCCTTGGTCGCCGCGGTCTGGTCGAGCTGTCCGGACGGCGCCGTGATCAGCACGCTCTCCACGTCCGGGTCGTCGAAGTTGCCGGACTTGACGATGTTGTCCGCCCGGGTCACCTCACCGATGTCGCCCTCGTTCTTCGACTCCTTGGTGCCGGTGATCGAGCCGAGCGCGAAACACGCCACCACGACGACAACCCACATCGCGATCGCCCGCCACGGATGGGTGGCGCTCCAGCGCGCTGCCCGCACCGTGATCTGTCCCCTGGCCATGCTTCCCTGCCCCTCTGCGCCCCCTCGGGCACCCCACCCAGCGCTCCCTGGCGTGGCGCTGGCTACGGGTCAAAGCCTGGCTGGACGGGACAGGTCGCGGCCATGGAGGAAGCCACCCAGTGCACCCTGGGGCTAGCCCTACCCCACCCTTTCCCGTACGCCCTACGGGCCAGGGTGATCGGACCTCAGAAGTCCTCGAGGTCGAGCGAGGAGGCGGCCGAAACACCCTCCAGATACCCCTCGGCACGCTCAGCTTTGGGGTAGCGGTGGACCAGGTCCCAGAAGGTGGCGTTGTGGGTCGGCTCGATCAGATGGGCCAGCTCGTGGACCAGCACGTAGTCGACGACCCACCCCGGCATCGACTGCAGCCGGGTGGACAACCGGATCGATCGGTCGGCCGGCGTGCACGACCCCCATCGTCTGTTTTGGTTCGAAACCCACCTCACCGACGCAGGTTCGGGCACTTCTGGGAGGTGGCGACACGCGAGTTCGTGTGCTCTGGCCAACAATTTTTCGTCCGACACGCGCGATCGGCTGCGCTGCTTCTCGAGCCGCGCCAGCATGGTCTCGACCCAGCGCGCCTCCTCGACGGCGGACAGCCGGTCGGGCATCAGCACGACGACACGCTCACCGTCCCGGTACGCGCTGACAGTCCGCTTGCGGCGCTTGCTGCGACGGATATCCACGTACGGCGGGATCGGGCGCGGTGGGGAGTCGGCCATGGCTCAAAAATGTACCCCCCGAATCCGACAACTTTCTTCGGTCCACATCCTGTGCATCGATGTTTCCGCAGGTCAGACGCCAGATCTTGAACCCGCTGACCAGTGTTGTTCACATCCTGTTCCCCCGCCCGTCCACAGTGTCGACCGGCGCGTCCCACAGGTTGCGCACAGAGTTATCCACAGGGGTGGACAACGCGGGCTTGCCTGTACGGCCGTCGCCTCTTAGCGTCATCTGCAACAGGCTCCCGGACCGCCTCCGGGGCCGCTCGGAGGGGAAGCCGAGCTGCTCCGGAGGCGGATCACCGGGAGCCTGTTCCGTGCGGGCGAAAGTTTCGGTAAAGGCTTTCCTCGGGGGATTCCGGCGGCGCGCGGACCCCGAGGTGCGCTTGAGCCTGAGCCAGGAGGCCGTAGGGTGAATCCCGACTGGGCCGAACGGCCTACGGCAGGACGGTCTGCCGTTAGCATCCAACGACTGCCCGGGGCGAGACCCCGGGCTGGATTTAAGCAAGGAGATGGCCCTCATGGCAGAGACCTGGAGCGGCGAGTTCTACTGCGTCAAGTGCAAGGCCAAGCGCACCGCCGACGGCGAGGTCAAGGTCAACGACAAGGGCACGCGCATGGCCAAGGCCAAGTGCCCCGAGTGCGGTACGAACCTGAACCGGATCCTCGGCAAGGCCTGACGCACCAAGTCGTAGGGGCGGTGCCCGGCACGATGTCTGTGCCGGGCACCGCCCCTCCGTCGTACCGGCTTGGGCGACCGGACAGAATGGGATCGTGTCGGACCTTCCTCGCAAGGCGCTGAGCCGGACCGCGAAACTTGCCAGCCTGCCGCTCGGTGTCGCCGGGCGGGCGACGGTCGGCCTGGGCAAGCGCATCGGCGGTGCGCCGGCCGAGGCCGTGTACGCCGAGTTCCAGCGCCGGACGGCCGATCAGTTGTTCGCCGTCCTGGGTGAGCTCAAGGGCGGCGCGATGAAGTTCGGGCAGATGCTGAGCCTGATGGAGTCCGCGATGCCCGAGGAGCTCGCGGCGCCGTACCGGGCCACCCTGACCAAGTTGCAGGACTCCGCTCCGCCGATGCCGGCCTCGACCGTGCACACGATCTTGTCGCGCGAGCTCGGCAAGCGCTGGCGGGACCGGTTCGAGGAGTTCGACGACAAGCCCGCGGCGGCCGCGTCGATCGGCCAGGTGCACCGCGGCCGGCTCAAGGACGGCCGCGAGGTCGCGGTCAAACTGCAGTACCCGGGCGCCGCCGAGGCGCTCCGCTCGGACCTCCGCCAGCTGGGCCGGTTCGCCCGGACCATCGGCGCGATCGTCCCCGGTCTCGAGGTGAAGCCGCTCGTCGCCGAGCTCCAGGAGCGGATCGGCGAGGAGCTCGACTACGACCGCGAGGCGCAGGCCCAGCAGCAGTACGCCGACGCCTTCAAGGACCACCCGGAGTTCGTCGTACCGCGGGTCATCAAGCACTCCCCCACGGTCATCGTGTCCGAGTGGATCGAGGGCCGCCCGCTGTCGTCGTACATCACCGAGGGCACACAAGAGGAGCGGGACGCGATCGGGCTGAAGTACGTCCGGTTCATGTTCAGCGGCCCGAAGTACGCCGGTCTGCTGCACTCGGACCCGCATCCGGGGAACTTCCGGGTGATGGCCGACGGCCGGCTGGGCGTGGTCGACTTCGGCCTGTGCGCACGGCTCCCGGACGGCCTGCCGCCGGCGATCGGCCGGCTGCTCCGGATCTCGCTCAAGGGCGACGGCGAGGCGGTTCGGGACGGTCTCAAGGCCGAAGGCTTCATCAAGCCGCGGATGGAGATCGACCCGGAGCAGCTGATGGACTACCTGGCGCCGTTCGCGGAGCCGGCCCGGGACGAGACCTTCCAGTTCAGCCGGGCCTGGATGCGCACGCAGGCGAACCGGACCGGCGACTTCCGGTCGCCCAACGCGTCGCTCGCACTCCGCCTCAACATGCCACCGTCGTACCTGCTGATCCACCGGGTCTGGATCGGCGGCATGGCAGTCCTCTCACAGCTCGAGGCCGAAGCCCCGTTCCGCTCGGTGCTGGAGGAGCTCCTGCCCGGCTTCACCGACGGCTGAGGGCCGGGACCGCGCGCAGCGTCACGGCCAGCAGGACCGCGACGGCCGCCAGCGCCACGGCAGTGATACCCGCGGCGAGGTGGAGACCGCTGGTGAAGGCCTCACGCGCCTGATCCAGGAGGTCACCGGAGGCACCCTGGGTGATCGCCTCGCCCAGCGAGTTGCCGCCGCGACCATCCATCTGGCTGCGGTACACCGCAGTCACCACACTGCCGAGGACCGCGATGCCCAGCGAGTAGCCGAACTCGTTGCTGGGCTGCGTCAGCGCACCCGCCGAACCGGCCTTCTCCGGCGGGACCGAGCCGATCACCAGGTTCGTCCCCAGCGTGACGAGCGGCGCCGGGCCGACGCACTGGATGGCGAAGGCGACCACCAGCAGCGTCGTGGACGTGGCGAGCGACATCATGATCATCCCGGCGACCGTGAACGCGATCCCGGCCGGAATCAGCACGCTCGGCCGGATCCGCCGGGCCAGCCGGGGCGCCACCTGGAAGGCGACGGTCGTCGTCAGCATCCCCGGGACCAGGGCGAGACCGGCGGCCAGCGGGGTCATCCCCTGGACCAGCTGGAAGTACTGCGCGACGAACACCATCACGCCGCCGGACAGCATCGAGAACGCCAGCATGCTGCCGAGGGTCACGCTGAACGTCCGCCGCGTGAACAGCTGTACGTCGACGAGCGGGTCGTCCAGGCGACGCTGCCGCCGTACGAAGATCCAGCCGAACACTCCACCGATCACCAGCGCGCCGACGGACTGTACGCCGGCACCGTGCGCGGCCAGGTGCTTCAGCCCGTGGATCGCCGGCAGGATCGCGGCCAGCGACAGCAGCACACTCGGTACGTCGATCCGCCCGGCCCGCTCGTTCCGGTACTCCGGCAGCAGGAACGGCCCCACCACGAGCAGCACGACCATCGCCGGTACGCCGATCAGGAACGCCGAGCCCCACCAGAAGTGGTTCAGCAGGATGCCGCCGACGATCGGACCGACGACCGCGCCGACCGTGAAGCAGCCCGCCCAGACGCCCAGCGCGGTGGCCCGCTGCCGCTCGTCCGGGAACAACGTGGAGATCAGCGACAGCGTGCACGGCGCGATGGCCGCACCGGCGATGCCGAGCGCTGCGCGAGCCCCGATCAGCATGCCAGGGCTCACCGAGTACGCCGCCACGATCGAGGCGACCCCGAACAGAGCAGCCGCGATCAGCAGCAGCCGACGGCGGCCGAGCCGGTCACCGAGGTTGCCCATCGTGATCATCAGGCCGGCCACCATGAACCCGTAGACGTCCAGGATCCACAGCTGCTGACTGCTGGTGGCACCGAGTGCTTCAGTCACCGCAGGCACTGCCAGCAGCATCACGAACAGGTCCAGCGACACCAGCAGCGTGGCGAGGCACAGGACGCCCAGCGCGATCCACTGTCGTCTGGTGGTCGTCACCATGTCGGCCTCGATGGTCATGATCCAGGTCCTTCCGCAGGAGTGTTGTCACTTCTGCGTCGGACGAAGTGTTCCGGGATCGACACCGGCCGGGACTATCTTCGAACGATGACCAACTTCGGAAACCTGCCCGAGGTCGTGCCGGCGGAGGAGTGGCTGGCGGCCCGTCTGGAGCTCCTCCGGCTGGAGAAGGAGGTCACACGAGCGCGCGACCGCCTGAACGCCGAACGGCGACGGCTGCCGATGGTGCGGATGGACAAGCCGTACGTGTTCGCGGGACCGGACGGTGAGGTCGGGCTGCTCGACCTGTTCGACGGGCGGGACCAGCTGGTCGTCCACCACTTCATGTTCGGCCCGGACTGGGACGAGGGGTGCCCGAGCTGCTCGTCCGCCGCCGACGAGATCGGCAACCTCCGCCAGCTGCACGTGCGCAACACGTCGCTCGTCGCCGTGTCGCTGGCGCCGTACCCGAAGATCGCGGCGTTCAGGGAGCGGCTGGGCTGGACGTTCCCGTGGTACTCGTCGTACGGGAGCGACTTCAACTACGACTTCCACGCCACGCTGGACGACCGGGTCGCGCCGGTGCTGCTGCACTTCCGCTCGCAGGAGCAGCTGGCGAACGAGAAGGGTACGCCGTGGTCAGGCGGGCCCTGGACCGACGAGATGAACGGCGAGGAGCTGCCGGGGATCAGCACGTTCCTTCGGGTCGACGACGAGGTGTTCCACACGTACTCGACCTTCGGCCGCGGCATCGAGGACTTCCACAACTGCTACCGCTACCTCGATCTGACCGTCCTCGGCCGGCAGGAGGTGTGGGAGGAGCCGAAGGGGCGCGCCGAGCAGCTCGGCCTGCACGTCGGCGGACCCGCGATGCGGGTCCCCGATCAGTACTGACTCACCAGTAGACCGAGTCGAGCTTCCCCTCGATACTGCGGACGTTCTCCCGGGCACACCGGTCGCAGTACAGCAGCTTGCGGCCGTCCTCGACCGAGGTCATCCAGGTCAGCGGCACGTCCTCCGACTCCGCCTGCTGATCACACAACGCACAGGTAGCTCTTGCCATGGCACTAGTCTGCACCGGGTGCGATGGGTGATTCACGGTGAGGCCGAGGTCTGGGGCAATCGATGGCTGAGCGTACGGCGGCTGGACGTCGAGCAACCTGATGGCGAGCGGTTCGACTACCACGCGGTCCGGCTGAAGGACATCGCCGCCGCGGTCGTGATCCGGGACGAGCACGTGCTGCTGATGTGGCGGCACCGGTTCCTGACCGACACGTGGGCCTGGGAGCTCCCGATGGGGATCATCGAGGCCGGCGAGAGTCCGGAGGCCGCGGCGGCGCGCGAGCTCGAGGAGGAGACCGGGTGGCGGGCCGACGGGCTCACCGAGCTCATCCGGTCCGAGCCGGCCGCCGGGATCATGGACTCCCGGCACTACGTGTTCCGGGTGCACAACGCGGTACGGATCGGGGAGCCGACGGAGCGGAACGAGTCGGACCGGATCGAGTGGATCCCGCTGGCCGACGTACCGGGGATGATCGCGCGGCACGAGATCGTCAGCGGGATCACGCTGGTCGGGCTCCAGCAGGCGTTGCTGCAGGAATGCTGAGGGGCGGCACCCCCTTTGGGTGCCGCCCCTCAGTTGTTCAGCTGGTCAGGCTGCGCTGCTGGGTGGATCAGACGAGGCGGGCGAGTGCGAGGCGCGCGCGTGCGCTGGCCCTCTCAGCTCGCTTGCCTGCCCGCTCGGCCTGCTTCTGCGCCTTCTCGATCTGGTGAGCGAGGCGGAAGCGCCGGTTCTGCTCTGCGGCCTTCAGTGAAGCCCGACAGTGAGCACGGGCGAGATCTTCGTTCAGTAAATGCATTTCGGAGCTCCTGTGTGAAGTCTGGTTGGTCATCGTTCGGTCTCGTTTCGGATGGTTGGGTGTCGTTCAGGCTGCGGTAACGGTGTCGCTCTTGCGGGGACGCCCACGGGGCCGCTTGCGCGGAACCACCACACCTTGGACGAACAGCTCGCCACCCCACACTCCCCACGGCTCGGAACGCTCGAGCGCTCCGGCCAGGCACTCGGCCTTCAGCGGGCAGGTCGTGCAGAGAGACTTTGCGTACTCGACGTCCGCCGGCGATTCGGCGAAGAAGAGTTCTGGCGCGTAGGACCGACAGGGCAGGTCCTGCGACGTTGCAACCTCGGTGAAGACATCGAGGAAGCTAACGCTCATTCCGGTCACCTCCCAGTGACTTTTGGATGCTGGTCTCTTGTCGTCGGTGATGACTACCGGTTGGTAATCACCAAATCTGTGGACAAACAAAAGGGCCGCGGGACCCTTTGGTGGGTTCCGCGGCCTGGAGGTGCCGGCTCTGACGCTTGTCAGACCGGTGGACTCCATGCTCGAGAACCCGAACCGCCGAACTTCACATCGCCGACAGCTCCGCCCGTGATCTGGGCAAAGCCGGAGGCCATGAGCACAACGGTCGCGACGTGCGGTCGCGGCGAGGCACCCTGAATCGGGGCGCACGGCAGCGCTACAGCGTCGCTGAACGGCTTCTTAACCGTGTTGGTGATCATTTCCAGGGCACCTCCTCTCGTTGTGGCGAAGCGGGCGGTTAGCTCGATCGCTATGGTTGTTTGAAGTTTTCGGCCAGGCTTCGACCGCAGAAAGAACAGTACGCCGTCCGCGTCGGAGCCCGCAAACTATTTATCGCCAGTTTGCGAAGTTGGCCGGAAGTTGCCGCCGCGGCGGCCGAATGTGGCTGCTGCAACAGGCTTCCGGCACGCTCCGGGTCGCCATCCGCACGCTCCGGGATCGTTGCCTCTGTCATCTAACTGCCACGTCTGCCGGGAGCAGAACGCGGCACGTCTTCCAGAGTGCGCCCTGGATCCCGTGCCTGGCAACAGATTTCTCCGGGCACCTGCCCGAAGGGGCAGATCAGCGGGTGCAGAGGACGAGGATGTGCTCGCCGTACTTGGCCAGCTTCGTGTGGCCGATGCCAGGGATCTGGCGGAGCGCCTGGGCGTCGGCCGGGCGGGTCTCGGCGATGGCCGTCAGCGTCGCGTCGGTGAGGATCACGAAGGCCGGCATGCGCTCCGACTCGGCCTGCTCGGTGCGCCACTCGATCAGGGCGTCGTACAGCTTCTGGTCGATGTTGGACGGGCAGTCCTCGCAGCGGCCGAGCTTGCGGGCGCCCGGATCGAGCAGGCCGCGGCCGCAGACCCGGCACTTCGGGATCGGGCGGCTGGAGCGCGGGGCGCTCGACGGGCGCTCGAAGCTGGTGGGGGACGACGGGGTCCACTCGGTCCGCGCCGTACGGACGCCGATCGGGTCGAGGAAGCGGGTCGGACCGCGGGTCCCGCGCCCGCCCGGTGAGCGCGACGTGGACCAACTGACGGACAGCTGCTGCTTGGCCCGCGTCACCCCCACATAGAACAGCCGCCGCTCCTCTTCTACCTGCGCCGGCGTCTGGGCGTACGTGATCGGCAGAGTCCCCTCATGCGCCCCGACGATGAAGACACACTCCCACTCCAGCCCCTTGGCCGCGTGCAGCGTCGCCAGCGTGACCCCCTCCGCCAGCGGCGCGTGCTGGATCGACGCCCGCCGGTCCAGCTCCGCCATCAGCTCGGGCAGCCTCGCCTCCGGGTTGGCGGCGGCGAAGTCGGAGGTCATCGTCACCAGCGCGCTCAACGACTCCCACCGGTCCCGGACCGCCCCGGTGCCGGTCGGCGGCTCCGGCGTCCACCCGGCCCCGCCGAGCACGCCGGTCACCGTGGTCACCAGGTCGTCGGACAGATCCCCCGCCTTGGCCTGCCCCCGCAGCAGCACGGCGGCCTGGCGGATCTCGGCCCGCTCGAAGAACCGCTCCGCCCCCTTCAGCACGGTCGGGATCTTCCGCTCGGCCAGGGCCTGCTCGAAGTTCTCCGACTGCGCATTGGTCCGGAACAGTACGGCGATGTCGCGCAACGCCATGCCGTCGTCGCGCAGCTTCACGACCGCCCGCGCCACCGCGTCCGCCTCCGCGACCTCGTCGGAGTACTCGCGGTAGGCCGGCGTCGGACCGGCCTCCTTCTGCGACCGCAGCGTCACCCGCCCGGGCAGACCGGTCGGGCCGGCCGCGTCGAGGATCTTGTTCGCCACGTCGACGATCTGCGGCGTCGACCGGTAGTCCCGGACCAGCTTGATCACCGTGGCCGACGGGTGCCTGGACGCGAAGCGCACCAGGTTCTCCGGCTCGGCGCCGGCCCACGAGTAGATGGTCTGCGCCGGATCACCGACCACGCAGACGTCCTCCCGGCCGCCCAGCCACAGGTCGAGCAGACTCTGCTGCAGCGGCGACACGTCCTGGTACTCGTCCACTACGAACGTCCGGTACTGCCGGCGGATCTCCGCGGCCACCCGCTCGTCCTCCGCGAGCAACGCGACCGCGCAGAGCAGCACGTCCTCGAGATCGATCCGCCCGCGCTCCAGCTTCACGTCCTCGTACGCCGCGAAGATGCGCGCGATCGTCGCCGGGTCGAAGGCGGCCAGCGTGCGGGCCGACTTGGGCGCCAGCCGCGCGTAGTCGTCCGGCCGGACGTTGCTCACCTTGGCCCACTCGACCTCACCGGCCAGGTCGCGCAGGGCGGGCGTGTCCACCCGGACCCGGCAGCGGGACGCGGCCTCGGTCAGCAGCGGAAACTTCCGGTCCGCGATCGGCGGCAGCTCCCCGCCGTACACCTTGGGCCAGAAGAAGCGGGCCTGCCGGAGCGCGGCGGAGTGGAACGTGCGAGCCTGCACGCCCTGGACGCCGAGCTGCGCGAGCCGCCCGCGCATCTCCCCCGCCGCTCGCTGGGTGAACGTCACCGCCAGCACGCGCACCGGGTCGAAGGTCCCGGTCTGGACGCCGTACGCGATCCGGTGGGTGATCGCCCGCGTCTTGCCCGTCCCGGCGCCGGCCATCACCACGACCGGGCCGTGCAACGTGGACGCGACGGCCCGCTGCTCCGGGTCGAGAGCCTCCAGGAGGCCTTCGGCGGAGGCAGATCGTGTGAGGTCGCTCACGGGCTGAGACATGCGGGAACAGCACCACCTATTGCGTGGTTCGAATACGTCGAAGGCCACCCTAGACGGGCGGCCCGACAAAACCCCTCCCAGCCTCAAGGAGTCAGCCAAATGGCTGCTTTCACCATGTACTCGACGCCGTGGTGCGGCTACTGCCACCGCCTCAAGGGCCAGCTCAAGCGCGCGGGCATCGAGTTCACCGAGGTCGACATCGAGCAGGTCCCCGGGGCCGCTCAGCTGGTCGAGAAGATCAACAACGGCAACCAGACGGTCCCGACCGTGGTCTTCCCCGACGGCACGGCGATGACCAACCCGTCGCTCGCCCAGGTCGCGGAGAAGCTCGTCGCCTGAAAACCCGGCTCAGGCCATATCGCCTGAGTTATGGACATTACGGTCATGACCGTTATACCTTGCGATGAACTACGTCGCAGGGAGTCCGCCCATGTTCTCGCGCCGTCACCTTCGCGCTGCCTTGACGACCCTTGTCGTCTCACTCGGTCTGCTCGCCACCGGCGGACTGCACGCCGCAGCGGCGCCGCCGCTGCCTGATCCGTTCCCGTCCGAGACCTGGCCGCTCGGCCCGCCGGCGAAGTCGTTCGCGCCGGCCGACGACGTCATCAAGGACCTCGGCTCGCCGGTCAGCTCCCTGACCGTCATGGAGGGCGCGGTCGGCCACACCCCCGACGGACGCGACGTCGTGTACGCCGTGCCCGCCGGGGAGAACGCACGTCTCAACGTCGCGGACCTGCACACCCACGAGCTGGTCCGCTCCGTGCCGCTCCCGGGAGCCGCCGGCGGCTGGGCGATCGTCGTGACGCCGAACGGGGACGTCTACCTCGGCACCTACCCGTACGCGCACCTGTACCGCTACAGCCCGGTCACCGGTGAGGTGACCGACCTCGGCCAGCCCATTCCGGGTGAGTCGCAGATCTACGGCCTCACCGCCGACGCGGACGGCAACGTGTACGCCGGGACGTACCCGACGGCGCACGCCTTCAAGTACGACCCGTCGACCGGACAGGTCACCGACTACGGCTCACTCGACCCGGTCCAGCAGTACGCGCGGTCCACGGTCTACGACCCTGACCACCGCAAGCTGTTCGTCGGAGTCTCCACTCCGAACGCCCGCCTGCTCCGCATCGACGTGGACACCAAGGCGGTCGAGGACATCACTCCCCCGGGTACGACGGCGAAGGACTTCATCGATCTGGACTACGCCGGCGGCAAGGTGTTCGCGAACGCCAGCAGCCGGCTCGTGGTGGTCGATGCGGTCACCGGTGAGCAGATCAAGTACACCGACGCGGCGACCGGCCAGCAGGTGATGGACTACCCCATCGCCGCGCGTGGCGTCTCCGCAGCCGGACCAGGTGGCGTGTACTTCACCAACAACACCCTGGCCCTCACGCATTACGACCTGGACACCAATACGGTCGGTCCGGTCTCGCCGCCGCGGACGCTGACGCGTGGTGCATCCATCGGCTACGGCTGGGTGACCGAGAACGGCGTACCCGTGCTTTATGGCCTGGCCGGTAACTACTCCGGTGGGACGTTCCGCTACAACCCCGCGGACGGGACGCTGGCGCAGTGGAGCTCACCGTTCCAGTACGTGCCGTCGCCGCTCATGCACGAGCTGGCCGATCCCGTCACGGGGAAGGTGTTCGTCAACGTCTACCTGAACGGCTCCACGGCCATCTACGACCCGGCGACCGGCAAGTCCACCGTCACCACCCGGCAGGGCCAGGTTGAGGGCTGGGCGTGGGACGGCACCGGCAAGATGTACGTCGGCATCTACCCGTACGGCCGCTTGTCGCTCTGGGATCCGGCGCAACCGGACAGCGCGACCAACCCGAAGGAACTGTTCAGCCTGGTCGACAGCGACCACCAGAACAGGCCGGTCTCGGTGGTCCCCGACGGCAACCACGTGTACGTCGGCACCACGCCGGCGTACGGCGAGTACGGCGGCGCGCTGACCGTGTACGACGTACCGACAGGCAGCCACACCGTCTACCGCAACCTGGTGACCGACCAGACGATCGCCTCCATCCTGCCCGCGGGTGCGAACGTGTGGGCCGGCTCCAGCATCGAAGGCGGTCAAGGCACCGACCCGAAGGCCACCGAGGCCCACCTGATCAAGGTGGACCCGGCGACGGGCGCAGTGCTCACCGACATCGTCCCGGTGCCGGGTGCGGCCAGCATCAACGAGCTGACCTACGGACCGGACGGCAACATCTGGGGTCTGGCCGACGGCATCGTCTTCGTCGTCAGCCCGTCGACAGGTGAGGTGCTCCGCCTGCTGCCGGTCTTCAGCGCAGTCACCGGCTCGCAGGACGGCGCACTGTCCTGGCGGGACGGCTACCTGTACGGCGTGACCGGTGGGCGACTGTTCGTTCTGGACAGCCTCAGCGGCCACACGACCATCCTGCGCGACCACGGCCTCAACCGGCTCACGCAGACACCGGATGGCACCTACTACACGCTGCTGCGCCCGGACGGCTTCACCAACCCGACCAACCTGGGCTCGTACACCCCACCGGTGGACTCGTGTCCGCAGTCCGACGTCAGGCCGACGGTCTGGACCGGGAACATCGACAGCCACGTGTCGAACCGCTTCCTGACCTACGGCTGCACGCTGACCGACACACTGCCGAGCGCGAAGGCGGACTGGCCGAGTCACGCGGCGTACGTCCTCGCGGTCGACCGGAAGCTCCGTGAGCTCGAGCAGGCGGGCTCGGTCGAGCGCTGGGAGGGCGTCCTGATCAGGGTCGCGGCCGCGCGGTCCACCGTGGGCCGGTGATCACCAGCTCCCGGTGAGGCTCTCGCCGTACCAGCCTTCGATCAGGCGGCGGGAGATCGAGATCGCACCCGGGAGGGCCATCGTGCCGGCGTCGACCAGCGCACGGAGGTCTTCCCGGGTGAACCATTTGGCCTCGGCGATCTCGTCCTGGTCCACGTCGATCTCGAAGCCCGTCGCCTTCGCGTAGAACCCGAGCATCAGGCTGGACGGCAACGGCCACGGCTGGCTTCCGGCGTACTCGATCTCGGGGCCGACGATCACACCGGTCTCCTCGAGAACCTCACGCCGTACGGCGGCCTCCAGCGACTCGCCCGGCTCGACGAAACCGGCCAGCGTGGAGTACCGACCGGCAGGCCACGCCTCGTTGCGGCCGAGCAGGGCGCGGTCCTGGTCGTCGGTGACGAGCACGATGATCGCCGGGTCGCTGCGCGGGAAGTGCGACAGACCGCAGTTCGGGCAGCGCCGGACGTGGCCGGCCTCCACCACCTCGGTGTGCTCGCCGCAGTTCGCGCAGTGGGTGTGGACGGCGTGCCAGTTGGACAGTCCGATCACGTTGACCGCGATGCCGGCGTCACGGTCGTCCAGCAGGGCGCCCAGCTCGCGCAGGCCGCCGTACGACTCGTCTGCCTCACCCTGGACCAGCACGCCGAAGACAGCACGGCCCTCGGCGGTCATGCCGGCCCCGGACTCCCGGTCGATGCCCAGGAAGATCCGGATGCCCTCGGGCGCCTCGGCCGGTGGCACGAACCGCAGTGCGGAGCGGTCCTCGACCACCTGGACCTTGTCACCGACGACGGCGACCACCTGCGTGTCCGACGTACCCCACGCCTTCTCCAGCCAGCCGTCGTCACGGCGGCGGTCGGCGGCGCGGTCCAGGACCGATCGGGACAGGGCTAGCGAACCAGGAGTAATGGAGTAGGCCACGTGCCTCAACCTACCCCGGCACCATGAGAGCATCCCCGCATGAGTATTCACATCGCCGCTGAGAAGGGGCAGATCGCACCACGGGTGCTGTTCCCGGGGGACCCACTGCGGGCCAAGTGGATCGCGGAGACCTACCTGGACGACGTGTTCTGCTACACCGAGATCCGGAACATGTTCGGGTTCACCGGCACCTACAAGGGTGAGCGGATCTCCGTGCAGGGCTCCGGCATGGGCCAGCCGTCCGCGTCCATCTACGCGAACGAGCTGTTCGCGGAGTACGACGTACAGACCCTGATCCGGGTCGGGACGTGCGGTGCGCTGACCGAGTCCGTCCGGGTCCGCGACGTGATCGTGGCGATGTCCGCGAGCACCGACTCGCAGATGAACCAGCTGCGCTTCCACGGCATCGACTACGCGCCGACCGCGGACTACAAGCTGCTCCGCGCGGCGGTGGACGCGGCCGAGGCGGCCGGACTGAACGTGCACGTCGGCCAGGTGTTCTCCGGCGACCTGTTCTACAACGACCGCGCCGACCTGGTCGCGCGGACCGCGGAGTACGGCGTCCTCGGCATCGAGATGGAGGCGGCGGCGCTGTACACGCTGGCGGCGAAGTTCGGTCGCCGGGCGCTCGGCATCATGACGGTGTCGGACCACCTGATCACCAAGGAGGAGACGAGCGCGGAAGAGCGCCAGACGACCTTCTCGGAGATGATCACCATCGCCCTCGACGCGGCGATCGAGGTGCCGGTCTGACCCCGCGGTACGGCGCCGCAGTACTGGCGTGCGCCGTGATCGCCCTCGGTGCGGCGGCCTGCTCGGGCAGCAAGTCCGACGACAAGCCGAACGCCGCCGGTAGCTCCAGCAGCGCCGGCAGCTCCACTGCACCGGGGACCAGCACCAGCGCGTCGTCGTCAGGTCCCGAGGAGAAGCTGCCGGACCTCACGGCCGCACAGGTCGTCACGGCCTTCTCCGGCAAGGGCTACACGTGCACCACCGACGAGGCCTATCAGACCTGCGTCCAAGGCGTCACGTCGATCCAGGTGCTCATCGGCACGCAGCCGCGGCCGCCCGTGCTCTCACTGCAAGCCAGCGGCGTCGCAGCGGAGGCGACGACGAAGCTGTCCGACTTCGCACCGCAGGCGCTGGAGCTGGCTCACGTGAATCCACGCGGTCAGATCGCCGACTGGCTGAAGCAGCAGCAGGGCAAGGCGTCCGGGCAGACGACCGCCGGTGACTGGACGGTCGAGTTCTCGACCGAGGTGGACTCCGACCAGCCCGGAGCGATCCTCACGCTGACCGACAAGCTCTGCAAAGCGGACTGCGGAGCCGAGTAGGTCGTCCGGCTACGCTGCGAGCAGTTTGGGCAGGACCTGCAGGATGCGATCCGTCAGCAGGTCCGGGGCCTTCTCCGGGTTCGCGGCGTAGCCGACCACGGCCTGCTCGAACAGGCCGTCGACGAGTGCGTACGCCGTTGGCGCGTCGACGGTCGGCGTGGTCGCGGTGAGATCGCCGTACCGGCTGAGGATCCGCCAGATCATCTCTTCGAGCAGCTGGTCGATGGCCTCGACGTCCGGGCGGAGCTGCTCCTCGAACATGCTCTGCGCGCGCAGGTCGTACCAGAGCTTGTGCATCGGGGTCTCTTCGACCAGCGTCTGGGTCATCTTGCCCAGGAACCCGGTGACCAGCTCGTCCCCGGACGTCGCGGTCTCGACCACTTCGTCGTACCGCCGCGCGCACTTGGTCTTGTAATACCGCACGCAGTAGCTGATCAGGTCGATCTTGTCGCGGAAGTAGTAGTGCACGACGCCGTGGGTGAACTCGGAGTTGTTCGCGATCTCCCGCAGGCTGGTCCGTGCGTACCCGAGCTCGCCGAGGGTCTTGAGCGCCGACTCGGCCAGCGCGATCCGGCGGCGCTCGATCTTGTCGATCCCGGAAACGCGGGCTGGTCGGTCCGGTTCGGTCGCGCTCGCTGACGTCACTGCCACACCGCCCTCTCCTCATCGGGTCGTTGCGTCAGAGTACCCCGCCCCGGGCCAGGCGCGTCCCGGTGCGGGGAGATTTCTTGACAAGTGTCAAACAAAGTCTTGACGCCTGTCAAAGACCTGGCCAGAGTGTGAAACAGCCACCGCGTCCTGTGAGCAAAGGAGCTTCAGATGGGTTCACTCGATCTCTCCGGCCGCAAGGCCCTCGTCACCGGCGGCGCCCAGGGGCTGGGCGAAGGCATGGCGAAGGCCCTCGCGGCAGCCGGCGCGAAAGTCGTGATCAGCGACCTGCAGAAGGACGCCGGCGAGAAGGTCGCCGACGCGCTGGACAGCGAGTACGGAGCGGGTAACGGCTTCGTCGCGCACGACATCACCGACGACGCCCAGTGGGAGAACGCGGTCGTCGCGGCCAACGACATCATGGGCGGCCTCGACATCCTGGTGAACAACGCGGGGATCGAGATCACCAGCCTGCTCACCGAGGTCACCGCCGACGACGTCCGCAAGATGCTCGAGGTCAACGTCCTCGGCACCACGCTCGGCATCAAGTGGGGTCTGCGCACGATGCGTCCCGAGGGCCTGGCCGGTCAGGGCGGCGCGATCATCAACATCGCGTCGGTCGCCGCGACCATCGCGTTCCCGGGGATCGCGGTCTACTCCGCGACCAAGTCCGCGGTCGACCGCCTCACCAAGGTCGCCGCGATGGAGTCCGGCAAGCTCGGCTACGGCGTCCGCGTGAACTGCCTGTACCCCGGTCTGGTCCCGACCGCGATGGGGATGGGCCTGGCCAACGACTGCGCGCAGCTCGGGCTGTTCGAGTCCCCCGAGGCCGCCGTCGGCGCTGTCATCGCCCTGACACCGGCCGGCCGGCTCGGCGAGGTCGCGGACATGGCCGACGCGGTCGTCTTCCTGGCATCGGACGAGTCCCGGTTCATCACCGGCATCGGCCTGCCCGTCGACGGCGGAATGGGCATGTGATGGCTGCCAAACCTGTCGTCGTCTACGGCGCCTCCGGCTACACCGGCCGCCTGGTCTGCGAGTACCTCCGGCAGTACCACGTCCCGTTCGTCGCCGCCGGCCGCGATGAGGCCAAGCTGAAAGCATCGATGGATGCGCACGTCCCGGGTATCGAGACGGCCGACTACGAGATCGCCACGGTCGACCACGACACCGCTGCGCTGACCGACCTGTTCAAAGGCGCCTCTGTCGTCCTGAACACCGTCGGACCGTTCAGTGAGCTCGGTCCGGCCGCAGTAGAAGCAGCACTGGCCGCGGGCGCGCACTACACCGACACGACCGGTGAGCAGGACTGGCTGATGACCTGCGACGAGAAGTACGGTGCGCAGTTCGCCGAGGCCGGTCTGGTGCTGGCGCCCGGCATCGCGCAGATGTACACCACCAGCGAGATCGCTGCGCAGCTGTGTCTCGAGCAGCCAGGGCTGGACACTCTGGACATCGCCGTGTTCTGGGGCGGCAGCCCCACGATCGCCTCCACGCGCACGATCCTGGTGAACGCTGCGACGTCGAAGGCGCACTACCTGGAGAACAATCAGTACGCGGAGTTCCCCACCCAGGGCCTGGTGCAGCTGGTCGTTCCCGGACAGCACGAGCTGGCTTTGTCGCTGCCGTGGGGCGGTATGTCGCACCCGGTGTGGTTCAAGCGCGATCCACGTGTCGCCAACTGCAAGGCGCAGGGCGGTGTCTTCAACGCAGCACTGATGAATGGTGTGCCGCAGATCGTCGCGGCAGCACTCGAGGCGACGAAGGACATGGCGCCGGACGAGCGCAACGAGGCGTTGACCGCCACCGCTCGCCAGGTGATGAACGAGATGCCGCCACGGGAGAACCCACGGGTCAACAAGACTCTCGACTCGGTGCACGCCTCCGGTCCGCTCGGCCGGGCGCACTGTGTCATCCACGGCAACAGCAACTACCAGCAGACCGGTCTGATGCAGGCGTACGCGGCGTACTCGCTGCTGCAGACGCCTCCGAAGCGGGTCGGTTTCGCCAGTGGTTGCCAGGCGTTCGGTCACCGCGAGTTGCTCGGCGTACTGCGGAGCTTCGGGCTGGTGTCCGAGCCGCAGCTGACTGTGCAGCACTAGAGGAGTTCTCTTGCGACTGGTCGACTATCTGGACAAGGGCGCCTCGCTGGGCCCGGATGCGGCCTGCCTCACCACGGACGGCGTGACACTGTCGTACGCCGAGGTGCAGCAGCTGTCGTACCGGATCGCCGGCGCGCTGGCGGCCGTCGGCGTACAGCCAGGTGGCAAGGTCGCGATCCTGTCCGCGAACGACCCGGTCGCGTTCAGCTGCGTGTTCGGAATCAGCCGGGCCGGTGCGATCTGGTGCCCGATCAATCCACGCAACGAGGCCGCGGAGAACCGCGAGCTGCTCGACCAGTTCGACTGCGAAGTACTGATCTACCAGGCGGGGTTCACACCCCTGGTGGACCGCATCCGGGACTCACTGCCGAAGGTGCACACCTTCGTGTGCCTCGATGAGGAGCCCACAGACTCCGGCCCAGACCCCCACCCCAGCGGCCGGAGAATCGTCGGTTGGGACGCGTTCTGCGGGGGCGCGTCCCAACCGGCGCCCGATCTGACCGATCCGGACGACCTGGCCATGATCGTCGGCACCGGCGGTACGACGGGCCGTCCGAAAGGAGTGATGCTCGGCAACGCCAACCTCGAGACGATGACCGCGCTGACGCTGATCGGGTACCCGTTCGGCGAGCGGCCGGTCTACCTCGCGCTGGCGCCGTTGACGCACGCGGCCGGGGTGCTGTGCTTCCCGGTGCTCGCGTCCGGCGGGGAGATCGTGATCATGCGAGCTCCCGACGTACACGCCTTCCTGGAGCTGATACCGCGACACGGGGTGACGCACACGTTCTTGCCGCCGACGCTGATCTACATGGTGCTGGCGGCGCCGGAGCTGGACTCCACGGACCTGTCGTCGTTGCGGTGCTTCTGGTACGGCGCCGCGCCGATGTCGGTGGCCCGGCTGGAGGAGGCGCTGCAGCGGATCGGTCCGGTGATGGCGCAGCTGTTCGGGCAGACCGAGGCGCCGATGATGATCTCGATCCTGCCGCCCGCCGCGCATTTCGATGCCTCAGGCAACATTGCGCGGAGCCGGCTGTCGTCGGCCGGGCGGCCGTCACCGTTGGTCACGGTGGCGATCATGAGCCCGGACGGCGGTCTCCTTCCCTCGGGCGAGCGAGGTGAGATCGTCGTCCGCGGCTCGCTGGTGATGCGCGGGTACTACCGCAATCCCGATGCGACCGCGGCGGCGGCGGCGTACGGCTGGCACCACACCGGTGACATCGGCTACCTGGACGACGACAGCTACCTGTACATCGTCGACCGGGCGAAGGACATGATCATCACCGGCGGCTTCAACGTGTACTCCACCGAGGTCGAGCAGGCCCTGATGGCGCACACCGACGTACAGGACTGCGCCGTGGTCGGACAGCCGGACGAGAAGTGGGGCGAGCGGGTCGTTGCCGTCGTACAGCTCCAGCCGGGCAGTCTGGTCGGACCGGAGGAGCTGATCGCGTTCGCGAAGGCACGGATCGGCAGTGTGAAGGCGCCGAAGCAGGTGCTCGTCTGGCACGACCTGCCACGCTCCAAGGTCGGCAAGGTGGTCAAGCCGGAGATCAAGGCACGGCTAGCTACTGGATGAGGCTCCGGCTGTCGCGGAGACGACGATGGCGGCGGTCACAGCTGCTTGCATCTCGGCGACGGCCTTCTTGACCGCCTCGGCGGCCCAGTCCGAGTCGGCGATCTCCTTGGCGCGCTGCTTCAGCGCCCGCTTGTCCACCGCGTCGGTAACAACCTTCGGTACGACGTTCAGCGCACTCAGCAGTGCGATCAGCGCACCGGTGCGCTCGTCCGGCGTCGTACCGACCTTCAGCACGCTCTCCAGCTGTGCACGCACCTCAGCCTCATGCCGTGCGTCCTTGGCCGGCCAACGAGTCACCGGGAACAGACCGAGCACTCTGCCCTCTTCCGCCTGGAGGACACCGCGCTCCGCCAGCCGGGCGAGCAGCTGGTCGCGCAGGTGCTTCGACAGCTGGCGGATCTGATCCTTCGGCTTCTTGCCCGGTTTGTTGACCACGTACGACAGGCGCTCGTCCAGGATCGGGTCTCCGGTCGGCGCCGCGTCCAGTACCTTCAGCCGACCGGGCTTCTCCCCCGTTCCATGACCGGTGATGTCGAGCTTGTGCTGCAGCGTGAGCTCGATCAGCACCGCACCGGCCAGCGCGAAGTCCAGCCCTGGCGACCCGGTGATCGGCTTCCCGGTCTCGTCGTCGTACATGAGCAGCAGCAGGTCCTCGGCGATCAACATGCCACCAACGTAGGCAGAGCAGTCGCCACTGCACATCCGCCGCGCGGGCTACCTGGCGTATCCGCCTTTAGTAGTGGTGGCCGTTGAGCTCGACAGGCTCGCCGAGGGCGGCCGCTACTTCGGTGAGGAAGTCCGGGGAGAAGTAGTACCAGCGGATCGATCGCACCTTGCCGTCTTCGGTGGTCGGACGCATCAGATCGTTCACGGCGCGCTGACCGTCGCGGACGATGTGGATCACGAGCACGGACTCGCCCCAGAGCTCGACAACGTCCGCCGTGTAGCGGTAGGGCTTGGACAGATCCAGAGTGTGTTCGATCGAGCCCTGGCGGATGTTGTCGGCGCCGTACTCCGTCAGTACGCCGAGAATCTCGCTGTCCGCGTCAGCGAGCAGCAGTGCGGTCAGCCGAGGTACGTCGTACGCCGTGAACGCATCGGCGACCGCATCCAACAGGCGACGGTCCGGGGCTTCACGTGTCTTCAAAGAGCGCTCCGGGTCCGCCAGGCGGCCGCGACCGCGGTGGAGTGCGGCTTTGACCGCTCCGACCGAGGTCCGCAGGACGTCGGCGACCTCGGTGAGCGTGAAGCCGAACAGGTCCTTCAGTGCGAGTGCGGCGCGCTCCTGCGGCGGGAGGAGCGCAACGAGCTCAGCCCAGGCGTCACGGAGCTCCGCGGGGTCGGTCGCGTCCGGTGCGGCCTGCTCCGGTGCGTCGACGAGTACGGGCGACTGCCGGCGGTAGTTGTCGACGTATGCGTTGGTGGCGACCCGAAACAGCCAGGCGCGCGGGTTGGCGATCGGGCTGTGCGCCTGCGCCGCCTGCGTGAAAGCGCGCGCCAGCGACTCCTGGACGAGGTCCTCTGCGTCGAACGCGTTGCCGGTCAGCCGGCGGCTGTACTTGTACAGGTCGGAGCGCAGCGGCTCCAGGCGGTCGAGGAACTCCCTGCGCGCCTGCCGGGTCGCCTTCAGCTGAGGAAGGTCCAGTGCGTCGGTCATGGTCATACCAGTCTGGACGGATGAGGTGCCCGCCAGGATACGGACCCGATTCTTCGGGGTGTTGAAGATCTAGTAAGGTAAGCCTTAGCTAACAGGCTCGCCCACCTTGAAAGCAGAGTCCGCCATGACCAGAGCACTGCCCGAGCCGACGTACCGGCGCTTCGTCGCCGGCCTCGGCACCCTCAGCCTCCGGCCGTTCGACCTGACCGAGGACGTGACCACGCTGCACGGCTGGGTCACCCAGCCCTACGCGCGGTACTGGGGTCTCCTGGAAGCATCCGTCTCCGATGTCCACGCGGAGTACCTCCGCATCGAGCAGAGCGCGCATCACCGCGCCTTCCTCGGTGAGCACGAAGGCCGGCCCGCGTTCTTGATGGAGCGCTACGAGCCGGCGTACGACGCCGTCGGCAAGGTGTACGACGTGGCGCCGGGCGACATCGGCATGCACGTGCTGGTCGGGCCTGCGGTCACGCCGATCACCGGGTTCACGGCCGCGGTGTTCGAGACGATCATGGACAGCTTGTTCAGCGATCCGCTGGTCGATCGGGTCGTGGTCGAGCCCGACGTACGCAACGTCAAGATCCAGGCGCTCAACGAGCGGATGGGGTTCCGCAAGCACAGCGTCGTACAGCTGGCCGACAAGCAGGCGTGGCTGAGCTTCTGCACCCGCGACCAGTACGCCGACGCACACCGGATGAACGAGGCAGGCTGATGATCTCGCACTTGAACCCGGATGTCTGGGCTGTGGTCAACCGCGCCCTGGTGCGGAAGGCGCTGGCCGAGTTCGCGCACGAACGCATTCTCACGCCCGTTGCTGTTGACAACGGGTTTGCGGTCGACGGCTATCGGTTCAGTGCTCGGCTGTATCCCTTGAATCATTGGGATATCGATGCCGCGAGCATCGTCCGCGACGACGGCGGGCCGATCGATGCGCTCGAGTTCATCACGACGTTCCACCAGCAGCTCGGGATCGGCGCGGAGATGCTGCCGGTGTACCTCGAGGAGATCAGCAGCACGCTGGCGTCGGCGGCGTACAAGTTGTCGAAGCCGGACCTGACCGCGGCGGACCTGGTCACCGCGGACTTCCAGGTGATCGAGGCAGCGATGACCGAGGGCCATCCGTGCTTCGTCGCGAACAACGGGCGGCTCGGATTCGGGGTGAGCGACTACCTCGCCTTTGCGCCGGAGACCGGTGCACCGGTGCAACTGACCTGGATCGCGACTCGTCGCGACCGGACCACGGTCGCGCACAGCAGCACGCTGTCGTACGACGAGCTGTTGCGTTCCGAGCTGGGAGACGAGGTTCTGCAGCGGTTCGCCGGGGAGATCGTTGCTGTGGGCGCCGATCCTGCGGAGTACGTCTACCTGCCGGTGCATCCGTGGCAGTGGGAGAACAAGACCTCGATCACGTTCGCGGCGGATATCGCGCAGCGACACATCATCCACCTCGGATCGACCGACGACAGCTATCAGCCGCAGCAGTCGATCCGGACGTTCTTCAACCGGTCGCAGCCGTCGCGGTGCTACGTGAAGACGGCGCTGTCGGTGCTCAACATGGGGTTCATGCGCGGGCTGTCGCCGTCGTACATGGCCGCGACGCCGGCAATCAACGACTGGGTCCACTCGGTGGTCTCGAACGACCTTGTCCTGAAGAGATACGGCTTCAGCGTGTTGCGCGAGATCGCGGCGGCCGGGTACCACAACCGCTACTACGAGAACGCCACCGACAAGACTTCGCCGTACCGGAAGATGCTGTCGGCGCTGTGGCGGGAGAGCCCGATGCCTTCGCTGGAGCCCGGTGAGCGGCTGGCCACGATGGCGTCGCTGCTGCACGTCGATCGACACGGGTCGTCACTGGCGGCCGCGCTGGTGCGGGCGTCGGGGCTGGCGCCGGCGGACTGGTTGCGGGCGTACGTCGACGCGTACCTGATCCCGTTGCTGCACAGCTTCTACGCGTACGAGCTGGTGTTCATGCCGCACGGCGAGAACCTGATCCTGGTACTGCGGGACGCGATCCCGATCCGGGTCATCATGAAGGACATCGCCGAGGAGATCGCCGTACTCAGCCCGGCGACGCCGATCCCCGCGGACGCCGAGCGGGTCCGCGCGGAGGTCCCCGACGACGAGAAGCTGCTGTCGATCTTCACCGACATCTTCGACTGCATCTTCCGGTTCCTGTCGCCGTTGCTCGACCGCGAGGGTCTGCTGACGCCTGACGAGTTCTGGTCGGTGGTGGCGGATGCGGTGCGCGACTACCAATCCGCGACACCGGAGTTGGCCGAGGCCTTCGCGAAGTACGACATCTTCACGCCTGAGTTCGCGCTGTCCTGCCTGAACCGGCTGCAGCTGCGCAACAACCAGCAGATGGTCGACCTCACCGACGTCGCCGGCTCCCTGCAGTTCGTCGGCACCCTGGAGAACCCGCTGACCTGTGGATAACTTCCGCGGCGGTACGGCGAAATCGGTCAAGCTGTTGGCGTGACCACGCTTCAAACCTCAATCGACGGCCTCGTACCGCCTGACGCCCCTGCGCGGGACGGCAGGCGGTACGAGGTGGTCGACGGTCGTCTCCTCATCACCGGCGCCCAACCACCCGCTCACCACGCGGCCGTCATCGCGCTCATGGTGCAGCTGAAACACGCCTGCCCACCGGACCTCCTGGTCTCGGTGGGCTCGCTCGCCTTCCGCCCCACGCCCCACACCACCCTTCGCCCTGACCTCCTCGTCTGCGCCCGCCACTACACCGCCACACAGCCACCCGCCCTCGTCGTCGAGGTCCTCTCCCCCTCCACCCGCACCACCGACGTAGTCCTCAAGCGATCCCTCTACGAAACCCACCAAGTCCCGTCGTACTGGCTCCTGGACCCCACCACCCAAGAACTGACCATCCTCGCCCTGACCCCCACCGGCTACACCTGCCAAGCCGTCCTCCAAGCCGAAGAAACCTTCCACACCACCACCCCCTTCCCCGTCGACCTATGCCCAGCCACCCTCACCAGATGAAGGGCATCCCGGGGCAGATGCCGATGTGCCCTGCCGCAGCGGATCTGTCTGGTTCACAGTCGGCGCATGAGACCGATCGAACCAGGTGAATTCACGGTGGCCGACCTGGAACTGACACCAGACGAAGGCCCGCGCTACGAGCTTGTCGACGGGGTGCTGCTGGTGACGTACATGTCGTCGGCGATTCATCAGCGAGCGCTCGGCGAACTGATGATGCAGTTGGTGTCAGCCTGTCCTGAGCATCTCGAGGTCTTGCCGGGGCCGCTGGAGTTCCGGCCCGACAACCGGCTGGCGCTAGTCCCCGATCTGCTGGTGCTGCCGCGCGGGGACTCCACAACGCGGTGGGTCGAGGAGTTGGCGCTCGCTGTTGAGGTTGTTGTGTCGACGACGCGCACCGTCGATCAGGTTCTCAAGCCCGTGCTCTACGCGAGGGCTGGTGTCCCCGCTTACTGGATACTCGATGTGGAGGAGACGAAGCTGACTGTGCTCGAGCTCGTGGATGGGGTGTACGTCGAGCGGGAGGTTGTGGTTGGCGAGAAGGTGTTCGAGGCGACGTTGCCGTTTCCTGTGGAGATCGTTCCGGCGGCGCTGCTTCGGGAGCGGTGAGTCAGTTGTAGTAGCGGCGGGCGCTCGAGCCGATTCGGGTTACGTCGGTGCCGTAGATGTGGATGGAGATCGCGGTGCTGCCGGCGGTGTTGTTGACTCGGTGGATGTCGCCGGGAGGGGCGAATCCGCTGACGTCGCCGACATGGTTGTCGCTCTGGCCGATCAGGTTGAGGTCGGTGTCGTAGAGGTCCTCGTGCTCGACGCCCTGGATCACTCCGAACACGCACCAGGTGACGTGATCGTGGATCCGGGTCAGCTGGCCCGGCCGCCAGACCAGGGCGATGATCGAGAACGAGCCGTCGGGCTCGACATGCAAGGTGTGACTCCGGTACCGGTCGGCCGATCCGAGCCGCTGCTCGGCCGTCAGTACGTCGGGAGTCGGCAGGTGGCGGCGCAGCTGCTCGGCCACGAGCTGAGCGGTGCCGTGCCAGTCGGCGTGCTCGCCGATTGCGGTACGAACGCCCGCGGCGAGGTCTGTCAGGGTGCTGGTGGAGGTCGTTGTCGTCGTCATGTCTTGAGCGTGCGCCACCTCAACCCATAACGTCTAATGCCAAGTTTCGTCCTCACCCATAGACAGGTTTGATACATGCTCGATGTCACGAAGCTACGCGTCATCGACGCCGTCGCCCGCCTTGGATCGGTCACCGCCGCGGCACGCGAACTGCACTATTCGCAGCCGTCCGTCACTCATCACCTGTCCCGGTTGGAGGCCGAGACCGGCGCACAGTTGCTGCAGCGCGCCGGCCGGGGCATCCGGCTGACCGAAGCCGGCCGGATGCTCGCCGCCCGGGCCGCGGAGATCATCGGCCGGATCGACGCCGTCGACGCCGAGCTCGCCGCCCACGTCGGCCTGCGGGTAGGACGGGTTCGTCTCGCCGGGTTCTCGTCAGCGGTCGGATCGCTCGTACCGGCGGCTGTCGCGGCGCTGGCCGGCAAGCATCCGGATCTCGAGGTGAGCCTCACCGACATGCATCCGCCGGAGGCCCTCGAGCTCCTGCGCACCGGCAAGATCGACGTCGCGATCGTCTTCCGGTACGACGAGACCGAGCCGGAGCCGGCCGGCGTACGACTGCATCACCTGCTGGACGACCCGGTGTATCTGCTGTCGAAGGACCGGCCGGTCACGCTCGCCGAGCTCGGTGACGCGACCTGGATCGCCGGCTGCGATCGATGCCGCAGCCACCTGACTGCTCTGTGCGCGGCGGAGGGCTACGAACCGAAGGTCGGCTACACGTCCGACGACATGGTGGTGATGCAGGCACTCGTCGTGGCCGGTCTCGGGGTGACGACCATGCCCGGCCTCGCTCTCCGCAGCCATCAGGTCGACGGCATCTTCGCAAGCGAGATCCCGGACTCGCGTCGGCACGTCTACGCCGCGACGTACGGCGAACCGCCCGACCCACCGGCGATCGCGGCCCTGGTGACTGCACTTGAAGAGGCCGCCACCGCGTGACGGCCCAGTCTCATCCGTTGAGCAGACTCACGAGCTCCGCCTTGTCCGGGAGGTTTTCCGGGCGGACGATGTCGCCGGTGCGGACGTAGTAGAAGGCGGCGGTGATCTGGGACAGGGGGATGTTGAGCAGCTCGGACCAGGCGACCCGGTAGATGGCTAGCTGGAGTGGGTCGGCGGTTTCGGAGCGGTGCGTTTTCCAGTCGATGACGTCGTAGCCGCGGGAGCCGTCCTCGCGAACGACCTGGTAGACGGCGTCGATGCGGCCGCGGATCACGCGTCCGTCGATGGCCAGCGCGAACGGGGCTTCGATCTCGTACGGTGTGGTTTCGCCGAACGGGCCGTCGCGGAACGCGTCCATCAGGTCGGTGAGGTCGGTGTCGTCGACGATGTCCTCGTCCGCGGCACCGGGGAGATCGTCCGGGTCGAGCAGGAGCTGCTGTCCGAAGTAGGTCTCCACCCAGGCGTGGAAGCGGGTGCCGAACCGCGCCGCCCGGTTGGGTTTGCGGGGCATGGGGCGGGCCAGCTCGGCGGCCAGGCCGTCCGGGTCCTTCGCCAGCCGCATCACCTGGGTCGCGGACAGTGCGGCCGGCAGCGTCACGTCATACGCCTTGCGGCTCCTGCTTTCCCTTGCCTCGGACAACAACCGCTCGAGCTCCGAGTCCCACCGTGCGACCGTCGCCTGCTCGTCGAGCAGCAACGACTCCTCGGCCTCGATCGACGGGCCCTCCGCGCGCGACAGCTGCACCAGGGCCGCCGCGTCGAGCCGGCGCTGGTACGACTCCAGGTCGTACGCCGTCGGCCACGGCGCCTGCGTCTGCTCCGCGAGCTCCGGGTTCTCCGCGGTCAGCTCCGGCTGCTCCGCCCACTCGATCACCCGCTCCCCGGCGTGCTTCTTCAGCACCGAGAGGTACGACGACGGGCCGCGCGGGCGCTTCTGGGTCGGACCCCACCAGTGGCCGGTCGCGACCAGCAACTCCTTAGCGCGGGTGAAAGCGACGTACCCGAGCCGCCGCTCCTCCAGCGCGTTCACCTCCTTGCACTCGTCGGCGAACGCCTTCAGCCCGGCGTTCGACAAGTCGTGGATATCCGGCAGGGTGTCGGCGTCACCGCGCAGCGGCCACGGCAGCACCTTGGCATTCGTCGTCCACTTGTCCCGGCCGCGATCCGACGGAAACACCTTCGAGACCAGGGTCGGCACGAACACGACCGGCCACTCCAGTCCCTTGGACCGGTGCGTAGTCAGCAGCTTCACGGAGTCCGCCTCGCTCGGTACGGCGAGGTCGAGGCCCGCGGCGTACTCCTCCTCGGCGGCCAGGTATGCGAGCAGGCCGTCGAGTGAACCGTCCGACTCGGTCGAGACGAAGTTGCCCACGGCATCCAAAAATGCGGCGAGGTGGTCACGGCGGCCGGCGTCGACGTGGTCAGGCGTTGCGGTCAGCTCGACGTCCAGGCCGATCGTGCTGATCACGCGGCGGACCAGATCGAGCAGCGGCTCGCTTGCATGCGCGCGCAGTTCGCGGAGCTCGGTCGAGAGTTCCTTGAAGCGGATCAACGCCTCCGGTGCGTACTCCGACCGGCCCGGATCGTCGACCGCTTCGGCGAGGGAGATGACCTCGGTCGAGTCCATCCCGGCGACGGCCGCGTCCAGGGCGGCGACCAGGTCGTCGGCGGCCGGGCGGTCGCCCGCGTCGGCGAGCGCGCGGGCGCGGTTGGCCAGCAGCGCGAGGTCGCGGTGGCCGATCCGGTAACGCGGGCCAGTCAGGATGCGGAGCATCGCGGCGTTCGCGGTCAGGTCGTTGACGGCCTGCAGGGTGGCGACGACATCGACGACTTCCGGGAGCGCGAGCAGCCCGCCGAGACCGACGACCTCGACCGGGACCTTGCGCGTGATCAATGCTTCGTGGACCGCGCTGAGGTCGACGTTCGTCCGCATCAGGATGCCGATGTCCTTCCAGCGGCGGTTGGTCGTGCGGTGCGCGGCGACGATCGCGTCGGCGACCCACTCGATCTCCTGCGAGCGCGTCTCGAAGAGGCCGACGGTGATCGCACCCTCCGGAGCGTCGTCCGGAGCCTCGAGCGGGATCACGCCGGGATGCTGCTCGTAGAGCTCGGCGGCGTGCTGGTTGGCGGCCGCGAGTATGCGGCTGCCGCAGCGGCGGTTGACGCTCAGCACATACCGCTGGGCCGGCGACCCGTCCGACTGCGGGAAGTGCGCAGGGAACTCGTCGAGGTTCGCGACCGATGCACCGCGCCAGCCGTAGATCGCCTGGCAGGGATCGCCGACTGCGGTGACCGGATGCCCACGCCCGTCACCCGCGGCAAAGAGCGCGGTCAGCATGCGGCGCTGCGAGACCGAGGTGTCCTGATACTCGTCCAGCAGCACCACCTTGTACCGCGCGCGCTCGACGGCCGCGACCTCCGGGCACTCCTCCGCGAGCCGCGCACCGAGCGCCATCTGATCGGCGAAGTCGACCACACCGCGCTCTGCCTTGTAGGCCTGGTACTCCTCGACGAGCTGCAGGATCTCACCGCGCTTCAACGCGGTCTCAGCGAGCTTGCGAACCTCCACCGTCTGCTTCCGAACAGCCGCGACCTCCTGCCGTACGGCGTCGTCATGGTCGCGGATGTCCTCGGCGCGGAGCAGGTGATCCGCAAGCTCGCCGTCCAGCGACAGCAGACTGTTCACGAGTGTCGGCACATGGTGCGACGCGAACCGGATCGGCCCAGCAGACCGCCGTACGACCCGACCTGCCAGCTGGAAGCGCGTCGCGTCGGCAAGCACCCGCGAGTCCGGCTCGAGGCCGAGCCGGAGCCCGTGCTCGGCGATCAACGTGCCGGCAAACGCGTGGTACGTCGAGACAACCGGCTCTCCCGGCTCCTCGGGCTCCCAGTTGGGGATGTTGCTCCGCAGATGCGCCGCCAGCAATGGATGCACATCCTTCGGCAACGTCGATCCGAGGACGCCGGCCTTCGTCAGGTCGTCACGGATCCGCACATCGAGCTCGTTGGCAGCCTTCTTCGTGAACGTCAGCCCGAGAACCTCCTCCGGCTTCACCTGCCCCGTGCAGATCAGCCACACCACGCGCGCAGCCATGGCCGTCGTCTTCCCGGACCCGGCACCCGCGACGATCACGCCGGGCGCGAGCGGCGCCGTGATCGCCGCCAACTGCTGATCCGAGAACGGGATCCCGAGCAGGTCACACAGGTCAGCAGTCGAACTGAGCCGCACAGTCATCAGCAGCCCTCCTCTCCGCCACGCCCACTCCGGGGACCTGAGACAAGAACTGGCGACCCGAGACAGGAACTCGGGACCCGCGACAGGTTATTTCAGGTCTCCAGCCCCCAGATGGTGTCTCAGGCCCCCGCCAGTGGGTGGTGGGGCGGGGATGTTGGTGGGTGGTGGATGGGGGGCGGGGGGTGGGCGAGGTTGGGTGGTGTGGGGTGCTGGGCGCAGGCATCAGACGATCTCCCGACCCTCTGGCTGGATCGGGCAGAGGGCTCGGGCTTCGCAGCGGGTGCAGCCGTCGTTGCGTTGGGCGGTGAACTGCTCGGTGCGGATCATCGACTCGGCGTCGTCGACGGCTTCGTCGAGCCAGGTGCGGCCGTCGTCGTCAGCCTCCAACGGGCCTTGGTGCTGCACTTTCGGGAAGCCGCCGTTGTCGTCGTGGCGCAGCTGGACGAGCTCGGCGCCACCAGCCACCGCGTCCTCGCCGAGCTTCTTCAACTGGCGAGAGTTGATCGCCCGTTGGTAGATCGCGAGCTGGACATGCCGCGCCAGCGCCGGCTTGGTCGGGATCGTCCGGCCGGTCTTCAGGTCGACGACCCGGACCGTCCCCTCCGGATCCTTCTCGACCCGGTCCATCCGCCCCTTCACGCGGACCGCCGGCTTGTCCTCGTCCGGCAGCAGCACGTCGAAGTCCACCTCGGTCCCCACCAGCGTCCGGTCCGGCCGCCCCTGGTGCCACGCGACGAACCGCCGCAACGCCTGTTCCGCCTCGACCCGCTCCCGGTCCGAGATCCACGCCGACTCGAAGTCGAGCTGCGTCCACACCTTGTCCAGCCACCCGTTGAGCTCGTCGATGGACGGCGGCAGCGTGCCGGTCGCCACCGCATCGGCCAATGTGTGCAGCACCATCCCGAAGCCGATCGCTGACGTACTCGGCGTCTCGCCACCGGCCCGCCGGGTCAGGAACCATCGCAGCGGACAGTCCACGATCGTCGTCAGCGCACTCCCGGACAACGGCACCGGCAGCTCGGGATCCGCGATCGGCCGCACCGACTGCGTCCGCTCCCGCACACCCCACCACCGCGAAGGATCGGCCGTCGGCACCAACGGATACTCGCGGTCGTCCGCCGCATCGGCCAACTGCGCCAGCCGATCCGCGGCCACTCGCTTCAACGCCGGCGACGACCCTGGATCCGCGAGCACACATCGGAGATCCGCGACCAGGCCGGGCAACGACAACGGCCGCCGCGGTCGTCCCGCGACCAGTTTCAAAGGAATATCGAGCTCGGCAAGGAATCGGGACGGCTGGTCGCCGTCGGCCTCCGGCGCCTGCACCGCCGTCACGATCAATCGCTCCCGGGCCCGGGTGATCGCGACGTAGAACAACCGTCTCTCCTCGGCGAGCAACGCGCCCGCCGACAACGGATCGATCAGCCCGTCGGTCCCCAACCGGTCCGGCTCCAGCAGCGAGCCGCGCCGCCGCAGGTCCGGCCACTGCCCCTCCTGCACCGACGCGACGACGACCAGCCGCCACTGCAGCCCCTTCGACCGGTGCGCCGTCATCAGCTGCACGCCGGCCTCGCGGTACGTCCCGTCGAACCGGTTGTCCGCCGCGATGTCCAGCGACTCCAGCTCCGACAGGAACGCCGAGACGCCCTTGAATCCGACCTGTTCCTCCGCCCGCCCGGCCGCGTCGAACAGGGCGCACAAGGAATCCAGGTCCCGGTTCGCGGTCCGGGCGGTCTCACCGCCCGACCCAGCCTGTCCGCGCAACCGGCGCAGCCACGGCGACTCGGACCACAGCGACCACATCACCTCGTCCGGCGCCGCGCCCGCGGTCACGATATTCCTTGCCTTGAGCAACCTCTCGCCCAGCGCCGCGAACCGTGCCTCGGCCGGCGATGCCTCCTCGTCGAGCAGCAGCGGATTCATCAGCGCGTCCCGCAGCAGCTCGTCCGACGCGCGTGGCAGCCGCTGACCACCCGCGGCATCCCGGTCCCGTCGCCGCAGTACACGCGCCAGCCGCCGCAGTTGCCCCGCATCCATCGCCCCCAGTGGCGACAGCGCAAGCGCCCGTACGACGTCAACCGTCAAGGTCTCCGGATCGGCCACCGCCCGCAAAGCCAGCAGCATCGGCCGTACGGCGGGCTCGCGCGACAGCGGCAACTCGTCGCCCGCGACATCCACCGGGATCCCGGCTGCCGCCAGCGCACGTCGCAGCGGCGGGATCGAACGGCTGCCGGACCGGACCAGCACCGCCATCTCGTGCCAGCCGATGCCGTCCTGCACATGCGCCCGCCGGAGCAGGTCCGCGATGTGCTCGAGCTCGGCGCCACTGGTGGAGTAGAGGTTCGCCTCGACCTTGCCCGGACCGAACACACACGACGAGGCATCCGGATTGCGGAACCGCTCGAACGTCTCCCGGTCGAGCGTCCCCGGCACGCCGAGCCGGTTGACGACATTGCGGGACACCCGCTGCAGCGTCGTCCCGAAGCGTCGCGTCGTACCCAACGCGATCTGCGCGGCCGGCGCGCCGTCGAGCGTCCGGAACTCGTCGGTGAAACGGAGCAGGCCCCGCACCTCGGCCCCGCGGAACGTGTAGATCGACTGGTCCGGATCGCCGACGACGACCAGGTCCCGCCCGTCGCCCGCGATCGCCTGCAACAGCTTGGTCTGCCCCGGATCGGTGTCCTGGTACTCGTCGACGAAGACCGCTTTGAACTCGGCCCGCAGCTTGGCCTGCACCGACGGCTGCTGGGCCAGGATCACCGCGCGGTGGATGAGCTCGGAGTAGTCCAGCACCTGCTCGGCGTCGAGCACCTGCAGGTACTCCTCGAAGAAGTCGCCGACCGCGACCCACTCGGCCCGCTCCGCCGACCGCCCGATCTCGGACAGGTCCTCCGGGTCGAGGCCGAGCTGCCGTGCCTTGCCGATCACCGCCTGCACCTCGTCGGTGAACCCGCGCGTCTTCAACGCCGGATGCAGACTGCCCGGCCAGTGCACCGCGCCGACCTCACGACTGCCGGACAACGCCTCGCTCAACCGCAACGACTGCTCCGGCCCGGACGGCAACCGCAGCGGTACGTCGAACGCGTCGGCCGGTGTGAACCGTCGAAGCAGCGCGTAGCAGAAAGAGTGGAACGTCATCGACGGCATCACGCGCGTCGTCCGCCCGAGCCGGCCGGTGACGCGATCCCGAAGCTCGGTCGCCGCCTTCCGCCCGAACGTCAGCACGAGCACCTCGTCCGGCTTCAGCCCGCGATTGCGCACCCGGTCGACAACAGCCTCGACCAACGTCGTCGTCTTCCCGGTGCCCGGTCCGGCGAGCACGAGCAGCGGTCCGCCCCGGTGATCCACCACGGCTTGCTGGTCGGCATCGAGGACAGGCGCGTCGGCGCTCCGCCGCTGTTCCCGGACCAACCGATACCGGGATCCCTGTCTGCTGACCACCGCCCCATCTCAACAGACCCCACCGACAATCCGTGCGGTGGCACCCCGGGCCCCATCGCGATAGCCGGAAACCGGACAACGACGACGTAGCCGGTTCATAACTTTCCGCGTCCGGGGTGCATCGAGTTCCTCGGAAACAACACCAACTACGAGGAGCACCGAATGAGGACGATGCGACGCACGGCCGCCCTCCTGGGGGCGGCTGTTCTGATGGCGGGCTTCGGCGCCGCCACTGCCACCGCGGCCGGACCGAAGACGGCCAACCCGAAGATCCAGTCGATCTGCTCGCTGGATCTCGGCTCGATCACCGCGGACGGCAACTATGTCGACCAGGTGGTGTCCGCCGCGAGCCCGCCAGCCGCGACCGAACGCCGGGTCGGTCCGAAGATCGCCGAAGCCGGCGAGACGAGGGCCAGCGCGACCTGGGAGTTCAAGCCCGAGCCCGAGGGCGGCAGCTCCGACAGCGGCTACGCCCTGTACGGCGACACGCTGTACAGCACCGTGATCAACAACGTGCCGGGCGGGCCCTGGTGGGGACGCGGGCTGGCGATGACGGACATGAACGCGTACACCTCGATCGCGCGGGCGGCGTACCCGAAGGGTGACGCGCCGACCCGGCAGTACTTCTACGCGATGCGCGACGACGGCACCCTGGTGCGCTGGAAGCGCGACGACCAAGGGTTCCACCCGCTCGGCACGTTCGCCGGGTTCTCGGCCGTGAAGGCGATGACGTTGATCAGCACGACGTCGACGTACGACACCTTCCTGGCCACCACCAAGGCCGGCGCGCTGTACACGATCCACATCCCGACCAGCTCACCGTTGACGCCGGTCGTGAAGGTCGTCCGGTCGTCGACCTGGCAGGGCTTCGAGGCGATCGTCGCGGAGAAGTGCGGCACCCAGGGCACCCTGCTCGCCGCGATCGACCGGGACAGCGGATCGGCGTACCTCTATGCCGTTGGTCACGCCAACGGTACGGCGACCGTCATCCAGAGCCTGGGCAAGGTCCCGGGCACGTACAACGACCCGGTGTACTTCCTGCGCACCTCGCAGGCGGGAACGCCGCTGAACGGCGAGTAAGGATCAGTCCTGTGGATCCCAACGGGCGTCGCGGAGGTTCACGCGCCCGTTGGTGATCCGCACTCCGTCCGACCGCAGCCGGTGGAGTTGCTCGTCGCCGACCTCGTCCGCCGGCACGCCGGACGCGCGGATCACCCGCCACCACGGCACGCTCGCGCCGTACTCACGCATGATCGCGCCGACCTGACGCGGCCCGCCCTGTCCGACGTACTCCGCGATGTCGCCGTACGTCGCGACGCTGCCCTCCGGGATCGACTCGACCGCGCGCAGCACCGCCTCGACGTACTCCTCCCTGTCCACGGGGCAAATCTAGGCCAGTGGCGCGAGCGCCTTCGCGAGTGGCTCCAGGACCGACGGCCCCGCATCCAGCGGGAGGTTCATGATGACCAGGTCGACACCGGCCTCGCCGTACGCCGCAGCCTCGGCGACCGCCTTGTCCAGCGGGCTGTCCGGGTCGATGCGGACGTTGACCGAGCAGGTGATCTCGTCGACGTCGCGGCCGACCTCTTCACAGCGCTGGACCAGGACGTCCTTGAGGGACTTCCACTCCTCGGGGTTCGGGACGATCACGTTCCACTGCTGGGCCCACCTGGCGACTGCGCGGAGGGTCCGCTTCGGGCCTTTACCGCCGATGGTGATCGGCGGGTGCGGTGTCTGCACCGGCTTCGGGTTGCAGTACGCCTCGGTGAGCTTGATGTACTTGCCGTCGAAGTTCGCGACCTTCTCGGTGAGCAGCGCGATCATCGCCTCGGTGCCCTCGTCGAACCGGTCGAAGCGCTCCTTCAACGGGTAGAGGTCGATGCCGTACGCCGCGGTCTCCATCTCGTTCCACCCGGCGCCGATGCCGAGCTCGAGCCGCCCGTTGCTGATGATGTCGGTGGTCGCCGCCATGTTCGCCAGTACGGCGGGGTGCCGGTAGATCATCCCGGTCACCTGGCAGCCGAGCCGGATCCGCGACGTCGCCTGCGCCAGCGCGGCCAGCGTGGTCCAGGCCTCCAGGTTCGGGCCCTGCATGTCACCGCTGAGCGGGTAGAAGTGATCCCAGTGCCAGGCGGACTCGAAGATCTCGAACTCGTCCGCCGCGACCCACACGTCCCGCATCTGCTGCCAGGTGGTGTGTTCCGGCCTGGTCTTGATCGCGAACCGCATACAGCCCTCCCTAGAGGTAACCGTTTCCCGGTTGCGACACTACCAACTAGCCGATGCAGAGAGACGAGATCGGACGGCTCTGCTGGAACACCGTCACCAGGGTGAAGACCTCGGACACGACAGCGGCGACCGCGGTCCAGAACAGGATCAGCACGATCGTCTGCCGGCTGCGCCCGAACCAGCGCAGCAGGAGGTACAACGCGACCGCCCCGACGGCTACTCCGATGAAGCTGAGCACGAACGCACTCGTCGGTAGCGGTAGCGCGCCGTCACACGCCGCATGCCGACGACGGGACAATTCGGTCTCGGCGTTCGCACTGGTCAGTGACAGCAGCACACCGGCCACGATCAGACCGAACACCACCCCCTGGTGCCGGCGCTCCGGACGAGCCCCCTCCCCCATGGCGGAAGGCTCTTAGTCGAGACCGAGGCGCGCCCGGACCTCGGGTCGCCGCAGTGGTGGGACCGTCTGCGGCGGGGTCCGGCGGGCCGGCATCTCCTCCAGCAGTTGTTCGGTGATCTTCGCGACCTCGATGGCCGCGCGCTCGATCGGGCCGCGCGTGGTCGCACTCAGCGAGCCGACGCCGGTCACCTTCCGCACGTACTGCAGCGCCGCCGCGTAGATCTCCTCAGAGGTCGCGGACGGCTCGAGTCCCCGGAGCGTGGTGATGTTTCTGCACATATGTCGACAGTACGTGGGACGGGGGACAAGATCCTTAAATCTATGAGGTATTGACTTCCCTAATGGTCTTAGGTTTTCCTCAATGTATGAGCACTACTGCGCCGGACCGTCGGACCCGCCGTCGTCAGGAGACGATCGGGGAGATCCTCGACGTCGCCATCGAGCTGATGGAGGTCGAGGGCGTCGCGGCGCTGAGCCTGTCCGCGGTCGCCCGCCGGCTGGGCATGCAGCCGCCGTCGCTCTACCAGTACTTCCCGTCGAAGATGGCGATCTACGACGCATTGTTCCAGCGCGGGTCCGAGTTGTTCCTGGCCGCGCAGCAGGAGGCCGTCGCGGCCGCGACCACCGACGACGTCGTGGAGCTGCACCTGATCGGCACGACCGCGTTCGCCCGGTGGAGCATGCAGAACCCGGTCTACTCGCAGCTGTTGTTCTGGCGCACGGTCCCCGGCTTCGAGCCGAGCCCGGCGGCGTTCGTGCCGGCACAGGAAGCGCTGGCCGAGCTCCAGCGGCACCTTCAGGCGGGAGTGGACGCCGGCCGCTTGCATCCGGACGCGGCGAGCGAAGAAGGAGTCGCGCTGTTCACGTCGGTCACGTCCGGAGTGCTCTCGCAGCAGATGGCGAACGAGCCCGACGCGACCTTCGAAGAAGGACGGTTCAGCCGGCTGCTGCCCGTCGTACTCGAGATGTTCTATCAGCACTACGCACCACACAGGGGGAAGAAATGACGGCAGTACTGGCGGAGAAGATCGGGCGGGCCGACCGGCCGCGGTGCCGGGTGCATCGCGACGCGGAGCTCCAGGCGTGGCACGAGGTGCTCGCGTCGATCGAGGGGGACGAGTGGCGCCGCCGTACCGTCTGCGACGAGTGGGATGTCGCGGACGTCACCGGCCACCTGATCGGGCAGGCCGAGGACGTGCTCCGGCCGTGGTCGTTCCCGTTGCGGGACTTCAAGGCGAAGCGGAAGTATCCGGACAACGTGCTGCTCGACGCGCACATGATGATCCAGGCCGACGACCACCGCGGTACGCCGCCGGCCGAGCTGCGGGCGTTGTTCGACCGGCGCTGGGCGAAGGCGACGCGGCGCATCAGCAGTAGCCCGGAGCTGTTCCGGCGGATGACGGTCAAGCTCGAGGGCATCCCCGGGTTCGAGCGGCTCGACCTCGGCTACATCCAGGACATTCTGCTGGCGCGGGACCTGTGGATGCACCGCGACGACGTGTGCCAGGCGCTCGGCCGGCCCTTCGACGCCGGACCGTACGCCGAGGAGATCGTCGCTCAGGTGATGTACGACGTGATCGACGGACCGTTCTGGGGCGAACGGCCCGCGGTCGAGGTGCAGCTCACCGGGCAGGGAGGTGGGACCTATCAGCTCGGGAGGGGTGCGCCGGTAGGTCTCGCCGCGGTGGACGCCGTCGGCTACATGCGGACGTTGTCCGGGCGCGACGACGCCCCAGCGGTTTCGGGTGATCCCGTCGCCGCTGAGGCGGTCGCGTCCTGCCGGATGCCGTTCTAGGACGAAGGACTAGTACGAGGGCTGGCTCGGGTCGATCTGGTCGACCCAAGCGACCACGCCGCCGCCGACGTGGACCGCGTCGGCGAAGCCCGCGCCCTTGGCGATCGCGAGCACCTCGGCCGAGCGGACGCCGGACTTGCAGTGGAAGACCAGCTGCTTGTCCTGCGGCAGCTTCTCCAGCGCGACACCGGTCTGGAAGTCGGCCTTCGGGATCAGCACCGAGCCCGGGATCCGGTTGATCTCGTACTCGTTCGGCTCGCGGACGTCGATCAGGACGAAGTCCTTCTCGCCGTTGTCCTTGAGCTTGATCCACTCGCTGAGCTGCTTGACCGAGATCGTCGAGCCGACGGCCGCGTCGGCCGCCTCCTCGGTGATCGCGCCGCAGAAGCTCTCGTAGTCGATCAGCTCGGTGACGGTCGGGTTCTCGCCGCAGATCGCGCAGTTCGGGTCCTTGCGGACCTTCAGGCTGCGCCAGTTCAGGTCGAGCGCCTCGTAGATGTTCAGCCGGCCGAGCGACGGGTCGCCGATCCCGGTGAGCAGCTTGATCGCCTCGGTCACCTGGGCCGCGCCGACCGACGCGCAGAGCACGCCGAGGACGCCGCCTTCGGCGCAGGACGGGACCATGCCGGGGGGTGGCGGCTCCGGGTACAGGCAGCGGTAGCACGGGCCGTGCTCGGCCCAGAACACGCTGATCTGGCCGTCGAAGCGGAAGATCGAGCCCCAGACGTACGGCTTGCCGAGCAGCACCGCGGCGTCGTTCACCAGGTACCGGGTGGCGAAGTTGTCGGTGCCGTCGACGATCAGGTCGTACTGCTCGAAGATCTCGAACACGTTGTCGTTGTCCAGCCGGGTCTCGTGCAGGACGACGTTCGTGTACGGGTTGGCCTCGAGGATGGACTCCTTGGCCGACTGGGCCTTGGACTTGCCCACGTCGGACTGGCCGTGGATGATCTGGCGCTGCAGGTTGGACTCGTCGACGGTGTCGAACTCGACGATGCCGAGGGTGCCGACACCGGCCGCGGCCAGGTACAGCAGCGCGGGGCTGCCGAGGCCGCCGGCGCCGATCACCAGCACCTTGGCGTTCTTCAGCCGCTTCTGCCCGGCCATCCCGACCTCGGGGATGATCAGGTGCCGCGAATAGCGCCGCACCTCGTCGATCGTGAGCTCGTCGGCCGGTTCGACCAGCGGTGGCAGTGACGACACGTTGTCGGCTCCTCAGGAAGACGTCGGACGGGATCTGATGGTTTTCAACCATCCGTCCCTCATCCATGTTCCCGCACAACCCAACCCACCCCTCGCGGAGTCCACATCCCGGGCCGATCGTCTCAGAAACGCGACGTGCCGGGCGCCCCCAGGGTGCCCGGCACGTCGGTAGTACTAGTCGTTGTCGATGATCGTTCCTGTGAGGGTCACCGGAACCTTCAGGTCCGCGCCGTCGATCTGCTGGATGACGGCGGTGAACGATTCCGCGGGTTCCTTGAGCTTGTCGTCGAGGATCTTGACGGACAGCTCGCCGGTGGTCCGGCCTGGCTCGACGTAGCCGTCGATCGAGCGGTCGACCGGGCCGGTGCCGTCGTCGTTGGCGGACGCGTAGTCCTTGCGGATCACCGCCGTACCGTCCTTGAGCACTCCGGTGAACGACACGTACTTGTCGCTCGGAGCGGACAGTTCGACTCCGAAGTTGACCAGGCCGGTCTTCTCGGCCGTCTTCAGGTTGCTGAGGGTCAGCGTCGGCGTCGGGTCGTCGTCCAGCACCAGACCGTGGCCGAAGGACTCGTTCAACAGCCCGTTGTGCGGCACGGACAGCACCAGGCTGAACGGGAGGTCGTAGCTGTCCCGCGTGTTCGCCGTGATCAGCACACTCACCTTCTGGCGCACCTGTCCCGGCTTGAACACCAGTTGCCGAGCAACGTCCCCGACGGTCTCGCCGAGATCACCATTCGTCTCGACGTACACGCTGACCGGCCGGATGCTCGGCCGGGACATGGTCACCCAGAAGTCGATCATCCGCGTGCCCTTGTCCCCCTCCTTCACGGTGACGTTCGACGCAGACAGCTTCGGCAGCAGCACCGCAGGCGCCGACAACCCGAGCCCCGGCGACGAGAACGCCAGATCACTCACGTACGCCGACCCGATGGCCACCCTGTCCGTCCGCAGCTCCACCGCACGCACGTCCCGCAGATCGATGCCCTTCAGCGAGGACACCGGGATGCGTACTGTCCGGAGCAGGTTCTTCGGCAGACCGCTGTCGTTGCTCCCCGGCATCCGCACCAACGCATCACTGACCGCAGACACCGGTACGACGGCCGCACGACCGTGCCCGTCGACCACATGGACGCTCAGGTCGGTCTTGGGCGCTCCAGCCGGGTCCGGTGCGGCGCGGAACGTCAACGCGGCAATGCGCCGTACGTCGCGCTGCCCCGCCGGCACGTTGACCCGCACTACTCCGTTTGTCCCAGTCCACTTGAGTTTGGTGACCGCAGTGGTCGGCGTCTTGGCTGCGAACCAGGCAGCACCCCAGTGCGGTGCGTTGGACCAGTCATCCGTCGCCATACAGGTCGGCGTCGCTGCTCGGACCGACGTGGTGGTCACACCGGCGCACACTGTTGCGGACACCTTCCCGGTGACCGCTCCGGCAGGCAGTGCCTTGTCGAGACGGTTCACGTCCTGCCCCTGCGACACCACTCGTACGACGGCCTTGCCCGCGGACGCGGCCCGTGAGTCCGAGCCGTCGAACTGCGGCAGGAACTGCTTCTCATGCCCCAGCTGCAACCGGAAGAAGCCAGCGACGTACGCCGTACCAACCGCCTGCTGCTCCTTCGCCGTCAGCCGGCCCGGGTACTTCGCCCCGCACGGTGACGCCTTCTCGTCGCCGTACCAGTCGTCGCTCGACGGCGCGATGGACTGCCCCGGCGTCCACTCGGTGTTGAAGAAGTTGTGGTTGGCGCCCATGACCGTCACGGTCGACCGCGGCGCGGTGTCACCGTCGACGGAGTACCTGGTGTCGTCGTAGAACTTCTGTCCCTGCAGGTCGGACACGTCGCCGTCGCAGTACGGCAGTACGACGCTCATCGCCACACCTGGAACGGTTGCCCGCGCGAAGTCGGTCGGCGCGAGCGGAAGCACCGCGCGGATCCCGTACTGCCCACCGCGGTCCGCGTTCAGTACTGCGGCGCGTGCGACACCCTCACCGCCGCGCGAGTGCCCCATCAGGCCGACGTTCTGCAGGTCGATCTTGCCGACGAACGTGGTACCGAACGGTCCGCCGCCGGTCGTCGACCACTTCCGCCACAACGCCAGGTGGTCGAGGATCAGCTCGGCGCGGGCGTGCGCTCCGGCGTCGTACGCCTCGCTGTCCCAGGCGTTGATCGCGTTGGCGCTGATCGACACGACCTGGTAGCCGTTGCTGGCCAGCGCGGTCGCCGGTGCGTCGTACCCGCGATAGCTCGGAATGGCCTTCATTCCCGGTGGGCACGGCCACGGTTTGTCGTCGTCGGACGGGTGAATCGGGTCGCCGTAGCAGACCTCGTGCCGGCCGTGCAGGAAGACGACCAGCGGCCGCGGACCGAGCGCACCGCGCGGCGTGTAGACCTTTCCGACCAGCTCCGAGCGGTGCGCGAGGCCCGGGAGGTAGACGGCCTCGTTGCCCAGGTTGTACTCCGCGGTGTCGACCTTGTACTTGCCCAGCGCACCGGGGTCCGCCGGCAGCAGCGGACCACGCCGCGCCTTCAGCCAGTCGGCGTCGGTCGGGCCGGCCGCGGCGATGCCACGGCTCATCCCGGACTGCTTCCCCAGGTCGCCGGACCAGACCAGACGTACGTCGCGTGCCTTCAGCACGGCCGGATCGGCGCTGACCAGCGTCAGCGTCTTGCGGTCCGGCGACTGCTTGGCGACACCCAGCGGCTTGCCGTCGACGGCCAGCAGCGGAAGCGACGCACGCATCGGTGCGGGCGCGTCCAGATGCAGTGTGAGCTGGTAGCCGCCGGTCACCGGGCGGACGTCCCACTGGTTGCCCTGAGCAACCGATGGCGGAGTTGGCGGTGCGGCGGCGGCCGTGAGCGTCCCCACACCAAGCAGTGCGACCATCCCCAGCGACAGACTTCGGGCGGTTCTGCCGATCACTCGCACAGTTGTCCTCTCGTTCGTTCGACAAGTCATCTGTAGTACTTGTCAGGCGAGAGGAAAGTTGACCGGACCCGTCGCTCAGTCGTGTCTCAGTCGGGCGTCGGATTCGACTCGATCAGCTGCCGGAAAGCGCGGGCCACCTCTTCCGGGTGTTCCATCTGCGCGACGTGTCCGGAGTGCGGCAGATAGAGCAGCCGTGCGTCCGGGAAGGTGCGCTGGGCCTTGGTGCGGATCCGCGCATCGACCAGCCGGTCCTTGCCGCCGTAGATCAACAGGACCGGGCACTCCACCTTCGCAGCGTCCGCCCACAGCGACCGGCGCGGTCTGGCCAGCGACGACCGCAGGATGCTCCGCGCGCCGTCCAGCGTCGCCTGCCGGCCCCATGGGTCCGTGTCGCGCCGGTGCAGCTCCTCCTCGTACGCCGCGCGCACCTCAGGCGCCAGCGATCGCGGATCACCGAACACCATCTTCAGCGACGCCTGGAACCGCTGCTCGAACGGCATCCGCGCGGTCCGCTCCAGTACGACGGAGCCGAGCCGCGGCGTCGCCAGTGCGGTGAACCACAACGCACTGGCCGACACCCGCGGATGCGGGAGCGCCGGCGAGACCAGCGTCAGCGACGCCACCAGATCAGGGCGCAGTCCAGCCAGCGCGACCGACGACGCACCGCCCATCGAGTTGCCGAACACGTGCACCGGCTGGTCGAACTCCCGCTCCAGCAGCTCCACCAGTACGGCGGCCTGCTCGGAGATCCCGATCACGCCGGAGAGCGGCGTACGGCCGAAGCCGGGCAGGTCCGGGGCGATGCCGCGGATCGTGTCGTTGAGCATCAGACCCAGGGCGGTCCAGTTCAGTGACGACCCGCCGAGGCCATGGACGAACAGAGCGGGCGGCAGGTCCGGCGCCGCACCAGGCAGATCTCTGACCAGCAGATCCACTCCTGCGACCGGCACCCGCCGCTCCGGCCACCGCTTCAACTCCAGGGGTACGGCGTCCCCGGTTACTGGCCCGTAACTCTCCACGGCACCATGTTAGAACGCCCTGCGGGTGGAGACTGGGACGCATGGCGGGCGCGCAGCAGCAGCTGACGACCGAGGTGGACGGGCAGACGATGAAGCTCACCAACCTCGGCAAGGTGCTGTATCCACAGACCGGGTTCACCAAGGCCGAGGTGATCGACTACTACCACCAGGTGGCCGAGCTCCTGCTCCCACACCTGACCGACCGGCCCCTGACCCGCAAACGGTGGCCAGACGGCACAGAGGCGTCGTACTTCTTCGAGAAGAACGCACCCCGCGGTACGCCGGCCTGGGTACGTACGGAGATCCTGCCGACGCCCGGTAGCTCGACCGGCCGGGACGAGGCCGAATTCGTGGTCTGTGACGACATCCAGACCGTGGTCTGGCTGGCCAACCTGGCTGCGCTCGAGCTGCACGTACCGCAGTGGCGGATCGGTCTGTCCGACGGCGGCAAGGACCCGCAGGCCGATTTGATCGTGTTCGACCTCGACCCGGGACCGGGGGCGACGATCGTCGAGTGCTGCGACGTGGCACTGGCTCTACGTGAGCTGCTGGGCCACTTCGGGCTGGAAGGCTGGCCGAAGACCTCCGGGAACAAGGGCATGCATCTGTACGTGCCGATCGAGCCTGCGTCGTCCAGGCGGACCAGTGCGTTCGCCAAGCAGCTCGCGGAGCAGTTGGCGGAGGCCCTGCCCGAGAGCGTGACCGCCAACATGACCAAGGCGCTCCGGCCCGGCAAGGTTTTCATCGACTGGAGCCAGAACGCCAGTGCGAAGACCACGCTGGCGCCGTACTCGCTCCGTGGCTCCGACGAACCGCGGGTGTCCACACCGATCGACTGGGACGAGGTGGCGTCGGCCACGACACCGGAAGAGCTCCGGTTCCTCCCGCACGACGTACTGGCCCGGATCGAGGAGTACGGCGACGTACTCGAGGGCCTGTACGACGATCCGCAGCCGCTGCCCACCTGAGCCACCGCCCGATCGAACATCGTTCGGCGGGGAAGCTACTGGCGGGGAGGACTGCTGGGTAGGATTCGGGGAAGACCACCCGAAGGAGCGCCACCGTGTCGACCACCCCGGAGACAGCACCCAAGCGCGGGAGCCGCCTGCCCCGGCTGGCTCGGCGCGCGCAACTTCTCGAGGCGGCCCAGGAGGTCTTCGTCGCGAACGGGTACCACGCCGCCGCGATGGACGACATCGCCGACCGGGCCGGTGTCTCCAAGCCGGTGCTCTACCAGCACTTCCCCGGCAAGCTGGAGCTGTATCTGGCGCTGCTGGACACCTCCTGCGACGCGATCGTCGCCTCCGTGCAGGACGCGCTGAAGTCGACCGAGGACAACAAGCTCCGGGTCGCCGCGACCATGCACGCCTTCTACGACTACGTGGCCAACGCGCAGGGTGCCTTCCGGCTGGTGTTCGAGTCCGACCTGACCAACGAGCCGGCCGTCCGGGAGCGGGTCGACCGGGTCACGCACGCCTGCGCGGAGGCGGTGTCCGAGGTGATCAGTGCGGACGCCGGCCTGAGCCGCGAGCAGTCGATGGTGCTGGCGGTCAGCCTGGTCGGCATGGCCCAGGTCAGCGCGCGGTACTGGCTCGGTGAGGGCGACCCGTCGATCCCCCAGGAGCATGCCGCCGACCTGGTCGCTTCGCTGGCCTGGCGCGGCATTCGGGGCTTCCCCCGCACCGACGGCTGAGCTCGCGAGGTTCTGCTCTGGGCGGACGGGTGAGAGCTCGGCTGCGGTAGCGGATAGGCTCGAAAGCGTTACCGGCGAGAGCCGCCGGTCGGAACGTGCCCGGAGGGTTTCGTGGAGGTCAAGATCGGCGTCCAGCACGCCAATCGCGAGTTGGTGCTGGAGAGCGAGCAGAGCCCGGAAGAGGTCCAGGAACTGGTGGCGGAGGCCCTCGCCGGCAAGACCGGTCTGCTGCAGCTGACCGACGAGAAGGGCCGCCGGGTGCTGATCCCGGCCGACCGGCTGGCGTACGTCGAGATCGGCGAGGTGTCGACCCGCAAGGTCGGGTTCGGCGCGATCTGATCCCGGTCCGGACACAGTTCGAGCGTGTCCCGGTTCCGGAGTGCCACCGAGAGGGCACGATGGCGGTAAGACCTGCGTCGTGATTGGTCTGGTTGTCACGGGGCATCGGGCGAGGCGCAGGTCAGCCATCCCCCACAAGGAGGAACCGTGTACTGGGTCTGGATGCTCATCGTCAGCCTCATCGCGGGCATCATCTTCGGGCCGCTGGCCCGGGCGGTGCTCCCCGGCAAGCAGAACATCAGCCTCGGCTGGACCATCCTCGGAGGCGGCATCGGCGCCTTCATCGGTGGTCTGATCGCCAAACTCCTCGGCGTCAAGGACACCTCCGGCCCGGACTGGATCCAGTACCTGATCCAGATCATCTGCGCCGCGATCGTCGTCGCGATCATCTCGTCGCGCAACAGCAAAGCCAAAGCCGCCTAGTCCAGGCACTCGCCAACGGCCGCCACCCCTGCCGAAGGGGAAGGCGGTCGTTGCCATTTCCCTGGCAGACCCACGAATTTGGCTGGTAGACCCACGAGCTGCGGGGTTACCCACCCTGGTTCAGGGTCACTAACCCCGCATTTGGTGGGTCAGCCAGGCAAATTGCGCATCAGGCCTGGAGGCCGAGGGCGGTCATCCGGGCGGTGTGGGCTTCGGTCAGGCGGGTGAACATCCGGCCGATGGCGGCCAGGTCGAGGCCGGGACGGTCGACGCTGCCGGCCAGGAGCGCGGTCAGGGAGTCGCGGTCGGCGGCGATGCGCTGGGCCTGGCTGAGGGCTTCACCGACCAGGCGACGGCCCCAGAGCGCCAGCCGGCCGCCCAGCTTCGGGTCCTCCTCGATGGCGGCCCGGACCCGGTCGACCACGAACTCGGCCTGGCCGGAGTCCCCGAACACGTCCAGGACCAGCGCCCGGGTCTCCGCGTCGACGAACGACGAGATCTCCCGGTAGAAGTCGTTCGCCAGCCCGTCCCCGACGTACGCCTTGACCAGGCCTTCCAGCCAGTCCGACGGCGCGGTGTGGTCGTGGAACGCGTCCAGCGGCGTGACGAACGGCCGCATCGCGTCCATCGGGTCCACCTCGAGCTCCACCAGCCGGTCCCGCAGCCGCTGGAAGTGCCCGAACTCGGTGGTCGCCATCGCGGCCAGCTCCGCCTTGTCGTTCAGCGTCGGCGCCAGCTTGGCGTCCTCTGCCATCCGCTCGAACGCGGTCAGCTCGCCGTACGCGAGCACTCCCAGCAGATCCACCGCCGCGGCCCGGTAGGCGGGATCATCAAAGGCCGTCTGCTCCATGCCCGGCACCCTATCGGGCCGGAGGCGAGGGCAAAGGACAAAAGAGCAAAAGAGAGGAGGAGTGAGGGTACGCCGCACCCCAGCTCTCCGCCGCTTCCAGTGGTGGGTACTGCGGCGGGGTTCGAGTGGCGCAAACCACACGAAGCGGCGTTGACAGGTTGAGCGGTTACACTGGTGAGCGATTCGCCGGTGACGCGCCCAGATGGGCAAGCTGGTGCGAGGTGCTTGCACAGTGTCCCCGCGCCTCACGACGGGGCTGAAAAGCCCCAGGCGCCCGGCCCCTGAGCAATCTGTCCGCACAAGCATGTGAGAGGCGATCAGCCTGACCACCTTCCGAGAGCTCGGCGTGCTGCCCGAGATCTGCGACGCGCTCGACCGCGTCAACATCGTGGAGCCGTTTCCGATCCAGGAAATGACACTCCCCGTCGCCCTGATGGGCACCGACCTGATCGGCCAGGCCCGGACCGGGACCGGCAAGACGCTCGGCTTCGGGATTCCGTTGCTGCAGCGCACCATCTCCCCCGGCGAGGCCGACTACGAGGAGCTCGCCGCTCCCGGCAAGCCGCAGGCCCTGGTCGTCACCCCGACCCGTGAGCTGACCATCCAGGTCGCGAAGGATCTGACCACCGCGTCCACCGTGCGTACCGTGCGGGTGCTGACCATCTACGGCGGCGTCGCGTACGAGCCGCAGCTGGACGCACTGAAGAGCGGCGTCGACGTCGTCGTCGGTACGCCGGGACGCCTGCTCGACCTGGCGAACCGGGGTGTCCTCGACCTCGGCCACATCAAGGTGCTCGTCCTCGACGAGGCCGACGAGATGCTCGACCTCGGCTTCCTGCCCGACGTGGAACGCATTCTGCGCAAGACTCCTGAGCTGCGGCAGACGATGTTGTTCTCGGCAACGATGCCGTCGGCCGTGATCGCGCTGGCCCGCACCCACATGCGGCACCCGCTGAACATCCGGGCCGAGTCGCACGAGGACACCCAGATGGTGCCGACCACGGCACAGTTCGTCTACCGGGCGCACGATCTGGACAAGCCCGAGGTGGTGGCCCGGATCCTGCAGGCCGAGGACCGCGGCCGGGTGATGATCTTCTGCCGGACCAAGCGCGAGGCCTCCCGGCTCACCGACGACCTGCAGGACCGCGGCTTCAAGGCGGCCGCGATCCACGGTGACCTGAACCAGCAGGCACGCGAGCGGGCGCTGACCCGGTTCCGCGGCGACAAGATCGACGTACTGATCTGCACCGACGTCGCGGCCCGCGGGATCGACGTCGAGGGTGTCACGCACGTCATCAACAACACCTGTCCCGAGGACGAGAAGGCCTACATCCACCGGATCGGCCGGACCGGGCGGGCCGGTGCGAGCGGGATCGCGGTGACGTTCGTCGACTGGCCGGATGTGACGCGCTGGAAGACGATCAACAAGGCGCTCGACCTGCCGTACGAAGACCCGCAGGAGGTCTACTCCACCTCGCCGGAGCTGTACCACGACCTCGGCATCCCGTCGGACGCGAAGGGCCGGATCCGTCCGGCCCGCGAGCAGGTCCGCGAGGCGCGCGAGGACGCACCGCGGAACCGTCGCGGCGGTTCGCCGGAAAGGTCCGCGGAGCGGTCCGAAGGCCGGGCCGAGAAGCGGTCCGAGAAGCGGTCGGACGCCACGTCCGAGACTCGGTCCGAAGGTGATGGTGCGCGGTCGGGCCGGAAACGGAACCGGACGCGGAAGCGCACCCGGGCCGGGCAGCCGGTCGAGGAGCTCGCGGACGTCACCAGCAAGACCGAGGTCCCGCCCGCCACGGAGGCGGTGCAGACCGAGCCGGTGCAGGACGAGGCCCGCAAGCCCCGGAAGCGCACCCGGAAGTCCGCCGCGGCGAAGGTGTCCGAGCCGGCCGAGGTGCTAGCGGCCGAGCCGGTCGTAGCAGCCGAGCCGGTCCTGGCAGCCGAGCCGGTCGTTGCGGACGAGAAGCCGGTGAAGCGGACGCGCACCCGGAAGACGGCTGCGGCGAAGGCCGAGTCGGCGGAGTCGACGGTCGCGGAGCCGGTGGCCGAGTCGACCGCTGCGGACGAGAAGCCCGTCAAGCGGACCCGCACCCGGAAGACGGCTGCAGCGAAGGTGGCCAAGTCGGCGGACGAGGCGAAGGCCGCGGAGCCGGCGGCGTCGGACGAGAAGCCGGTGAAGCGGACGCGGACCCGGAAGACGGCTGAGCCGAAGACGAGCGCTCCGGCGACGACGCCGATCTTCAGCGCGCCGGAGTGACCGTTTCCGAACGGTGATCTGAGACTGCAACACCCAGCCCCACGCGGGCCGTCCTAGGGCGGAAACCACGAGAGAGGGGCTGGGTGATGAGGCGGATCAGAGCGGTGACAGCCGTGGTCGCTGCGGCGGGGATCGTGCTGCTGGCCGGTTGTGGGGCCAGCGGCAACGACAGCGGTACGAGCGACGCCGCGCCGGCGCAGAAGCAAGGCGCCGAGGCAGCCGACGGCAACGCGAGCAATGCGAAGCCGCAGGTGCCCGGCCAGCCACAGGCCGGCAAGTCCCAGTCGAGCACCAACGACGATCCGACGGTCACGCGGGCGATCATCAAGACCGGTTCGCTGACCGTCGAAGGCGATGATGTCGCGGCCATGCGGCAGAAGGCGGTCACCGCCGTCGCCGGTCTGGACGGGCAGGTCGCGTCCGAGGACACCGGCAGCGATCCCGACGGCAAGGTCACCAGGGCGAACCTCGTCCTCAAGGTCCCGACCAAGTCGTTCGAGGCCGCGATCCAGCGGCTGTCCGACCTCGGCAAGCGGCTGCAGATCCACCAGGAGTCCACCGACGTCACCGAACAGGTGGTCGACGTCGCCAGCCGGATCGAGTCCCAGCGCGCCAGCCTCGACCGGATGCGCGCCCTGATGGCGAAGGCGAACACGATCGGCGAGATCGTCTCGGTCGAGAGCGAGCTGACCCGCCGCGAGTCCGACCTCGAGGCCCTGCTCGCGAAGCAGAAGAACCTCACCCTGCAGACCGATCTCGCGACGCTCACGCTGACGCTGACCGCGAAGGGCAAGCCGCCGGTGGAGACGGAACCCACGCAGGACAAGGGTTTCCTGGCCGGTCTGAAGGGTGGCTGGAACGCGTTCACCGCGGTGTTCTCCGCGCTGGCGACCGCGGTCGGTGCGATGCTGCCGTTCCTGGTCCTGCTCGCGATCATCGCCGTACCGCTGTGGAGATTCCGGCATCGACTGCGCAAGCAGCCGACCGCCGGTCAGTGAAGCAGTGCGCCGGCCAACGCCCGGTAGGCCTTCGCGCCGGGCGAGGCCGGCGCCGTGCTGAGCACGGTCTCGCCGATCGCCGGCGCCTCCGCGAACCGGATCGACTTCGGGATCGCCGGCTGCAGCACGTCCAGCGAGTACGTGTCCGCGATCGTCTCCAGGACGGCACGAGCATGGGTCGTGCGACCGTCGTACAGGGTCGGGAGTACGCCGAGCACGCGCAGGCTCGGGTTGGTCAGCCGTTGGACGTCGTGCACCGTGTCAAGTAGTTGCCCTACGCCACGATGCGCCAACGTCTCGCACTGCAAGGGAATCAGTACGTCGGACGCCGCCGACAGCCCGTTCACGGTGAGCAGGCCGAGCGTCGGCGGGCAGTCCACAATGATCCAGTCGTACGACGACCGCAGCGGCCGCAATGCGGTCCGCAGCACCTGCTCCGGACCGCTCTCGCGGGACAGCTGCACCTCCGCGGCCGCCAGCTCGATCGTCGACGGCAGCAGGTCCGGCGCGTCGTCGTACTCGATCAGGACGTCACGGGCCTTCACGCCGCCGAGGAGGACGTGGTGGATCGATTTGTCCAGGTCTTCGGGGTCGATGCCGACCGAGAACGTCAGGCAGGCCTGGGGGTCGAGGTCGACGAGCAGCACCCGTTGGCCGAGCTCGCCCAAGGCAGCGCCGAGGGTGGCGACGGTGGTCGTCTTGGCCACGCCGCCCTTCTGATTGGCAACCGCGAGAGTGCGAGGCACCCGGCCATTGTGCCGCACCACGGAACGGCCTGATACAGGGGAGCGGTTACCCTCTTTACTTGTGAGTACGCCGCGTACGCTGACGCTCCCGCACGGGGTGCACCCCGTGACCCTCGAGACCGATCGTGGCTCGTTCGCCACGCTGACGGCGGTGCCGGAGATCGGTACGCCGCTCGGCACCGTCCTGCTCGTTCCCGGGTGGACCGGGAGCAAAGAGGACTTCACCCCGCTGGTGGACCACCTCTGCCGGTACGGCTGGCGGACTGTGGCGGTCGACCAGCGTGGTCAGTACGAGACGACCGGTCCGGCCGACAAGTCGGCGTACTCGCTGGCTGAGCTCGGCGCGGACGTGGTCGCGATGAGCAAGGCGCTCGGCGGCTACAGCCAGCTGGTTGGGCACTCGTTCGGCGGGCTGGTCGCCCGTGAGGCAGTGCTGACCGACCCGTCCGTGTTCTCCACCATCTCGCTGATGTGCTCGGGTCCGGCCGCGTTCACCGACGAGCAGACAGTGCAGAGCCTGCAGATGCTCGCGTTCGGGCTGGAGAACCTCCCGATCGAGCAGGTGTACGACCTGAAGCTCGGCCACGACCGTGAGGCGCCGCGGTACGTCGCCCCGCCGGAGGATGTCGCCGCGTTCCTCCGGAAGCGCTTCACCAGCAACGTGCCGGTCAGCCTCGCCGAGATCACCCGCCGGCTGACGGACGCCGAGGACAAGACCGACCAGCTCGCGAAGGCCGGCGTACGCCTGCAGGTCCTGCACGGAGCCACCGACGACGGCTGGCCGATCCCGGTGCAGCACGCGATGGCCGCGGCGCTCGGCGTCGAGGCGGAGATCGTCCCCGACGCCGGCCACTCACCGGCCATCGATCAACCGGCCGCGACGGCTCGACTGCTGGTGGACTTCTTCCACGACTACCCGAGCCTGACGACGCTGGTCGACTAGGACATGCCCTAGCTGACCGGTCGGACGTCTGGCTGGATGTCGAGCAGGTCCAGGCCGACCGGCGCGAGAGCGTCCTTCACCTGCTCGGTGTACACGAGCATCGAGATCGGTGCGGGGCCGCCCATCATGCCGGCGCCGCCGCTCTGGTACACACCGAGGTCCTGCTTGGTGACGATCTGGTCCAGGGCTTCTCGGACCCGGTCGCTGTCGGCCTCGCTCATCAGGACCGGAATCGCGCAGAGGTTACCGCTGTAGACCTTCTCGAAGGCTGCGCGGACCGCGGCAACATCCCCGTGCGCCACGCCGAGCATCATCACGACCGGCGCGTTGCGGGACCTCCCGTTCGGGTAGAAGGTGATCGGGCCGTACACCTGACCGGCGTTCGCGGCGAGGAACGCCCGCACCGGGGTGGAGTAGATGTTGCTCGGCTTCGACGGCCAACCGCCGGCCGGCGCCGCACACGGTAGCTTCGGAAGACCGGAGTCGACCGGCGTGATCGGCTTCGACTGCTGCTGAACGTCGATCGCGCCGTCGCGCCAGATGCCGGTCACCGCAGCGCTGCCCGTGCGGACGCCCTTGATCGTGGTCATGCCGGTGATCTGGTCCAGGTCCAGGCCGTTGAGCTTGACCGCAAAGTCGTCGGGGCAGCTCGGCGCCGGCTCCTTGCCGGGCGGGTAGCCGATAGCCGTCTCAGAGAGCGGCGCGCAGAAGACCGGGGTCTTGCCCGGTACGGCGATGATCCGGCCGCTCACCTGGACCTTGCCGCCGGGGCTGACCAGCAGCTCGTCGTTCGGCTGGTGGTTGCCCTGGGCAAACGACTGCGGCGGGTTGTTCGCACTCTGCGGCTGGTCCTGCTGGTTCGGCAGCACGGCGATGACGCCCGCGGCGACGACCGCGACGCTCGCCGCCGCGAGGGCTGGGACCCAGCGGCGGGGCTTGCGGCCACCGGTCAGCAGGTACTCCAGGTCGGGCTCCGGCGGCGCGTCCTGGTCGGCCCGCCAGCGAGCTCCCGCCCGCGTCAGCAGGTCGTCGATCTCGTCGGTCGGGTTCATTCGCTGACCTCCAGCAGGGTGCGGAGCCGGGAACGGGCATCCGAGAGAGTGGACTTGACGGTGCCTTCGGAGCAGCCCATCACCGCGGCCGTGTCGGCGATCGACAGGTCGGCGAAGTAGAAGCAGTCCACCGCGAGCCGCTGCCGCGCCGACAGCGACATGATCGCGTGATCGACATCCATCCGGGCGTCCAGATCGGGCCGCGAAACCGGTCCCGCATCCAGCTCCCCGGACGAGTCGACCAGGAACATGCCGCCCGGCCGCAGCCGTCGGACCGCTTTACGGGCCTGATCGGCGGTGATCGCCAGCAGCCACGCCGACGGGGTCCCGCGGCTCGCGTCGTACTGCGAACGCTTGGCCCACGCCCGCGCGAGCGCCTCCTGCACGATGTCGTCCCGGTCCGCCCCGACCGCCAGCCGCCCCGCCAACCGGGCCATCGCCGCCAGATGCGGCCGCACCCACGCGACGAACCCAGGCCCGTCCCCCGGCGGCGCCGTCACCGCGGCCACCGGCTCACCCGTCATCGTCGGCATACCTTCTCTACCCCCGAATCACCCGCCCGGTTGGGTCCCTACCCGCATTTCAACGACCTCACCACTCCAAGGTCACCATCCACGCCGGTTCCGTAACCCACCCGAGGTGTTTACGAGGGGGTGGGGGCGTAGAGCTGGGTGATGACGGATTCGATGGTGGGCTCGGCGACGGAGAGGTCGACCAGCGGGTAGTTGGCGGCGATCCGGGCGAGCAGCGGTGCCGCGCTGGTGGTGGGTGGGAAGGTGAGGTGCTGTCGCGGACCGTCGACCTTGATGACGGTGGCGCCTTCCACCACGATCGGCGGGAGTGAGGTCGCCAGGTCGACGACCAGGGTGCGCGGGGCGGACTGGCTGGACTTCAGCTGGTCGAGGGTGCCGTCGAAGATCTGGTGGCCGTGGTCGATGACCATCACCCGGGTGCAGAGTGCCTCGATGTCGTCGAGGTCGTGGGTGGTGAGGATGATCGTGGTCCGGCGGTCCGCGTTGATCTGGGCGAGGAACTCGCGGAGCCGGGCCTTGCTGATCACGTCGAGGCCGATGGTGGGCTCGTCGAGGTAGACGATCTCGGGGTCGTGCAGCAGCGCGGCCGCGATGTCGCCGCGCATCCGCTGGCCCAACGACAGCTGGCGAACGGGCACGTCGAGCAGGTCGCCCAGGTCCAGCAGCTCCACGAACGTCGCCAGGTTCTCGCGGTGCCGGGCGAGCGGTACGCCGTACATCTTCTGCAGGACCGCGAACGAATCCTTCAACGGCAGGTCCCACCAGAGCGTCGTACGCTGGCCGAACACCACCCCGATCCGCTTCGCCAGCTTCAACCGGTGCCGCGACGGGTCCACCCCCGCGACCCGGATCGATCCGCCGGACGGCACCAGGATCCCGGTCAGCATCTTGATCGTGGTGGACTTCCCGGCCCCGTTCGGGCCGATGTACCCCATCACTTCCCCCGGTTCGACGCTGAACGTCATCCCGTCCACCGCCCGCACCTCCCGGCGGGTACGCCGCAACCCGACCCGCGACGTGACGGTGAACGCCCGCGACACATCCGACAACTCGATGACAGCCATCTCAGCTCCCTGTACTGCGATAACGACGAAGGCCGGCCCGCCAGGCCAGCGACGCGAGCGCGACCATCACGACCGCGACCAGTGGCGACAGCAGCCCGATCCAGGACGGCAGCCCCAGCGGGGCGGGCTTTCCCAGCAGGTACAGCACCGGGTAATAGTTGACAAAGGCAAGCGGTACGACGAACGTCACGGCCCGCACGATCTCCTTGCCGAAGATCGCCAACGGGTACTGCGTCATCGTCTGCCCGCCGTACGTGAACGAGTTGGCCAGCTCCGCCGAATCCACCGCCAGGAACTGGAACGCCGCGCCGAGCACGAAGATCGCCCCGAAGATCACCGTCCCGGCCAGGATCGACACCACCAGCATGATGCCGCGGGCAACCGTCCACTCGAGGTCGAGCCGGTTGAACGCGAACACCATCACCACCAGGGCCTGGAACGGCCGGCCGAGCCGCCGCAGCGCGAACCCGTCGGCCGCGGTCTGCAGGAAAGCCGGTACCGGCCGGATCAGGTAGGCGTCGAACGTCCCGGTCCGGATCCGCTCGCCGACCCGCTCGATCGACCCGGTGAACAGGTCCGCGATCCCCAGCGTCATCGAAGCCGTTGCGTAGAGCAACGCCATCTCGGCCAGCGAGAACCCGCCGAACGACGAGATGTGGCTGAACATCAGCACGATCGCGACGAAGTCCATCACCGTCAGCACCATCGAGCTGAACAGCATCAGGAAGAACGACGCCGGGTACGCCATCGACGACCGCACCCACATCATGATCAGCATCCAGTACTGCGCCGGCGCCCGGAGCACCCGCTCAACCACCCTGGATCACCACCTTGCGGGTCGCTACCGACGTGACCAGTTGCGCGCCCAGCAGGAGCACCACGATCCAGCCCAGCTGGAAGAGCAGCGCCGAACCGATCCCGCCCGGGTTCCGGCCGAGCCAGATGTCGATCGGCACCTGCATGGTCGCGGCCCACGGCGTCGCCCGGGCGATGTCTCCGATCCCGCCCGGGAACACCACCAGCGGCAGGATCATCCCCGAGAAGAACGACGACAGCACCAGCGCCAGCTGCTCCATCCCCCGTGTGTCGGTGATCCAGAACCCGGACAGCGCGACCAGATAGCGGATCCCGAAGCTGACCAGGATCGCCAGGAACACGCCGGCCGCGACCGCGAGCCAGGCCAGCGGCGACGACGGGAACTTGAGGTCGAACACCAGCGCTCCGACGAGCAATGGCGCCCCACCGCGGACCAGCAGCTGGAACATCGCCCGCCCGAGGTCGACCGACAGCCACCAGAGCAGCAAATGCGTCGGCCGGTACAGATCCACCGCGATCTCACCGCTGCGGACCCGCTCCCCCAGTTCCCCCGTCGTCGTGGCGCCCCAGATCCCGACCGGCATCAGCAGCCCCTGCTGCAACCACACGAACGTGAGCGCATCCGCGGTGTCGTACCCACCCAGGCCCGGGCGCTCGTGCCACAGCGTCAGGTAGATCCCGCAGAGGATGAACCCGAAGACGGTGTTCGTGAACGCGCCGGACACAGTGGCGATCCGGTACGTCGAGAACCGCCGGAAGGACCGTACGGCGATCGCCCAGTACACACCCACCGCAACCTCCTCTCCAGACTCCGAGTGGTGTCCGAGAGCACAGCGGCACGCGAAACCGCCCCGAATCCTTCAGGACCCGGGGGTACGGACACCACTGTGAAGACGTGACCGAGCCACGCCGATTGTCAAAGGCAGAAGAGGGACGCTACGCCGCGGACCGCGGAGGCGTCAACACAAATAACCGGTCCGGGTGCGAGACCCCTCAGACTCGCACCCGAACCGGTGGCGCAGGTCAGACGGTGTCGGTCTTGAGCAGATGGGCCAGGTGCGTCGCGAACGGCGCCGGGTGGCTCGAGTAGCCGCCGTGGCCGCCCGGGAACATCACCACGGGCCAGCCGACGTGGTCGGCGATGACCGCGATCGGCCGTCCCGGCAGGTGCGCGAACGACTCCAGCCCGGCCGCCGGGACGATCCGGTCCGCGACCCGCTTCAACGCGTCCAGATCCGGCTGATAGCGGGTGAAGGGCAACAATTTGTGCTGATAGAAGTTCGCTCCGTTCGCCTGCATCCGCTCGGCGAGTTCGCGGTACTCGGGCAGCAGGTCCTCGAGCGGCGGCATCGCGTCGCCGTCCATCCCGGTGCCCATCATGAACACCACGTCGGCCGCGGTCAGCCCGTCCGTGCGGTACGTGTCGTACACCTCGTCGAAGAACGCGCGGGCATCGTCCGCGTCCGGCAGGATCTCCGTGCACGGCGGCTCGTGCGCGATCAGCATCCGGACGCGGTCCGGGTGCCGGGTGATCAGCTCGAGGCCGGTGATCGCGCCGGAGCTGCTGCCGAAGACGTACGCCGGTTCCCCAGCAGCACCGCCGCCGACCGCGTCGATCAGCGCGAGCGCGTCCTCGGCCGACTGCTCGACGCATTCGTCGGTCGCGTCACCGTCGTACCTGCTCCGGGAGTTGCCCCGCGGGTCGTAGGTCACCACCGTGTACTCCGCCGCGAGCTGCCCGACCATCCCGGTGAAGATGCCGGCGTCGGTTCCGCCGCCGGCGATCAGCAGCAGCACCGGCCCCGAGCCGGCGACCTCGTAGTGCAGCGTTGCCCCCGGCACCGCCAGCTTGTTCACAGTCTTCGCACCCATCACGCGAGCCCCTTTCGTTCATCCTCAGGGTTCACCGCAACGCTGGCACCACACGCACACGCCACTGACACGACGAGTCAGCCGGCCTCTTCCATCGGGGTTTGGTTGCCGTCGTCGAGGCCGGCCCAGGGGTCTCGGGGCGGGGATTCGCGGCGGCCCTGGGGGCAGATCTTGGCGAAGTCGCACCAGCCGCAGAGCGGGGACGGCTCCGGCGGGAAGGCCTCGTCGGCCTCGGCCGGGGTCAGGCCCTCGCGCCAGCGGGCCTCGGCGGCCGCGGCGTCGTCGGCCATCGACTCGGCGCGCCGCTGGTGCCGCCCGAGGGATGCCTCGTCGTGATCGGCCGCGGCGATGGTGTTGGTCGGCAGGTGGTGGAGCTCGACCCGGGTGCACGGCTTGTGCAGGACGCGACGGGCACCGAGGACGTAGAGAGCCATCGCCAGCGAGGACCGGGCGTCGACCGCGGTGAGGGGCCTGCGACCGGTCTTGTAGTCCACGATCGCCAGCTCGGTGTCGCCGCTACCGTCGCGCGCCGGGCGCTCGTCGATCCGGTCGACCCGCCCGCGCAACGACGCCCGCTCGGTGGTGAACGCGACTGTGCGCTCCACTCCGCGCGGCTCGTAGTACGGATCGGAGTCCCGTAGGTAGCCGAGGACCATCTCGGTCGAGCGGTCCCGCCAGTCCAGCGACTGCCGCTCGTCGCGGAATCCCTCGCTCCGCCAGCTCGATCGCATCTTGGCGACGACCTCGTCCGGCGTACGGCGGGACGCCGGCCAGCGCCCGAAGAAGTCGGCGAGCACCTCGTGGACGATCGCACCGACCGTGTTGTGCGCCCAGGGCGGACCCTTGGGCGGCCGAGGCGTCTCGAGGTACGTGTAGCGGTACTTGCGCTTGCAGTCCGCGAAGTTCAGCAGTTTGGTCGGCGTCGCGACGAACAACCGCGTCGGCATCCCCGGGAGCATGCGTCATCCCGCCTTGATGAAGTCAGTGACCGCATCAGCGACCAACTGGACGGCGATTGCGCTCAGCAACAGGCCGGCGATCCGCGTGACGAGAAGTACGCCGTTCTCCCCCAGGATCCGCATGATGATGCCGGAGAACCGCAGCGTCAGCCACATCACGATGTGGATCGCGATGATGCCGACCGAGATCGCGACCACGTCCGGCAGCGATCCGTTCGCCCGCTGCACGAACACCATCGTCGCGACGATCGCACCCGGTCCGGCGAGCAGCGGAGTACCGAGCGGGACGAAGGCGATGTTCACGTTCTTGGTCTGGACCGGGTCCTCGGCGGTGTCGGTCAGCAACTGCAGCGCGATCAGCAGGAGCAGCAGACCCCCCGCACACTGCAACGCGGGCAGCGTGATCCCGAGGTGCTGCAGGATCTGCTGGCCGAACGCCGCGAACACGACGATCACGCCGAACGCCACCAGCACGGCCTGCCAGGCTGCCTTCTTCCGCGCCGGGCGGGACTGGCCGGCCGTCAGCGAGATGAACACCGGCACCGTGCCCGGCGGATCCATGATCACGAAGAGTGTGACGAAGACCGAGCTGAACAGACCGGTGTTGATGACGCTGTTCACGGCAGGTAGGCCTCGGGAACCTGTGCACCGGAGGCGGCCGCGTTGTTCTTGGCGGTTTCGAGCAGACGCTGCAACTGCTCCGGCTCGGTGGAGTTCACACCCAGGTCGTGGTCGATCTTGCCGGCACCGTGGTGGTCGCTGGAGCCGGTGTAGATGATGCCCAGGTTGTTCGCGATCGCGCGCAACGCCGTCCGGGACTCCGGTGAGTGGTCCTGGTGGTCGACCTCGATACCGGCCAGTCCGTGGTCCTGGACCAGACCGGCCACGTTCTCCTCGGTCATCACCTTGTAGCTGGAGCGGCCCCACGGGTGCGCGATCACCGGCACACCGCCGGCCTCGCGGACCAGATCGATCGCGTGACCGGGCTCGAGGGCATAGTGCGGGACGTGCCCGGCGCGGCCGTCCGCCAGGAAGCGGTCGAACGCCTCGCTCCGGTTGGCGACCAAACCCTTGGCGACCAGGGCGTCGGCCACGTGCGGCCGGCCGACCGACGGCGTACCCGTCGCCTGGGCGAGCACTTCCTCGACGGTGAGCGGTACGCCGATGCTGTTGAGCCGCTCCACGATCGTCGGAATCCGGTCGGTGCGGCCGTCGCGGATCACCTGCAGGTCCTTCGCGAGCGGCGGATACGACGGATCGGGCAGGTAGGCGAGCAGGTGGACACTGATCCCGTTGAGCTTGCACGAGATCTCGATCGCCGGCACGAACCCGATCCCCAGCTCCTCCGCGGCCTGCCTGGCCTCGACCCACCCGTCGGCCGTGTCATGGTCGGTGAGCGCGATCACATCCAGCCCGGCCTCCCGCGCGTGCGTCATCAGGACCGGCACCGGATCGGTGCCGTCCGAGCGGTTCGAGTGGGTGTGCAGGTCGATGCGCACGAGCGGTACGAGTCCCTTCGCCGGTCAACTGTCACCGCTGATGCTATAGGCGTTCACCCACGAGCCCTGGCACTTATACACAGAAGGGCTAACCTTCCGGTGCATGGAGCGCGTCGACTGTGTAGGAGCCCTCGTGTACGACGAGGAGCGCCGGCTGCTCGTGGTGAGACGGGCCAACGAGCCCGGCCGGGGTCTCTGGTCCATTCCGGGCGGCCGGGTCGAGCCGGGTGAGGACGATCCCACCGCGGTCGCGCGCGAGGTCGCGGAGGAGACCGGGCTGACTGTGGCGGTCGGAGACCTGGTCGGCGAGGTCGAGCGGCCCGGCCTGCGCGGTCAGCTCTATGTGATTCGCGACTACCAGGCGACGGCGGTCGGCGGGACGCTCACCGCGGGTGACGACGCGTCAGACGCGCGGTTCGTGACGCGGTCGGAGTTCCTGGCGCTGTCCACGACGACGCTGCTCGTTTCCACGTTGGAGCAGTGGAACGCCATGCCGGGTTGATCAGCAGGTGCTGAGCGGGACCTTGCCGGCGGCAAACGCTTTCGGGGTGACGCGCATCAGCGAGCGGAAGTCCGCGATCAGGTGGGACTGGTCGGTGTATCCGGCGTACGCCGCGGTCTCGGCCCAGGGCCGGCCGGCCTGATCGATCAGGCTGCGCACGCGCGCCATCCGGGCGAAATGCTTGGGTGACACGCCGACGTCCTCACGGAACACGCGCCGCAGATAGCGCTCGCTCACGCCGAGCCCGGCGGCCGTGTCGCTCACCCGCCGCGGCGCCGGCATTCCCTCAGCCGGTGGTGCCAGCCCGGCGACGGCGTTGGTCACGAGATCCAGTCGGCCGGGCAACCGAGGCGGCAGCTGACCTACCAGGAAGCCGCGGAGCGCCTCGACCGCCTTGGCCGGCCGGTGACGATCAGCGACGAGGTGCTCGGCGAGGTGCTGCGCCCGCCGACCGACGAGGTCCTCCAGCGGGACGGTCCGGTCGACCAGTTCGTCCGCGGGCGTGCCGAGCAGCGCCGTCACGCGTCCCGGCCGGATCCGGAGCCGTACGCACACCGGCAGATCCTTCGTCTCGTGGTACGCCGCCTGCGTCCGCGGCCCCGCGATCAGTACGTCGCTCTCCCCCGCCCGCGTCATCCGCCAGACCACCGTCGTCGCCGGGTCGGGCGCCAGTACGGTGATCGGCGTGGTCGCCGGCTTCAGCGTGACGGTCTCAATCCACGGGTCGAGCACGCTTCGAGCGTAGTCAGTCGGCCGGGCGGACCGTAGTACCGAAAGTTCCTATCCTGCGGCGGTCCGGGCTGGGCAGGGTGACGGCATGATCCTGGTTACGGGTGCGACCGGCACCATCGGCAGTGAGCTCGTCCGTCAACTGGTCGCCCGCGGCATCCCCGTTCGCGGGATGACGCGCCGGGAGCTGCCTGGTTTCGTCCAAGCGGATTTCGACGATCCCGGATCGTTGCGGAAGGCAATCGATGGGGTGGACGCGGTGTTCCTGCTCAGCGCGCCGGGGCCTCGGGTGCCGGAGCATGACCGGGCGATGGTGGCGGCCGCGGTGGACGGCGGCGTGGGCCGGATCGTGAAGTTGTCGGCGATCGGGAGTACGGACGAGGGGATGCCGGGGAACTGGCACGCGGACGGCGAGCGTGCGGTACGGGAGAGCGGGCTGGCATGGACGATCCTGCGACCGGCCGGGTTTGCGTCGAACGTGCTGCGGTGGCTGCCCGCGATCCGAGGCGATCAGCCGATTCCCAACCAGACCGGGGACGGCGAGCACGCGTTCGTCGATCCCCGTGATGTCGCGGCGGTCGCGGCGTCGGCGTTGGTGTCGGGCGACCACGACGGGCAGACGTACACGTTGACCGGGCCGGAATTGCTGAGCGTGCCGGATCAGGTGGCGATCATGGCCGACGTACTCGGGCAGGCGTTGCGCGTGGGCGACGTACCGCTCGAGGTTCATGCGGAGCAGTTGCGGGTGGCGGGGCTCGACGAGGCGGTGATTTCGGTTGCGCTGCGAGGCGCCGCGTTGATCCGGGACGGTGGGGAGCAGACGTTGACGGATGACGTCGAGCGGGTGCTGGGGCGGCCGGCGGGGAGCTTTCGGGCGTGGGTGGAAAGCAATCGCGCTGCCTTCGGTGATGGGCAACACTTGGCGGATGACCGACGCTGAGCTGGTGCGGGCGATCGAGGACAACCTTGCCGAATTGCTGATGGCGATGGGGGCCGCGGGTGGCGGCGAGCAGCGGGACGACGCCGAGGCGCGATGGACGATCGGTGGGTCGCCCATCGATTACCACAATGCGGTCGTGGCTGCCTACGACGTGGCCGCAGTGGCGGAATCCCTTGCCTTGTTGAAGAAACACGGGGTGCCGGGGAGTTGGCATGCCGGTCCGTCGATGCCGATCTCCCGGGCAGCGATCCAGGCGGCAGGCTTTGTGTCGGGCGGTTCGGAGCCGGGGATGGCTGTGCGGATCGAGGAATTGGTCCCGGCCGACGTGCCCGGGTTGTCGTTGACACGGGTGGGTGACGACGACGCGTTGACGGTGTGGGAGGCGACCCTCGGGCGCGGGTTCGGGGAAGGCGAGCGGGAGGCGCGCTGGGTCGCGTCGGTCTACCGCAAGCTCGGGTACGGCGATCCTTGGCAGCACTACATCGGCTGGCTGGACGGTACGCCGGTGGGCACGGCGACGGTGTTCCTCGGGGCGGGAGTGGCCGGGCTGTACTTCGTGATGACGGTGCCCGAGGTACGGCGGCGCGGGATCGGGGCGGCGATCACGTACGGCGCACTCCGCGGTGCACTCGAGGCGGGCGCGGAGTACGCCGTACTGGGATCTTCGCCGGCCGGGCGGTCGGTGTACGAGCGGCTCGGGTTCCGGGAGTACTGCACGATCGAGCTCTACGAGTGGGCTCCGACCGGCTGAGGTGCTTCGGCGGTACGGCCGGCGCGCTCGCGGAGCAGGAGCGCGGCGTCGATGAGCATGACGACCGCGGTCAGACCGTGGACGCCGAACGCGGTGGCGGCCGGGCCCTCGTGACTCAGGACGGTGATCATGTCCACGACCGGGATCAGCGCCGTGATCGCCATCAGTACGCCGGTCGCGCGCCGCTGACGGAGCGCGAACAGGGCGAGCAGGTTGAGGCCGATGACGATGTCGCGGATCCCCTTCACCGCGAAGTACCCGGAGGCGATGCCGGTAGGCCACGGGTCGATCCCGAACCCGGCGGCGGCGCCGTGCCCGGAGAACAGGAACCAGCTGCCGAAGGTGAGCGGGAAGATGCCGAGCAGGACGGTCAGGACGGTGGTGAAGCGACGCATCAGGGTCTCCTTGATCTAGCAGCGCTAACTTTCCTAGCGACGCTAACATTGCCATTGCTAGATTGTCTAGCGGTGCTAGGATCTGGCTCATGCCGACCGAGTCACGCCGGGAACGGGCCCGCGAGGAGCGCCGTACCCTGATCCTCCGGACCGCCCGCGACCTCGCCGAGTCCGAAGGCTGGGACGCCGTTACCACCCGCCGCCTGGCCGACGCCGTCGACTACAGCCAGCCCGTCCTCTACGGCCACTTCAAGAACATGGACGCCATCGCCGACGCCATCGCCCTGGAAGGCATCGAGGAACTGGCCGCCGTGCTGCAGGCGGCGGACGGCCTGCACGGACTGGCTCGCGCCTATCTCGGGTACGCCGAGACCCATCCGGCGGCGTACGAGGCGATGTTCACCCGCCGCACCGACCTGGTCTTCGGCACGGCCGAGAGCCCGTCGGTCCTGAAGGCGGCGTTCGCCGCCATCCGCGCGGCCGTCGAGCCGTTCGCCGACGCCGAGAATGCGGAAACCCTCACCGAGGTCTTCTGGAGCGCACTCCACGGCCAAGCGACCCTCACCCGCGGCCGCCGCCTCCGCCCCACCCACGCCCAAGCCCGCGCCGACGCACTCACCGCACTCATCACCAACGCTTCGTGGTAACAAATAGCCGCTCTGCGCAAACTAATTACCACAAAGGCGGCGATGGGCCGGCTGTCCACAGGGGTCGGACGGAGTCGGGGGAAATCCGTCAGGCTTGGTGGATGGAGTGGTGGTGGGTGCGGCAGCTCGCGAATGAGGGGATCCAGGTCCTGATCCATCACCAGAACCGGATCGTGTCTCGCGTGCAACTGCAGGCCGCCGGCTGGTCCGAGACCCGGATCCGGCGCGGACTGCGCAGTCGGCGCTGGCAGATTGTTCACCCGGGCGTCTACGCGACGCACACCGGACCCATCGGGTACGCCGAGCAGCAGCTGGCCGCGCTCCTCTACGCCGGCCCCGACGCCGCCTGGAGTCACTACACCGCCGCGGAACAGCTCAGCCTGCTCAGGCCGAGCGGCAACCGGCCCGTCTACTTGACGATCCCGAAGTACCGGAAGGTCCGGCCACGGCCCGACGTCGTCATTCACCGCGACGAGCGCTGGGCCGATCGGCTTGCTGCGGTCATCCCACCACGGCGAACTCCGGCGCACGCCGTGCTCGACATCGTCGGCATCAGCCACTCGGCGGACCAAGCCGCGGCGATGATCGCCGAGGCGTGCCAGAGCGGCCGGGTCAGCCCCGCGGACATCGCGAGCGCGCTGGCCGGCCGTCCGCGCCTACGACATCGGCAAGTGCTCGGGCCGATCCTCAGCGACGTCGCGGCGGGGTCGCACTCACTGCTCGAGCTGCGTTATCTGCGCGACGTGGAACGCCGGCACGGGTTGCCGACCGGAGTCCGGCAGCGTGCGATCGACGGCGAGTTCACCGATGTCTTCTACGCCGGATTCGAGCTGGTGATCGAGCTCGATGGCCGCTTTCATCTCGTTCCGCACCGGCGGTGGCGTGACCTCGAACGGGACAACCGTGCGACGCTGCGAGCCGAAGCGACACTGCGGTACGGCTGGTCCGACGTCACCGGTCGTCCGTGTGAGGCGGCTGTTCAGGTGCTTCGAGTGTTACGCCGTACGCACCCCGGGCTCAGAGCCAAGGCGTGCGGCCCGTCCTGCCCGGTGCGCTGAAGCTGTCAGCTGTTCCAGTGGAGGATGGCGGGGGAGCCTCGTTCCCAGCCGAGGGTTGAGAGGGTGGCGGTGTTGAGGACGAAGTGGCGGCCTTCGGTGGCGTCGAGTTCCAGCCAGCGGGCGGTGAGGGCCCGGAGGGCGTGGGAGTGACCGAAGACCAGGACGTCTCCGGGTACGGCGGCGATGCGGGCGACGACGCGGTCGAGGCGGGTGGTGACCTGGGCGGGGGTTTCGCCGTGGGGTACCGGATCGTCCCAAACCGTCCAGCCGGGGACGGTCTTGCGGATCTCCGCGGTGGTGATGCCTTCGTAGTCGCCGTAGTTCCACTCGACCAGGTCGTCGTCGACCTCGGCGTCGCGGAAGCCGGCCAGCTCCGCCGTACGCCGGGCGCGCTGCCGCGGTGAGGTCAGCACCAGGTCGAACGACTCGCCCGCGAGGCGCTCCTTCAGGCCTGCCGCGACGCGCTCTCCCTCGGGTGTGAGCGGGAGGTCGGTGACGGACGTGTGCCGGCCCGACCTGCTCCACTCGGTCTCGCCGTGCCGGACCAGGAAGACCCGGTCCTCTCGCTCCTGTGTGGTCACGCCTGCATCCTCGCAGACCAGCGGCCGATGGCACGTGAGCCCTTGACCGTTTGAAGGATCCAAGGCAGGGTATCCAAACTGTAAGCGCTTCCACTTTCCCTCAGGAGCGAGCACCGTGGCACCCGGACCCACTGGCCGGCCGGCGACGATCTACGACGTCGCCGCCCGCGCGAAGCTGTCGATCGCGACGGTTTCGCGTGTCCTGCAAGGGACCGGGCCGGTGTCGGCGAAGGCGCGGGCGCGGGTGGACCAGGCGGCACAGGAGCTCAATTACGTACCGTTGCGCGCCGCCCGCAGCCTTGCCGTCCAACGGCACGAGGCGCACGGGCTGGTCCTGCCGGACCTGGCCGGCCCGTTCTACGGCGACCTGCTGATGGGGTACGAACGCTGGGCCGGCGAGCACGGTCAGAGCGTCATCATCACGGTCGGGCAGGGGAATCCGCGCAGCATCCGCGATCTGGCCGGCCGGGTCGACGGGATGGTGGTCCACGCCGACGCGGTCGCCGATCCGACGATCCAGGACCTGCGCAAGGCCGGCGTACCCATCGTGCTGATCGCGCATCCACCGATCCCCGGATGCGACTCGGTGCGCAGTGAGAACCTGCTGAGCGCGGAGCAATTGACCGGCCGGCTGCTGGACAGCGGTCGCAAACACCTACTGTTCGTTGGCGATCCGGCGACGCCGTACGACGCGCCGGCGCGCTACGCCGGGTTCTGCAACGCCCATACCAACCGCGGTCTCGGTGCACCGGAGCCGGCCAGGGTCGAACTCAACGAGGACTCCGGCGCGCAGTTCGCCGAACAGTTGCTGCAGGCAAAGAAATTGCCGGACGGACTGGTCTGCGGCAACGACGAGACCGCGGTGGCCGCGATGAAGGTCCTGCAGAAGGCCGGGGTCTCGATCCCCGGCGACATCGCCGTCACCGGATGGGACGACGTGATGGCGGCCCGGTACGTGACACCGGGACTGACGACCGTGCGACAGCCGATCGCCGAGCTCGGCCGGCTGGCGGCGCAACGACTGCACGAGCGGGTGACCGGCGAACGGTCGCGCGCACGGAACGACGTACTGGCAACAGAAGTGGTGCTGCGGGACAGCTGCGGCACCAACCGGGGGATGCACGCAGTATCCGAGTGAGGAGACAACAGATGTTCACCCACAGCATCCGCCGCCGGCTGGTGATCGGCAGCGTTGCACTCACGGCCACGGCGCTGGCACTCGCCGGTTGTGGCCGGTCGAGCGACTCCCCGAGCACGGGTTCACAGGCCACGACGACCGTCAGCGAAGGCCCCGCGACCGGGAACCTGACCGTCTGGGCGATGGGCACCGAGGGCGAGAACCTGCCCAAGCTGGTGGAGCAGTTCAAACAAGCCAACCCGGGCGTGAACGTGACCGTCACGCCGATCCCGTGGGACGCGGCGCACAACAAGTTCACCACCGCGATCACCGCGAACACGCTGCCCGACGCCGCGATGGTCGGCACCACCTGGATGGGTGAGTTCGCCGACCTCGGCGCGCTCGACCCGACGCCACAGGGCTTCGACAACTCCGGCTTCTACCCGGGCGCACTGGACACGACGAAGGTCGGCGGCACGCAGTACGGCGTTCCCTGGTACGTCGAGACGCGGCTGGTGTTCTACCGCAAGGATCTCGCCGCGAAGGCCGGCTTCAGCACTCCCCCGACGGACTGGGACGGGCTGAAGGCAATGGCGAAGGCGATGAAGGACAAGGCCGGCGCGAAGTACGGGATCAATCTTCAGCCCGGCGGCACCGGGTCGTGGCAGACGGTGATGCCGTTCGCGTGGTCGGCCGGGGCCAACATCACCGGCGACGACCCGAAGTCGTTCACGTTCGACACCCCGGAGATGCAGGAGGGGCTGAAGTACTACCAGAGCTTCTTCACCGACAAGCTCGCCGGGACCGACCTGCCGCCGAACCAGACCGAGGCGCAGTTCGTCAGCGGGCAGGTGCCGATGTTCATCTCCGGTCCGTGGATGGCGGGCTCGGTGGCGAAGGCGGGTGGGGACGCGATCAAGCCGAACATCGGCGTGTTCCAGCTGCCGAAGAACAAGACCGCGACGTCGTTCGTCGGCGGGTCGGACTTCGTGGTGTTCAAGGCGTCGAAGAACAAGGACAGCGCCTGGAAGCTGGTCAAGTGGCTGTCCGACGCGAAGACGCAGGCGTCGTGGTTCAAGCTGTCGTCGGACCTGCCGGCGGTGAAGAGCGCGTGGCAGGACCCGAGCATCGCGTCCGACCCGCTGCTGCCGGTCTTCGGCAAGCAACTCGACGACGCCAAGGCCCCGCCGGCGATCGTCAACTGGGAACAGATCGCGGTCCAGTTCGACACCGAGGTCGAAAAGATGGCCAAGGCCGGCCAGTCCCCCGCCGACACAGCCAAAGCAATCCAAGCCAAGGCCACCGCTATCGGCGCGGGCGGTAGCTGATCCCGATGGATCAGAAGACAGCTCCCGACGAGGCACTGAGCGCCTCGTCGGGAGGAAGTCGAAGGGAGAGCCGGCGCTCGGTTCCTCCGCAGGCCAGGGCGCCACGGCGCAGCGGTCGGCTCGCTCGGCAGACTGCAGCGGCTTGGGTGCTTGTTCTGCCGTTTGTGCTGCTCTTTCTCGCCTTCACGGCTGGGCCGGTGCTCGGGTCGTTGGGGATGAGTTTTACCGATATCAAGCAGCGGGATCTGCGGACGCCGTTCGCGGTGAACGGGGTCGGGTTCGGGAACTACGTCAAGGCGTTCCAGGACGAGACGTTCCGCAAGGCGGCGTTCAACACGGCGTACTTCGTGGTGCTCGGCGTACCGCTCACACTGGTGGTGGCGCTCGCGGCGGCCGTCCTGCTCGATCGCGGGGTCAAGCGGTTCCAGGCACTGTTCAAGGTCGGGTACTACCTGCCCGTGGTGACCTCGATCGTCGCGATCGCGGTGATCTGGCGGTTCGTGCTGGCGCCCGACTCCGGCCTGCTCAACACCGTGCTCGGCTGGGTCGGCATCGACGGCCCCAACTGGCTGGCGTCGAAGACCTGGGCGATGCCGTCGCTGATCGCGATGGCGGTCTGGCGGAACTTCGGCTCCGCGATGATCATCTTCCTGGCCGGTCTGCAGGGCATCCCGCAGTCGGTCGAGGAGGCCGGCCAGATCGACGGTGCGGGCCCTTGGCAACGATTCCGGCACCTGATCCTGCCGTTGCTGCGGCCGACGATCCTGTTCACCAGCGTGACCACCGGCATCGGCTACCTGCAGTTCTTCGAGGAGCCGTTCGTGATGACCCAGGGCGGCCCGCTGAACAGCACGATCTCGGTCTCGATGTACACGTACAACCAGTTCGGCTTCGGCAACTACGGTCTCGCGACGTCGATGGCGTACATCCTGTTCGTCGTCATCGCGGTGATCACGTTCATCCAGTTCCGGCTGCTGAGGGAGAAGTGATGCGCCGCACCTGGTGGATCTACCTGATCGGGGTGCTCGGCCTGGTCGCCGTGGCCGCGCCGTTCCTCTGGATGGTTCTGGGCAGCTTCAAGACGCAGGGCGAACTGCTCCGCGTCCCGCCGACCTGGTGGCCGCACGACGCGACCAGCCAGAACTACAACGATCTGTTCAGCAAGGCGAGCTTCCCGCGCTACTTCCTCAACTCGACGGTGGTCGCGCTGGCCGTGACGGCCGGGAACCTGATCTTCTGCTCGATGATCGGGTACGCGCTGGCCAAACTGCGGTTCAAGGGCCGCAACGCGTTGTTCATCCTGGTGATGGCCACGCTGATGATCCCGGGCATGGTCACGTTCGTGCCGCTGTTCGTGCTCGTCACCAACGCCGGCCTGGCGAACAGCTACCCGGGTCTGATTCTGCCGTTCCTGGTCTCGCCGTTCGGCGTATTCCTGATGCGGCAGTTCTTCCTCGGGCTGCCGGACGACCTGATGGACGCCGGGCGGGTGGACGGCACCAGCGAGCTGGGCATCTTCGCCCGGATCATGCTGCCGCTGACCCGGCCCGCGCTGGCCACGCTCGGCATCCTCACCTTCCTCGGTTCCTGGAACAACTTCCTCTGGCCGCTGGTGATCGCGCAGACCGAGGACAAGTACACCCTTCCCGTAGCCCTGGCGCTGTACTCGACCGGACAGAACGCGCAGAACTACGGCCTGCTGATGGCCGGCGCGGTCGTGGTCGTCCTCCCGGTGCTGGTGATGTTCCTGGCCTTCCAGCGCCACGTCACCAAGGGCATCGCAATTACCGGACTCAAATAGGAGACATTGATGACCGCCAACATCAGTCGCCGCACGCTACTGGCCGCCTCCGGCGCCGCAACTTTGATCGGCACCGCCACACCAGCCTTCGGCGGCACGCCTTCACCAGCTCAACTCCTGAAGGGCAACTGGAGTCCCGGCCGGGCCGACAAGGCTCTCGCCGGGCGGTGGGCCCGGGACACCTGGCGCAGCCTGGTCGCGATGACCGACGAGCACACCGGACTGCCCGCGGACAACATCGGTGAATCGGTCACCGACCCGGTCCGCAGCAACTACACCTCCCCCACGAACATCGGCGGCTACCTGTGGAGCACGGTGGTCGCCAAGCACCTCGGGATCATCTCACCGCAGGAGTCGCTGCGCCGGATCACGCAGACCCTCACCACGATGAAGAACGCCGTACACCACGTGCCGAGCGGCATGTACTTCAACTGGTACGACGAAGCGACCGGCGCGGTCCGGACGGTCGATCCCGACGGCACCAAGCCGATCACGCCGTTCGTGTCGAGCGTCGACAACGCCTGGTTCGCCTGCGCGCTGACGGTCGTTCGCAACGCCGAGCCGCGCGCCCGTGCCCTGGCCGACTCCGTGCTCGGCAGGATGAACTTCACGTTCTACTACAACCCCGACGCCCGTCCCGGCGGCCTGATGCGCGGTGGCTTCTTCGAGACCCCGCCACCGGACGAGGAGACCGACAAGGGCAACCACGCCGGCGTCGGCCCGGACGTGTACTACCGCAAGTTCCACTACGACACCTGCAACACCGAGGCGCGGATCGCCGGGTACATGGGCTTCGCGCTCGGGCAGGTCCCCCACACGCAGTACTTCGCGACGTACCGCACCTTCCCGGACACGTGCGACTGGTCGTGGGTCGAGCAGAAGCCGAAGGGCGTGCACCGGACGTATCTCGGCCTCGACGTCTTCGAAGGCACCTACTCGTACCGCGGCCTGCGGATCGTCCCGTCCTGGGGCGGCGACATGTTCGAGTCGCTGATGCCGGACCTGTTCGTCCCGGAGTCGAGCTGGGCGCCGCGGAGCTGGGGCATCAACCACCCGCTCACGGTCCGCGCGCACATCGAGCACGGTCTCGACGACGCGAAGTACGGCTACTGGGGCTTCTCGCCCGCGTCGAACCCGAAGGGCGGGTACTCCGTCTACGGCGTCGAGCCGCTCGGCATGGACCCGACCGGCTACCCGTCCGACCTCGAGGGCACCAACTTCGACGGCGGCTTCGAGGGCTGCCGCGAGGGTACGAACCCGAACCCGGCGTACGGCGACGGCGTGGTCACCCCGCACGCGGCCTTCCTCGCGATGTCCTACGCGCCGCGGCAGGCGATCGACAACCTCAGCAAGATCGAGAAGACCCTGCACGCGTACGGCGGTGGCGGTTTCTACGACTCGGTCGCGGTGAAGTCCGGGCTGATCGCGAAGCGGTACCTGTCCCTCGACCAGGCCATGGTGATGGGTGCCATCGGCAACGTGTTCGGCAACGACCTGATCCGGCGGAGCTTCGCGAGCCGGACGGTCGAACAACGGATCCGGCCGCTGATCGCGATGGAGCAGTTCGAATCCGGCCTCGAGTAGGAGATTGCAGATGCAGAACGACGCCAGGACCGACTGGGACGAGCGGATCGCGCTCCGCAGTGACGAGGAGCGCGAGTTCGCCTTCCCGGACCTCGATCCACCCAAGGAGGTCAGTGCGGTCGGTGGTGTCGGGCAGGTGACGGTCGACTGGTCGCCGGTCGACGGCGCCTCCGGGTACCTGATCCTTCGGGGCACCGGTGAGCGCGGTCCGCTGGAGCCGGTCGATCATCACAGCGGTGATGTGCTGTCGGTCCCGTCGCCGCCGTACGTCGACACGACGGTCACCCCGGGCACGCCGTACCGCTATGCGGTGGCGAGCGTTCCCGAGGTGACGGTGCTGGACGGGCGCCCGAGCCAGACCGTCGGCGCGGTCCCTCTGGTTGCCGACGGCACCGTTCCGACGGTCGAGCTGACCGTGGACGTGGTTGCCGAGGGCACCGAGCTGGCCAGGCCCTGGGTGCCGATGATCGGCAGCGAGCGGCTCAGCCAGCTGCTCTGCAAGGACACCACCGGCGGGCACGAGATCGGCGTCGAGCTCGAGGACGCGCTGCGCCGGATGCGCGACGAGATCGGGGTCCGCACGGTCCGGGCGCACGCGATCTTCCACGACGACACGCACGTGATCACCGAGTCCGGGTACGACTTCTCCGTCGTGGACACGATCTACGACAAGCTGCTCGCGATCGGCCTGCGGCCGGTGGTCGAGCTCGGTTTCATGCCGCGCGAGCTGGCAAGCGATCCGGCGAAGACCGTCTTCGAGTACGGCGCGATCATCTCGCCGCCGGCGTCGTACCAGCGCTGGCACGACCTGGTCCGCGCGCTGGTCCAGCACCTGGTCGACCGGTACGGCCTCGACGAGGTGCTGACCTGGGACTTCGAAGTGTGGAACGAGGCGAATCTCGAGGTCTTCTGGTCCGGCACCAAGGCCGAATGGATGCAGCTGTACGACGTGTCGGCGGCAGCCGTGAAGTCGGTCGATTCCCGTCTCGCCGTTGGCGGCCCGTCCTCGGCGGCGGCCGGGTGGGTGGACGACCTCCTCGACCATGCCAAACGGTATGGCATGCCGGTCGATTTCGTTTCCACGCACACCTACGGCAGTCCGCCGCTCGACGTCCGGGCATCGCTGGAGCGGCACGGGTTCTCCGACGCGCGGGTGCTGTGGACCGAGTGGGGCGTGACGCCGACGCACTTCAACCCGATCAACGACTCGGTGTTCTCCGGAGTGTTCCTGCTCCGCGGGATGCGGTCTGCGGCCGGCCGGATCGACGCGCTCTCGTACTGGGTCGCATCGGACCACTTCGAGGAGCTCGGCCGGCCGCCGCGGTTGCTGCACGGCGGATTCGGGCTGCAAACCGTTGGTGGACTGGCGAAACCGCGGTACCACGCAATGACACTGCTGAGCCGGCTTGGCCCGGTCGAGCTGCCGGTGACGCTCAGCGGCGACGGTGGCGGCAGCCTGATCGAGGCATGGGCATCACGTGACCGCGACCGGATCGCCGTACTGGTGTGGAACCTGACCCTCGATCAGACCAAGGCGGACGGTACTCCGGACCTGACCAGGACCGTCCAGGTCCAGCTCCCCGGCATCGACCCGTCCTGGCAGGCAACGGCCACCACCCTGGCGATCGGCGTCGGCGACATCGCAACGGCCGCCGAAGGTCTGCCGGATTGGCCGGCCGACGCCGAGTTGGCCGACCTCGCCGAGCGGAGCCGGCTCGTCAGTACTCCACTGGAGTTGCACGACGAAGCGGTCGAACTGTCCCTCCCGATGCCGAGCGCAGTTCTGCTGGAGCTTCGTCCTCGTCGAGATTGACCGCTTCCTGAATCCAGCGCTCCACCCCGGCGATGTGCACCGTCGCCCAGGACCTGGCCACTTCCGGCTCGCGCCCCTCGATCGCGTCGAGGATGGCGCGATGCTCGGCCAGCGTCCGGGCGACGGCGTCGCTCTGCGTCAGCCCCCGCCAGATCCGGGCCCGGTACGTCGGTTGCCGCAGACTGTCGATGATCGAGGCCAGCGCGCGATTGCCGCTGCCCAGCGCGACCACCTTGTGGAACTCCACGTCGCTGGTGAGCAGGTCCTCGACCGACGGTTGCGGGCCGAGATCGTCCAGGAGTTTGCGCAACGCGGCGATGTCCTCGTCAGGCATCCGGAGCGCCGCCCGGGCCGCCGCGGCCGGCTCGAGGATCCGCCGTACCTCGAAGAACTCCAGCACCGACGCGTCCTGGTGCAGGTCGAGGACGAAACCCATCGTCTCCATCAGCAGCGACGGGTCGAGGCTGGTCACGAACGTGCCGTCGCCCTGCCGGACCTCGAGCACCCGGATCAGCGCGAGCGCCTTCACCGCCTCGCGCAACGAGTTCCGGGACAGGCCGAGGCGGGCGGCCAGATCCGCCTCCCGCGGCAAGCGATCACCGGGCCGCAGCTCCCCGGCCACGATCATCTCCTTGATCCGGTTGATCGCTTCGTCGGTGACGCGCATCGCCTCACCTCCTGAGTCTGCTGAGACATCCGATGTTCCAGCACGATACATCGGATGTCTAGGGCCGAATTGCCGGTTTAGGTCGTGAATTATGGCTCTGAGGTGTTGACTGCGCCGAATGCCTCCGACTATAGATCGGATGACTAGCACATCCCCTGGAGGTCAGCGATGAAAGCATCACCGGCGCGGACACGCCGCTGGGTCACCGCCGCTCTGTCGGTTCTGGCCCTGACTGCCGTGGCCGCCTGCGGGGGCAACAACGGCAGTAGCGGTAGTAGTTCGGGATCGGCCGACAAGGCAGACCTGACCTGGTCGTTCTGGGTTGCCGGCAGCGAGGACCAGGCCGCGTGGCAGAAGGTCGCTGACCAGGCCCACACCGATCACACCGGGATCACCGTCAAGCTCCAGGGCGCCCCGTGGGACAGCTACTGGTCGAAGATCGGGACCACGCTGGCCGGCGGCAAGGCACCGTGCATCATCGGCATGCAGAGTCTGCGGATGGCGTCGTACGCCAGCGCGATGCTGCCGCTGGACGACCTGATGAAGAAGTACGGCATGAAGGCCGAGGACTTCGACAAGCCGATCATGGACGGCTTGAAGGCGGACGGGAAGCAGATCGCGATCCCGTACGACTCCGGCCCGATGGTGATCTTCTACAACAAGGACATGTTCAAGGCGGCCGGCGTACCGGACCCGAAACCGGGTTGGACGATGGACGAGTTCAAGGCCGCCGCGAAGAAGCTGACCGCCGCAGGGAAGACCGGCCTGGTGACGACCCCTGGTGACCTCGGCACGATGTCCTGGATCCGGACCATGACCGGTGCCGAACCACTGGCCGACGGCAAGCTCAACTTCACCGACTCGAAGTTCGAGCAGGGCTTCTCGCAGTACGCCGACTTCGTCAAGACCGACAAGATCGCCCCGCAGGTGCCGGGCGGCAACCCGGACTTCGAGACCCAGCAGTTCACCGGCGGCAAAGCCGCGATGCAGCTGAACGGGCCGTGGTCGCTGATCGACACCAAGGGCAAGGTCAAGTTCGACCTCGGCATCGCGCCGATCCCGGCCGGTCCGGACGGCTCCAAGACGTACACCGCCGGCTCCGGCTTCGGCATCTCCCGGTCCTGCAAGACGCCGGACGCGGCCTTCCAGGCGATCATGTCGATGACGAGCGTGAAGCCGCTGACCACGCTGGCCGAGGCGGGTCGTGCGTACCCGTCCCGCACCGTGGCGCACCCGGCCTGGTTCACCGCCGCGGGGATCGACGGCGCGAAGGAGACCATCGACTACGCCTCGGAGAACTCGATTCCCCTGGTCACCTCGAAGAACTGGGTCCAGGTCGCCGACCTGCTCAACCGGTTCGGAACGCAGGCACTGAACGGCGAGATCCCGCCGGACCAGGCCCTGAAGACCATCCAGGACCAAGCAGGCGCTGGTTCGTAATGGCAACCGACACAACCGTCGCTCCGCCCGGCGCACCTGCAGGTGCGCCCCGGGCGGGGCGCCGGCCCGCGCTCCGGAGGGACGGGCGGTACGCGTCGGTCTTCCTGGCTCCGAGCCTCGCCGGACTGGCCCTGTTCACGCTGTTCCCGACGGCGATGGCGCTGGGCATCAGCTTGTTCGACTGGCCGGTGTTCGGCGAGCGCTCGTTCCTCGGCTTCGGCAACTACTCGCACCTGCTGCACGACCCGGTGTTCCGCCGGGTGGTGCTGAACACCGTGCTGTTCGTCGTGCTGTACGTCCCGCTGAACGTGGTCGTCTCGCTCGGGCTCGCGGTCTGGCTCGGCCCGCAGATCAAGGGCCGGCAGGTGTTCCGGGTGCTGTTCTTCATCCCGGTGATGACGCCGATGGTCGCCAACGTGATGGTCTGGCGGCTGCTGTTCCAGCCCGGCGGGCTGATCGACGGCGGCCTGCAGAGCTGGTTCGGCATCGACGCGCCGAACTTCCTCGGCTCGTCGAACTGGGCGATGCCGGCGATCGTGGCGATGTCGATCTGGCAGGGCTTCGGGTACAACTTCCTGGTCTTCTCGGCCGCGATCGACCAGGTGCCGCAGTCGCAGCTGGAGTCCGCGCAGATCGACGGCGCCGGGCCGCTGCAGCGATTCCGCTACATCACCTGGCCGATGATCACCCCGTCGATGTTCTTCGCCACCACGCTGACGCTGATCACTTCGTTCCAGGTGTTCGCACAGCCGTTCATCCTGACCCAGGGCGGACCGGGCGTGGCCACCCAGACCATCGTCATGTACGTCTACAACCAGGGCTGGCAGTTCCTCCAGATGGGACTGGCGTCGGCGGCAGGCTGGGTGCTGTTCGTGATCATCATGGGCATCACCGCGGTCCAGTTCGTCGGGCAGAAGCGGTGGGTGAACTATGACGTCTGAGACCAACAGCCCCGCCCGCAAGGTCCGCAGCGGCGTCTCGCACGCCCTCCTGGTCGTCGTGGCGATCGTCTTCCTCGCTCCGTTGGTGTACGCCGTCTCGACGTCGCTGAAGCCGGCCGACGAGGTGTTCACCCCGGCGCCGCACCTGTTCGGCTCCGAGATCCGCTGGAAGAACTACGCGGACGCGTTCACGTTCGCCCCGTTCGACCGGTACTTCCTGAACAGCCTGTTCGTCGCGGTCGCGGGCACCCTGGTGGTGGTCGTCGCCTCGAGCATGTCGGCGTACGCCTTCGCGCGGTTGAAGTTCAGGGGCCGGGAGCAACTGTTCGTCCTGTTCCTCGGCACGCTGATGGTGCCGCAGGAAGTGCTGATCGTGCCGATGTACTGGCTGATGCAGACGCTCGGCTGGGTGGACAGCTACTGGGCGCTGATCCTGCCCTGGGCCTTCACCGCATTCGGCACGTTCCTGCTGAGACAGTTCTTCCTGACCGTCCCGGCCGAGCTCGAGGAAGCGGCCCGGGTGGACGGCTGCGGTCCGTTCCGGTCGTTCCTGCGGATCATGCTGCCACTGGCGCGGCCGGCCATCGCCGTACTGACCGTCTTCACCTTCATCAGCTTCTGGGGCAGTTTCCTGTGGCCGTTGATCATCATCAACAGCGTCGAGGACAAGGGCACGGTGCCGCTCGGCCTGGCGCAGTTCGTCGGCCAGCAGGGCACGCAGTGGAACCTGATGATGGCCGCCTCGATCATGGCGATGATTCCGACCGTCCTGCTCGTCGTACTCCTGCAGAAACACCTTGTCCGCGGCCTGCTCGTGACCGGTCTGGGCGGCCGCTAACTCTTAAGGAGATGTGAAATGACCGACGCGCCTCCCGCGCACTCCGTCGAGAAGTTCCGCGACTGGCGGTTCGGCCTGTTCGTCCACTGGGGCCTGTACTCGCTGCCGGCCCGGCATGAGTGGGTGAAGAACCGCGAACGGCTCACCGACGAGGACTACCAGCCGTACTTCGACCACTTCGAGCCCGACCTGTACGACCCGGCCAAGTGGGCCAAGGCGGCCCGTGAGGCCGGCATGAAGTACGCCGTACTCACGACCAAGCACCACGAGGGTTTCTGCCTGTGGGACTCGCAGGTGTCCGACTACACGGTCGCGAAGACCGCCTGGGGCAAGGACCTGGTCGGCCCGTTCGTCGAGGCCTGCCGGGCCGAAGGGCTCGGCGTCGGGTTCTACCACTCGCTGATCGACTGGCACCACCCCGAGTTCCCGATCGACGTCGTGCATCCGCAGCGGTACGACGAGGAGGCTCAGGCGAAGGCGGCGGGCCGGGACGTCCAGGTGTACGCCGACTACCTGCACGCGCAGACGCGGGAACTGCTGACGAACTACGGTCCGATCGACATCATGTGGTTCGACTTCTCGTACCCGAACCGCAACCGTGAGGACGGCCTGCCGGGGCCGGGCAACGGTAAGGGCAAGGACGAGTGGCGGTCCGTCGAGCTGATGGCGATGGTCCGGGAGCTGCAGCCGGACATCCTGATCAACGACCGGCTGGACATCCCCGGCGACTTCGTGACGCCGGAGCAGTACCAGCCGGACGGTCCGATGGAGCGCGACGGCGTACCGGTGCTGTGGGAGGCGTGCCAGACGCTGAACGGCAGCTGGGGCTACGACCGGGACAACCTGGACTGGAAGTCACCGGAGACGCTGGTGAAGATGCTGGTCGACTCGGTCTCCAAGGACGGCAACCTGCTGCTGAACGTCGGCCCGACCGGGCGCGGCGAGTTCGACCCGCGGGCACTGGCGACGCTGGCCTCGATCGGCGAGTGGATGCGGGTGCACGAGCGCTCGATCCGCGGCGCGCGGCCGTCCGGGTTCACACCGCCGACCGACGCTCGCTACACGCAGAAGGGCAACCGGCTCTACCTGCACCTGTTCTCGTGGCCGATGGGGCACGTGCACCTCCCCGGCCTCGGCGGAAAGGTCAAGTACGCCCAGCTCCTGAACGACGCGTCCGAGATCAAGCACATCGTCAACGACCCGAAGCAGACCGCTCAGAACACCCGCATGGGCGGTGTCTCCCCCGACACCCTCACCCTCAAGCTCCCGATCCAGCGCCCGACCGTCGAGGTCCCGGTCATCGAACTCTTCCTCACCTGACCCCTGCCCACCCCGGAATCCGACCCACCCGCCACCCGCCACCCGCCACCCGCCGGCTGCCGGCTGTCGGCTGCCGGCTGTCGGCTTCCCTTGGATGGGTTCACCTACCGCGTTGTGGGTTCACCCACTGGAATACGGGGGGTGAACCCACAACGGGGTGGGTGAACCCATCCAAGGCGGACCGGGCGGGGCGCGAGGGCGCGGCGCGGAGGCGGGGCGGGGCGCGGGGGCGGGGGCGGTGTGGCGCCGGGTGGGTGGGTGGGGCGGGCTGGGTCAGGAGGCTGGGGTGGGGCGGGCTGGTTGTTCCCCGCCTCGGCTTTCCAGGTAGTTGTTCTTCGGGACCATGACCTTGCGGCGGAACAGGCAGACGACGGTGCCGTCCTGCTTGTAGCCCTTGGTCTCCACGTGGACGATCCCGCGGTCGTCCTTGGACGTGGACTCCCATTTGTCCAGTACGACGGTCTCGCCGTAGATGGTGTCGCCGTGGAACGTGGGGGCGACGTGGCGCAGCGACTCGATCTCCAGGTTCGCGATCGCCTTGCCGCTCACGTCGGGGACCGACATGCCGAGCAGGATCGAGTAGATGTAGTTGCCCACCACAACGTTCTTGCCGAACTGGGTGGTCTCCTCCGCGTAGTTGCTGTCCAGGTGCAGCGGATGGTGGTTCATCGTCAGCAGGCAGAACAGGTGGTCGTCGTACTCCGTCACCGTCTTGCCCGGCCAGTGCTTGTAGACGGCACCGACCTCGAACTCCTCGTAGCTGCGCCCGAACTGCATCGCGGTTCCTCCTCGGTCCTGGATTCCCCATGCTGCCGGGTCCAGGCGCATCCGGACCGTGGTCTGGCTCTCACCGGCGCGAGAGATACGTCACTGGTCGGTCTGCGTCCGCTGCTGCATCTGGTGATCCGGGAGCAGCGGGTGCACCTCGCCCTTGAGCGCCAGCTTGGCCAGGTGGTTGCGCGCCTCTTCAGCAAACTTGAAGTCGCAGAGCACGTCGTACGTCGTCGCAACCACTGCGGTGCGGGAGGTGAAGTCGCGCCGGCCGGCGGACTGGGCGTAGCTCAGACCACCGAACACCAGGCCGAAGAACGCGCCGAGTACGACGCCGGTGAGCAACGCCGCGAGCCAGTTGCCCGTGGTGAACAGGCCCAGCAGCAGACCGACGAACAGACCGAACCACGCGCCGCTGGCCAGACCCGCGGTGAGCGCACGGCCCCAGGTGAGCCGGCCGGTGATCTTCTCGACCTGACGGAGGTTGTTGCCGACGATGGTCGTGTGCTCGACCGGGAACTTCTCGTCCGAGAGGTAGTCGACAGCTCGCTGCGCCTCCCGGTAGGTGTCGTAGGTCCCGATCGTCAGCCCGGTCGGCCTGGGGTCCATCGAGGGCATGCCCTGCGTGGTCATCGTCGTTCCTCTCCACGTGCGTCCACCCCCATCATTGCCGACGGCTGGTTACCGCGTCTTGATAGCCTCGCCGGTGATGGCCGGCCGACGGTGGGACATGGGCGCGACACGCCGGGTAGGACGGGTCTTCGCCCGCCGCGGCGGCGCTGACGGACGCCCGCCGGACGACGTCGTCACCGGCAAGCTCGAGGGCGCTCTGATCGACTGGGGCCTGTACCGGGACGGCGTGCGCGACCGCCGGGTCAACTCCTACACCGACGCACTGGACCGGGCTCGGCGCGGCCAGGGGTTCGTTTGGATCGGTCTGTTCGAGCCGACCGACCACCAGCTCGCCATCATCGGCCACGAGTTCGGTCTGCACCCGCTGGCACTCGAGGACGCGTTGGAGGCCCACCAGCGCCCCAAACTCGAGCGGTACGGCGAGACGCTGTTCGCCGTGTTCAAAACGGTCACGTATGTCCCGCACGGGGATCTGACCGCGACCAGTGAGGTCGTGGCGACCGGCGAGGTGATGGTGTTCTGCGGCCCTGGCTTCGTGGTGACGGTCCGGCACGGAGAGCACAGTGAGCTGACAGGACTGCGGCAGGAGCTGGAGAAGGAGCCGAAACGGCTGGCGACCGGTCCAGGCGCCGTACTGCATGCGATCGCCGACCATGTCGTCGACCGGTACCTCGAGGTCGCAGACGCCGTACAGGCCGACATCGACATGATCGAGACCGGCATGTTCACGCCGCGTGGCTGGCGCAACATCGACCGGGTCTACCAGCTGAAGCGCGAGGTGCTCGAGCTCAAGCGAGCTGTAGCCCCGCTGACCGGTCCCATGCGTGCGCTGTCGACGCTGCGGCACGCGCTGATCGCCGACGAGACCAGGAACTACTTCCGCGACGTCGACGACCACCTGCAACGGGTGAAGGAGCAGGTGATCTCGTTCGACGAGCTGCTCAGCTCGATCCTGCAGGCCGGCCTGGCCCAGGTCCAGGTGGCCGAGAACGAGGACATGCGCCGGATCTCCGCCTGGGTGGCGATCCTGGCGGTGCCGACGATGATCGCCGGCATCTACGGCATGAACTTCGACTACATGCCCGAGCTGCGGCTGAAGTACGCGTACTTCGTCGTCCTCGGGGTGATGGCGTCCGCGTGTTTCGTCCTTTACCGATTGTTCAAGCGGAACCACTGGCTGTGACCCGAAGGCTCCCTGCTGTCCGATAGGCGACATGGCAACCTTTTGCCATGGCCGGGAGTCCTTGCGGATTGGAATGTTCAAACGGTTGTGGACCAATCCGGTGCCTTGATTGAATTCTGCCGTCGCGTTCGGTCAGGAATCGAGCACGTTCTGCGACCAAGGGGAGGGACTTGCGGTGCTTCGAATCCATTTCACGCCACGGGACCTTGCCCGCGTCACGGTCGCGACGAAACCGGCGCCGCTGTGGGAGGTGCTGCTCAGCCTGCACATGCTGCAGCATTCGGACGGCCGGTTGATCTTCGAGGACTGGCGCCGTCACGTGCGGACCAGAGTCGCACCGGACCAGATGCGGCTGCTGCTCGAGCTGACCCCGCCGAGGGGCTACTCCCCCGACTTCCTGACGCCGGCCGAGTCCGCACCGGACTTCGACTCCGCGCTGGAGCAGGCGCTGGCGACACCGCGGCAGCAGATCCGCAGCCAGCTTGACCTGCTCGGGACGTACCGGCCCGCGTCGCCGTGGACCCGGGAGCTGGCGCAGGGCAGCCGGACGTCGATGCACAAGCTCGGCCGGGCCATCCGGTCGTACCACGACGCGGCCATCGCGCCGTACTGGAAGTCGATCGGCACGCATGTGTCCGCGGACCACGCCCATCGTGGGGAGGCGCTGGCCCGGCACGGGGTGGACCGGCTGCTGTCGTCGCTGCATCCGCGGGTCCGGTGGCTGGCACCGGTCCTGCAGGTGCTGGACATGAACGACCGCGATCTGTATCTCGATGGCAGGGGAATCGAGTTGCAGCCGTCGGCGTTCTGCTGGCAGGTACCGACCAAGCTGCGGGACCCGGATCTCAGACCGATCCTGGTCTATCCGATCCAGCATGCGCCGGGGATCCTGCGGCAGGCGTCGACGGAGTCTGCCTCGTCGAGTGACCCGTTGGGCTCACTGCTCGGGTCGACCCGGGCCGCCGCCCTGGAGGCGACCGTCAGCGGCTGTACGACGACGGAGCTGGCGCAACGCTGCAAGATCTCCCCGGCCGCCGCCAGCCACCAGGCGACGGTGCTCCGGGAGGCCGGCCTGATCACCACGCGCCGGGCCGGCGCGTCGGTCCGCCACGAGATCACCCAACTGGGCATCTGGCTGCTGTCCGGCTACGGCTCCGGCCACACGCGGGCTCCGGCCCGGGCACCCATCTAGCCCCCACCATCCCCTGCCCCGCCGCGCGCTGGGCCGACCGGCACCGCCCCGCCTGTCGACCCAGCGTGCCGGCCGTCAGCGCGCAGTCAGCGCCTGGTCAGCGACTCCCGGGATGGTTGTTCCGGCCGCCGGATCTCCGCGGCCAGAACAAGGGAGACACCATGGGAAAGCTCAAGGGGGCCGTGCTTGCGGGCGTCGCGGCATCGGCACTCGTCGCGACGGCGGCACCGGCCCAGGCATCCACCTACGAAGGCATCCAGACGTTCAAGTTCGAGGACAGCAACAGCATGTGCATCTCGGACCTGTCGGAGGGGCTGGGGCCGGCCAAGTGCGTCGGGACGAACTATCAGAAGTGGGGCGTCTACGCGGCGCCGAACGTTCGCGCGTTCAAGAACGTCCAGACCGGCCGGTGCATCCAGGGCGGCTGGGACGCCCGGGTCGTGAGCGTGGTCTGTCAGGGATCGGACTACCAGCGCTTCAACATCCTGCACAACGACGACGGATCGATCGAGCTGAAGAACGTCGCGACCGGGAACTGCATCACCTTCGCTCCCGGCAAGGCGCTGTACCTGTCGAGGTGCGTCAAGAACGAACCCTGGCAGTCCCTGGTCTGAGACCAGCTCAGAGCTTGTAGTCCTCGAGGAGGCGGCGGCCGATGATCATGCGCTGGATGTCGGCCGTGCCTTCGCCGATCAGGAGCATCGGGGCCTCGCGGTACAGCCGCTCGATCTCGTACTCCTTGGAGAACCCGTAGCCGCCGTGGATGCGGAACGAGTCCTCCACGACCTGGGAGCAGTACTCACTGGCCAGGTACTTCGCCACGCCGGCCTCGAAGTCGTTGCGGGAACCGCTGTCCTTCTTCCGGGCCGCCTTCACCATCAGCTCGTGCGCCGCCTCGACCTTGACCGCCATGTCGGCCAGCCGGAACAGCACCGCCTGGTGCTCGGCGATCTTCTTGCCGAAGGTCTCCCGCTGCTGCGCGTACGAGATGCCCAGCTCGAACGCCCGCCGCGCGACGCCGCACCCGCGCGCGGCGACGTTCACCCGGCCGACCTCGACGCCGTCCATCATCTGGTAGAAACCCTTGCCCGGTACGCCGCCGAGGATCTGCCCGCCGTCGATCCGGTAGCCGTCGAAGATCAGCTCGGTCGTGTCGACGCCCTTGTAGCCCATCTTCTCGATCTTGCCCGGGATCGTCAGGCCCGGGTCGACCTCGCCGAACCCGGGCTCCTTCTCGACCAGGAACGTGGTCATGTTCTTGTAGACCGAGTCCTGCCCCTCGTCGGTCTTCACCAGGACGGCGACCAGGTTCGACGAGCCGCCGTTGGTCAGCCACATCTTCTGGCCGTTGACGACGTACGCGTCGCCGTCCTTGACCGCCTTGGTCTTGATCGCGGCGACGTCGGATCCACAGCCCGGCTCGGACATCGAGAACGCGCCGCGGACCTCACCGGTGGCCATCCGGGGCAGGTACTTCTGCTTCTGCTCGTCGGTGCCGTGCTGCAGCAGCATGTAGGCGACGATGAAGTGCGTGTTGATGATGCCGGACACGCTCATCCAGCCGCGGGCGATCTCCTCGACGCACAGTGCGTAGGTGAGCAGCGACTCGCCCAGGCCGCCGTACTCCTCGGGGATCATCAGGCCGAACAGGCCGAGCTCCTTGAGGCCCTCGACGATCTCGGTCGGGTACTCGTCGCGGTGCTCGAGCTCGGTGGCGACCGGGAGGATCTCGGCCTCGACGAAGGCCCGGACCGTCTTCAGGATCTCCTCCTGGATGTCGGTCAGCCCGTCGGTCTGCTGCAACCTGCTCATCGTGCGTCTCCTTCGGCCGGCTTACCCGCGAGTATCGCGGTTCTCAGCATCCCGGCACGAGGGTGACACTCGCTGTGACATCGACCACCTGACGGAGGTCGCGTGCCTCACTCGTTGTTGCCGCCGCCGCCGTTGTTGTTGTTGTCCGGGCGTGGCAGCGACTGGCCGATCGTCTGGAACAGCGCTGCGATCTGCGGTGTCGCCTGCCAGCGATGGCGCTGCTGTGCCTCGAACAGGCGCTGCCGGGCCTCGTAGAAATTCCGGGCGGCAGCACCGGTGTCGCCGTGGTCGAGCGCCTCGGCCGCCCGGTCCAACTGTGCCGCAGCGTCGCGTGGCGCCTTGCTGTGGCTGCCCTGCTGGGTGGCACGCACCTGTGCGGCCAGCGTGCGCAGGCTCTGCACCAGTACGGCCTGCGGATTCTGCTGTGTCTTCGTGGGAGTCGGCTTGGGCGTCGGCTTCTTCGTCGGAGTCTTCGACGGCGTCGGCTTCGGCTTAGGCGTCGTCTTGGGCGCACTGGTCGCCTTCACGACGGGCGCGGACGGCGTGCCGCCTGCCTGCGCCGGCGGATCGTTCGTCACACCGGACCGGAGCAGCAGAGCGGCTACTACTCCCGCCACGACTACAGCGGCCGCTACGCCGATCTTGGCCAGCGGGAAACCACGCCGCTCTGCCCGATGCCCGGTCGTGGTTTCTGAGTCGTCCTCTTCCCACTTCCCGACGCCCAGGACCTCTTCGGCCGCAGGCGCTGTGAACGCCAGGACCTGGGTCTGGTTGGCCGGTGCGAGCAGCACAGCCACGTCAGCAGCCGACGACGGGCGGTCGGCCGGGTTCTTCGCCAGCAGGTGCGTGACGAGGTCCGACAGCTCCTGCGGTACGTCGGTACGCGTGATCGGCGGCGGCGGTACGTCGAGGTGCTGCCGCATCACCACGTCGACGGTCGGGCCGGAGAAGGGCGGCGTACCAGTCAGGAGCTCGTGCAGGACGCAGCCGAACGAGTACCAGTCGCTCGCGGCGGTAGCCGGCTCGCCACGGACCTGCTCCGGTGACACGTACGACGCCGTACCGAGCAGAACGCCCAGTCCGGTCGTCTCGTTGCCGGCGCGCTTCGCGATACCGAAGTCGGTCATCTTGAGCGTGCCGTCCGGGGCCAGCAGCAGGTTGCCCGGCTTCACGTCACGGTGGACGATCCCGGCCTCGTGCGCGGCGTCCAGTGCGCGGGCGCCCTGCGTGGCGATCTCCGTGACCAGATCGGCCGTCGGCAGTCCCGACGTACGCATCAGCTGCGCCAGGTCAGGGCCCTGCACGAGCTCCATCACCAGGAACACGTGGTCGCCTGCTGAGCCGACGTCGTACGTCGCGACGACGTTCGGATGCGTCAGCCGGGCGGCGGCCTGCGCCTCCGCCCGGAACCGCTGGCCCGCGTCCATCGGATCGCCGTCGAGACTCCGCAGCAACTTCACTGCCACCTGGCGGGCGAGGACGGTGTCCTCGGCCTGCCACACCTCACCCGCACCGCCCCTGCCCAGCAGGGTCAGCAACCGGTACCGACCGGCCAGTACCTCGCCGTTCACAAACAACACACCTTCCGCAGCGGACCGCAACACCTTAGGCGGGAAGCGCCGGAGGATCGAGTCCGCGGCCGAAACCTTCAGAAAGCCTCCAGAATCTCTGCAGACTGCGATCGGAGTACTACGGTGTGTCGCATGAAGCGATCGATTCCCGCCCTGATCGCGGCTGCCCTCGTCGCCGCGACGCTGACCACGAGTACCGCGTCTGCCGCCCCGGCCCACCACCCGAAGCCGGTGGTCAAGTGCGAGTTCACGCCGACGCCTGAGAACCCGGCCGCCAAACCGGTGCGGATCCCGTCCGCGACCGCGCGTGCGAAGGGCACGGTCGACGTGTTCTTCCTGACGAACTACGGGCCGTTCGTGGTCCGGATGGACCGGGCCAACGCGCCCTGCGGGGTGCACAACTTCGTACATCTGGTGCAGAGCCGGTTCTACGACTCCACCCAGTGTTTCCGGCTGACGAACTCGGCACGGCTCGGCGTGCTGCAGTGTGGCGACATCTACCGCCAGGAGGAGGGCGGACCGGGGTACAAGTTCCCCGACGAGGTGACCGGCCAGGAGACCTACCCGCGCGGCACCGTTGCCTACGGCAACCAGGGCCCGGGCACCAACGGGTCGGAGTTCTTCGTCGTGCACTCGTTCGCCAACATCCCGCCGGACTACACCGTGCTCGGCCACGTCGTCGCCGGCATGTCCACCTTCGACCGGATGGTCGCCGCCGGCATCGCCGACCCCGACCAGGACGGGCCGCCGGTCAAGCCGATCCGGATCTACAAGGTCTGGAGCCGCTGAGGGGAGGGTAATTCCCTGCCTCCCAGCCTTACCGTGGCGTCGTGGGCACCCGTGGACGGCCGAGACATCCCGACGTACTGACCCCCGCCGAATGGCGCGTGGTGCACCTGGTGCGGCACGGCCTGTCGAACCGGGAGATCGCGCAGCGGCGCGGGGTCAGCGTCGACGCGGTCAAGTTCCACGTCGCGAACGCACTGCTGAAGCTCGGCCTGGACCGCCGGGCCGAGCTTCGCAGCTGGCGCGGCGTGCCCGCCGACAGTGCGCTACGAGGAGAAGGAGTCCAGGCGATGGAACTAGGCGTCATCGGGCAGATCGCCCGCCCGGTCAGCAACATCGAGACCGCCGTTGACTTCTACGGGAAGGTGCTCGGGCTTCCGCACCTCTACACGTTCGGCGATCTCGCCTTCTTCGACTGCAACGGCACGCGCTTGTTCCTGAGCGCCACGGAGGAGCCCACCGAGCCGTCCGTCCTCTACTTCCGCGTCGACGACATCCAGACGGCGTACGACGAACTCCAGGCGCGCGGCGTGCAGTTCGAACAGGCGCCGCACCTGATCCACAAACACGACAACGGGGTCGAGGAATGGATGGCGTTCTTCCCCGACCCCGACGGTCACCTGCTCGCGATCATGGCCCAGGTCGGGCCTTAGTCCGCCGGCGGTTGCCAGATGTCGGTGCGGGTCAGGCCGGCGGCGCGGCCCTTGGCGGAGATGACCAGGGCCATCTTGCGGGACGCCTCGTCGATCATCTCGTCGCCGAGCATGACCGCGCCGCGGCCGCCGCCGGCAGCTGACGTGTAGTGGTCGTACGCGTCGAGGATGTTCTCGGCGTGGTCGTAGTCGTCCTGGCGCGGGGAGTACACCTCGTTCGCGGCGGCGATCTGGTCGGGGTGCAGGACCCACTTGCCGTCGAAGCCCAGTGCGGCGGAGCGACCGGCGACGCGGCGGAAGCCGTCGACGTCCTTGATCTGCAGGTACGGGCCGTCGATCGCCTGCTTCCCGTGCGCCCGCGCGGCCATCAGGATCTGCATCAGGATGTAGTGGTAGGCGTCGCCGACGTCGTACCCGGGCGGCTGCTCGCCGACCACCAGCGACTTCATGTTGATCGACGCCATGAAGTCGGCCGGGCCGAAGATGATCGTCTCCACCCGCGGCGACGCGGTGGCGATCGCGTTCACGTTGGTCAGGCCGAGCGCGTTCTCGATCTGCGCCTCGATCCCGATCCGGCCCGGCTCGTACCCGTGCACCTTCTCCAACTGGGTCAGCAACAGGTCCAGCGCGACCACCTGCTCGGCGGTCTGCACCTTCGGCAGCATGATGCAGTCCAGGTTCGCACCGGCGCCGGACACGACCTCGATCACGTCCGCGTAGGTCCACTCGGTGGTCCAGTCGTTCACCCGGACGACGCGGAGCTTGGTGCCCCAGCCGCCCTCGTTCAGCGCGGCGACGATGTTCTTCCGGGCGTCCGCCTTGGCGATCGGCGCGACCGAGTCCTCGAGGTCCAGGAACACCTGGTCCGCGTCCAGCCCCTTCGCCTTGGCCAGGAACCGTGGGTTCGACCCCGGGGTCGCCAGACACGACCTTCTGCTCCGCAAGACCTGCTCCGTCATCGCGCGACCTCCACTCGGTTACTCACCGGTCACCGGCAGCGTACGGCGAAACGCACGCGACCTGCCCGGTGACATCGCTCACTGTGACACTCTTGGGCGGTGGACACCGAGCAGGCTGTGACGGAGATCGCCGGGGTGATGAAGAAGGCGGGTCTCGTCTGGCTGTCGTGGAACGGCGGCCGCCCGGCCCCGGCGTGGTTCGCGACCGTCGACGGGCAGTACGTCGTACTCGCGGATGCGGCCGACAGCGCGGAGCAGCCACTGCCTGGACTCGCTACGGCCGGCTCGGCACAGGTCGTCGTACCGGCCAAACCGGCCACCAACCGGCTGGCCAGCTGGATGGCGACAGTGCGGCGGCTGGAGCCCGGGACGGATGAGTGGACGGCAGCAGCCCAAGTCCTGCGGACCGAGCGCCTCAACGCGGCCGGACTGGACACGCAGCTCGACCGATGGCAGACCGAGGCCGACATCCTCGTCCTGGAGCCGACCGGTGAGATCACCGAGGCGGCGGGACGGTACGACGCCACTCCGCGCGCCGAGGTGCCGATCCCGACGACTGCAACCACCCGTGGCAAAGCCCCGATCACCCTGCACCGTCCGATCCGCCGACGTCGCAAGCTGAGCTGATTACAGCCAGCCGCGGTCGCGGGCGTGCCAACCGAGCTGTAGGCGCGAGCGGGAGTGCGTCTGCTCCATCAACTGCTGCACTCGACGAGCCACTGTCCGCCTACTGATCCCGAGCCTCGCACCGGCTGCATCGTCGGTCAGCCCGGCGACTAGTAGTGAGAGCAGGTGGCGGTCCTCGGCGGACATTGCCTCCTCCGCCTGCAGGCTGTTCGATTCGGTCACCGAGAGCGGGCTGGCCCGGTTCCACACGGTTTCGAACAGTGCGACCAGTGCATCCAGCAGACTGCACGGATGGACCAGCAGCGCCGCGTCCTGTGCTGGCGTGGCCCAGTCCAGCGGGAGCAACGCGAGCTCTCGGTCCGCTACGGCGAGCTTGGTCGGCAGGACGTCCGCGATGCGCGCCTGCTCCCCAGCGCGGACGTGACTGACCGCGCTGGCGGCGAGCACCGCATCCGCGAGAGCTGAGCTGTCGTAGACGACCCGATACGCCACACCGGCGCCCTGTCTGGCCAGCTGCGTGCTGTTCACCTCGGCGGACGCGACGTACGGCGGTGCGACGAGCTCACGCATCTCGGTCTTGGCCGTCCGCTGCACGCGGTCGAACGCCAGGCCGACCGCTGTCTCACCGGTGACGATCTCGATGAGCTCCTCGGTCCGCCGCGTGCCGCCCTGCCTGGTTGCCTCCGCCGCCAGCCGGTACGCCGCTTTGCGGATCCGCTCGAACTCCTCCTCCTGCCGCCGGACGAGCTGCTCCACCGCAAGCTCCGGCGGCACCGGAACGATCAGCTCGCCAGGCGGCGGCGTACGGTGCACGAACCCTTCGGCCTGCAGTACGTCGACCGCCCGCTCGACCTCCTCCACCGGCCGGCCGAGCCGCGTGGCCAGATCCACCAGCGACGCGGCGCCGCGCCGGATCAGTTCCAGGTAGGCCGCCTCGTTCTCCGCTCCGAGCCCGGTCGATTCCAGCATGTCCATCCCCACCTCGACGTCACCCGAGGTAAGAAGTCTACGAAGCGTCCTCAGGTGAGACTCCGGTCCGGCGGGTTAGCCTTCGGACATGACCGGATCACCGTCGCGCGTGTACGTCGCCCGGTTGGCGGGGCTGCCGGTCTACGACCCCAACGGGGATCAGGTCGGCAAGCTCCGGGACGTGGTCGCCATGATGCGCCAGGGCGACCAACCGCCCCGCGTGCTCGGCCTGGTCGTCGAGGTGTTCACCCGGCGCCGCATCTTCCTCCCGATGACCCGCGTCACCTCTGTGGACGTCGGCCACGTCATCACGACCGGTCTGCTCAACATGCGGCGTTTCGAACAGCGCGCGACCGAAGTGCTCGTGCTGGGCGAGCTGCTCGACCGGACCGTCACCATCGCGGACACAGGCGCGACCGCAGTCGTGTACGACATGGCGATGGAGCAGTGGCGGACCCGGGACTGGTTGCTGACCAAGGTGGCGGTCCGGGAGGGCTCCAAACGGTTCCGGCGGCGTGGACAGACGCACGTGCTCGACTGGTCCGACGTGAGCGGGTTCACCCAGGTCGAGGAAGGGCAGGGTGCGACACACATCCTGGCCGCCTTCGAGTCGATGCGAGCCGCCGACCTCGCCGGCGTACTGCATGACCTGTCGGCCAAGCGCCGCAAGGAGATCGCAGCTGCCCTGGACGACCAGCGACTGGCCGATGTGCTCGAGGAGCTGCCGGAAGACATCCAGGTCGAGATCCTCGCCGGTCTGGATACCGAGCGGGCCGCCGACGTACTGGAGGAGATGTCCCCGGACGACGCGGCCGACCTGATCGCCGAGCTGCCGACGGACACCGCCGAGCGCCTGCTGACGCTGATGGAGCCAGAAGAGGCAGAGGACGTACGGCGGCTGCTGACCTACGAGGAGCACACTGCCGGCGGTCTGATGACGTCCGAGCCGGTCATCCTGCCGGTGGATGCCACTGTGGCCGATGCGCTGGCCCATGTACGCAACGCTGATCTCAGTCCGGCGCTGGCCGCGATGATCTACGTCTGCCGTCCACCACTGGAGACTCCCACCGGTCGGTTCATCGGGATCGGCCACATCCAGCGGCTGCTGCGCGAACCACCCTCCGAGCTGGTGTCCGCGGCACTGGACACCGACCTCGACGGGCTGCGACCCGACGACAGCCTGCAGACGGTCAGCAAGTACCTGGCGACGTACAACCTGGTCGCGGCGCCGGTGCTCGACGACGAGGGCCGGCTGCTCGGTGCGGTGACCGTCGACGACGTACTGGATCATCTGCTGCCGGACGACTGGCGCGAGCACGACCACGCGGAGCACTCGGCGCAGGAGGGGGACCACGATGCCTCGTGACGAACGCAAGACCGACGATCGCCGCCCGCGGGGCAGCAGCAGCGCGGCCGAGGAGCGTCGGCTGATGCGCAGCACCAACCGGCTGGACATCCCGCGCGAGCTGCGCCGGACGATCGCACTGCGCTCGGCGTACGACGCGGACGCGTTCGGGCGGCTGTCCGAGCGGATCGCGCGCTTCCTCGGCACCGGGCAGTTCCTGGTCTACATGACCGCGACGATCCTGTTCTGGGTCGGCTGGAACATCTTCGCGCCGGAGAGCGTGCGGTTCGACCAGTACCCGTTCATCTTCCTGACCCTGGCGCTCAGCCTGCAGGCGTCGTACGCCGCACCGCTGATCCTGCTCGCCCAGAACCGGCAGGAGGCCCGCGACCGGGTGCAGTACGAGCGTGACCGCGACGTCGACGCCCGGACCCGCGCGGACATGGAGTTCCTGGCCCGCGAGATGGCGTCGCTGCGGATGGCGGTCGGCGAGGTCGCCACCCGCGACTTCCTCCGCTCCGAACTCCGCTCGCTGCTCGCCGATCTGGACCTGAAGAGCCGCGAGGACGACCGGGTTTGACCCCGAGCTACTCTCACTATCAGGTGAGGAAGGACGTGGGATGAAGACTCGATTCGCGCCTGACCGGGGGCTGTCCAGCCGGATGGTGATCACCAGTTTCCTGCTCGGTCTGCTGTACGTCGGTTTCGTGGCGCTGCTGATCGCGCTGACGAAGAGCGCCGTCTGGGCTGTGGTGATCGCGGGCGGCATGCTGTTCGCGCAGTACTGGTTCTCCGACCGGATCGCGCTGTACGCGATGCACGGCCGGATCGTCACGCCGGAGGAGGCTCCGGACCTGCACGGCACGATCGACCGGCTGTGCGCGCTGGCCGACATGCCGAAGCCGCGCGTCGCGATCGCCGATGTCGACCTGCCGAACGCGTTCGCCACCGGCCGCAACCCGAAGAACGCAGTGGTCTGCGTGACCACCGGCATCATGCGCCGGCTGGACCAGGACGAGCTCGAGGGCGTGCTGTCGCACGAGCTCTCCCACGTCGCGCACCGCGACGTCGCCGTGATGACGATCGCGTCCTTCCTCGGCGTGCTGGCCGGCCTGATCACCCGCTTCGGCCTGTACGGCGGCCTGGGCCGCAACCGCGACCAGAACACGGCGGTCATCGTGCTGACGATCGTCGCGGTGTCCGTCGCCGTGTACGCGATCTCGTTCCTGCTGACCCGGGCGCTGTCGCGGTACCGCGAGCTGGCCGCCGACCGCGCCGGCGCGATGCTGACCGGGAGACCGTCCGCACTGGCGTCGGCGTTGACGAAGATCAGCGGGGACATCGCACGGATACCGTCGCGCGACCTGCGCCAGGCGGAGGCGTTCAACGCGTTCTTCTTCGCCCCGGCGATCTCCGGTAAGGCGGGTGCCAGCCTGTCGTCGCTGTTCTCCACCCACCCGTCGCTCGAGAAGCGCCTCGACCGCCTCGGTGTCCTGTCCCGCGAGCTGGGCGAGCAAGCTTAGGGCTATGGGTCTACTCGACATCTTGCTCGGGCGGAGTAAAGCCGTCCCGCCGAATCTCGATCAGTTGTTCTCGCTTCCGTCGGCCGCGATCACCTTGGAGACCGCGGCGGGCTACCGTCCGACCGGCAGCGGCTCGGTCTGCTTCAAGGCAGCCGAAGGCGGCGGATTCTCCACGCTGCGCGAGGAGGTCGACAAGCTGCTCGAGCTCGACAACGGCAAATTCACCAGTACGACGGACTCGTACGGCTTCACCTGGCTGGTCCGGCAGACGGCCCCCGATGACCTGGAGACCCTGGTCACCGACCTCCACGCCGTCAACTCGTCGCTGGTCGACGCCGGCTTCGGCTCCTCGCTGCTGTGCACGCTGGTCGCCTTCAGCAACGGGACCCGGTCGGTCGGCCTTGTGTACCTGTACAAACGCGGCTCCTGGTACCCGTTCGTCCCGGCCGGCGCCGACCGCCGCGACAACGCCACCGAACTGCAGATCAAGTCCGTCATCGGCGCAGACCTCAACTTCGAGCAGGACCTCTCGCGCTGGTTCCCCATCTACGGCGCCCCCGGCCTGTAACCCACCCACCCCACCCTGCCGCCCTTTCAACCGTCCAACAGGAGCGGAGCGGGTAAGGGTTGCCTTGCCGGACCCACGTCACATGGACCGTGGTCGGGTGGGGTGGGGTGAGCACGTAGCCTTGGGGCATGGCTCCCACTGCTGATCAGGTGACCGCGGCGCTCGGTGGCGTGCTGGATCCGGAGATCAAGAAACCGATCACGGATCTCGGCATGGTCGAGTCCGTCGTGGTGCGGGAGGACGGCGTTGTCGCCGTCCGCATCCTGCTGACCGTCGCGGGCTGTCCGATGAAGGACACGCTCCGCCGCGACACCACGGCCGCGGTGACCAAACTCGACGGTGTCACCGGGGTTGAGATCGACCTGGGCGTGATGTCGGCCGACCAGCGAGCGGCTCTGCAGACGCAGCTGCGCGGTGGGGTGGCCGAGAAGGAGATCCCGTTCTCGCGCCCCGACTCGCTGACCAAGGTGTTCGCGATCGCGTCCGGCAAGGGCGGCGTGGGCAAGTCGTCGGTGACGGTGAACCTCGCGGTCGCGATGGCCCGGCAGGGACTGTCGGTCGGCGTCCTGGACGCGGACATCTACGGGCACTCGGTGCCGGCGATGATGGGGGTCGCGGACGAGCGGCCGACCGCCGTGGACGACATGATCATGCCGGTGCCCGCGCACGGCGTGAAGGTGATCTCGATCGGCATGCTGAAGCCGAAGCGCGACCAGGTGGTCGCCTGGCGCGGCCCGATCCTGGACCGGGCGCTGGTGCAGATGCTGGCGGACGTGTACTGGGGCGACCTCGACGTACTGCTCCTCGACCTGCCGCCCGGCACCGGTGACATCGCGATCTCGGTCGGCCAGCGGCTCACCAGCGCCGAGGTGATCGTGGTGACGACGCCGCAGGAGGCTGCCGCGGAGGTCGCCGAGCGCGCCGGGACGATGGCGCAGATGGTGCATCAGCGGGTCGCGGGCGTCGTGGAGAACATGTCGTACCTGCCCTGCCCGCACTGCGGTCCGGAGCACCGCATCGAGATCTTCGGCTCCGGCGGCGGTGCTCGCGTCGCCGAGACGCTGTCGACCCGGCTGGGCTACCCCATCCCGCTCCTGGGCGAGATCCCCCTGGACGAACGCCTCCGCTCCGGCGGCGACCTCGGCCAGCCGCTCGTCGCGGCCGACCCCGACACCGCGGCAGCAGAGGTCCTCGACAAGATCGCATCCACCCTCGGCGGCAAGCCCCGCGGGCTGCTCGGCCGCCAGCTCGGCCTCTCCCCCGCCGGGCGATAACCCGGGCGGTAATCCGGCTGAAGGTAGCCGTCGGTTGGTGTTGACTTGGCCGGGTGCCGATTCCTGCTGAGCATCCGGTCCTGACCGACGGGGTGGTGACGCTCCGCGCGCCCCGACCCGACGACATCGAAGCCCAGGCCGAACGCAACCGCGAAGGCTCCCGCTGGAACGACGAGGACGCCCGCCGGTGGATGACCTTCGGCATCACCGACGCGTGGAAACGACGCGAGCGGCTGATGTTCGTGATCGAGTACCAGGGCCGGTACGCCGGAAGCGTCGCCCTGGAGCCCGATGTGGACGGCAACGCCCGCGTGCACTACGGCCTGTCGGCATGGGCTCGTGGGGCCGGGGTGATGAGCCGGGCAGTGCGATTGATCCTCGAGTTCGGCTTCACGACGTGCGGTTTCCACGTGATCCGCTGGTGGGCCCAGGTCGGGAACTGGCCGTCGCGGCGGGTCGCGTGGGCGACCGGATTCCGCCTGGGTGAGACGATCCCGGACATGGCGGAAGAAGGCGGCGAGCGGGTCGACGCGTGGACCGGGTGGATCGGACCGGACGACGAGCGGCAGCCGCGGCAGCCGTGGTTCGAGCATCCGGTGCTGGAGACGCCGTGGTTGCGGCTACGCACCTGGCGCGAGGACGAGATCCCGCGGATCACCACCGCGCGGACCAATCAGGCGACCGCGCACTTCCTGCCGTTCATCCCGCAGCCGTTCACCGCGGAGGACGCCCGCTTCTGGCTGAAGGACATGGCCGAGCAGGCGGCCGCCGGGCGGCGGTTCAACTGGTGCGTGGCAGATGCCGAGACCGACCAGGGGCTGGGGAATCTGACCATGTTCGGCATCCACCACGGCGAGGTCCGCGACGCCGAGCTCGGCTACTGGATGCACCCCGACGCGCAGGGCCGTGGCGTGATGGCCGAGGCGATCCAGCGAGTTGCCGAGTGGTACTTCGGGGACTTCGGCGGTCGCCGGCTCTTCATCCGTACGGCGGGCACCAACGCGTCGGCCCGTCGTACCGCCGAGAAGGCCGGCTTCCGCCATGTCGGCACCGAACGCGCTGCCTTCCACATCTCCAGCCACGTCGACGACAAGGTCACCTACGACCTACTCGCCACCGACTGACCAGATCGGGCGGAGCGGCTCGAGACCTTCGGCCACGTAGTCGGCGACCGGGCGGACCCCGTCGTCGAGATACCACTGCTCCAACGCGGAGAAGTAACCGAAGACCAGGGCGTTCGCGGCCACGCGGGCCTGGGTCTCGGTCAGGTGACCGCCGGTCATCATCGGGGCGATGCGCTGGCTGGCGCGGTCCAGCGACGCGCAGAACGCAGTACGGATCGATGGTTCTTTGAAGAAGTACCGGATCCGGCGCAGGGACATCGGCTCGGCGTCGGCCGGGGCCTGCTCGTAGGCGCGGACGATCTGGATCATGCTGCCGACCGGGTCGTCGACGTCGAGGATCTCGTCCAGGGCCTCCTGGCTCATCGTGTCGAACTCGTCGGCGACGAGCAGGCCCTCCTTGGTGCCGAAGTAGCGGTAGACCGACGAGGGCGAGACCTCGGCCGCGGCGGCGATCTCCTCGATCGTCACCGCGTCGAACCCGCGCTCGTCGAACAGGTCGAGCGCGCGCTCCTGGATCGTCCGTCGCGCCTTGACGCGCCATCGTTCCCGCAGACCGGTAGCCATACCCGCCACGGTACGAGATAGTCACACGCTTCAGCAAGTCACTGTCTGATACAGTCACTCGCATGAGACAGTCACTTTCTGAAAAATCCACAGCCTTCACCGCTGTAGGACTCTCGGTCCTGCTTGCTGTCATCGCGATCGTCGACCAGGCCGGCAGCCGGAGCCTGATCGACCACGCCGCGTCGGTCTACGCGCCGCACGGCAAGCAAGTGTCCGCGGGGGCAATCTACGGCCTGGTGTACGGCGTTGCCGTGCTCGACGTCCTGCTCTGGCTGGTCGTCGCCGGCCTGGCCCGCTCACACCGTTTGGTCGCGGGCATCCTCGGCGTCGTGGTCGTACTGCTCACGGCGTCCCTCGGCCTGACGCTCCTGCTCGCGTCGGAGTACGGCGTCCACCCGTACACGCCGCTCTGGGGCGTGCTCGCACTCCTGCCCGCGGCCGCTGGTGCGGTCGCGACTGCCCTGCTCCTGCGGCGGAAGTAGGGGTCAGGTCGATTCGGGGTCGTACGGCGGGCGCTGGCCGGCCGGGAGGCGCTCGGGCGCGGAGTCGGTGAACTCGGAGACCGGCTTCTCGTCGTCGTCCATCGGGTCGAGCAGGTGTTTGCGGACGAAGTTCTTCGGGTTCAGGTCCTGGAGCTCGAGGTCGGCGAACTCCGGGCCGAGCTCGCTGCGCAGATCGTTCTGCGCGTTGTTCACCATCTGCCGGACCTGGCGCAACAGGCGGCCCGCGGTCCGGGCGAACTCCGGTAACCGGTCCGGTCCGAAGACGAGTACGGCGACGATCGCGATCACGACCAGTTCGAGTGGCCCGATGCCGAACATGTCCCCACCTCACTCCTGTACACGGACGCCGACCAGCCTATATCGACTCCGGTCATGGGGCGTCAGCCGATCTGCTGGGCGAGCGTCAGGGTCACTGTGCGGGAGCGGCCGCCGCGCTCGTACGCGAGCTGCACAGCCTCTCCGGGCTGGTGCGTGCGGATCGCGACGATCAGCACCTCGGCGCTGTCGACCGGCTCGTTGTTGATCGAGGTGATCACGTCACCGACCCGCAGCCCGGCCCGCGCGGCCGGCGACTTGGCGGTCACCGCGCTGACCCGGCCACCGCCCTCGAAGGACATGTCCACACTCGCCCCGATCACCGGGTACGACGCCCTGCCGTCGGCGATCAGCTGCTGGGCCGTCCGCCGGGCCTGGTCGATCGGGATCGCGAACCCGAGCCCGATGCTCCCGCTCTGCCCCTCACCGGAGCCCGGAACGGTCGCGATCGCCGAGTTCACCCCGATCACCCGTGCGTTCATGTCGACCAGCGGGCCGCCGGAGTTGCCCGGGTTGATCGCCGCGTCGGTCTGCAGTGCGCTGATGTACGACGACGCCTGGCCGGTGTCGTCGCCCGTCGTCACCGGTCTGTTCTTCGCCGAGATGATGCCCGAGGTGACCGTGCCGGCCAGGCCGAGCGGCGAGCCGATCGCGACCACGTCCTGCCCGACGAGTGCCTGGTCCGACCGGCCGAACTGCACCGACGGCGCGTCCAGGCCGACCACCTGCACGACGGCCAGGTCGTACGCCGGGGAGCGGCCGACGAGCCGCGCGGTCGCGGTCTTGTTGCCGTTCGTCACGACCTGGATGGAGCCGCCGGTGGCCGCGGCCGCGACGACGTGGTTGTTGGTCAGGATGTGCCCGAGGTTGTCGATCACGAAGCCGGATCCGGTGGCCTCGGAGTTGTCCGCGCCGTCGACCCTCAGCTGGACGACGCTCGGCAGCAGGGCCGCGGCGACGGCCGAGACCGAGCCGGTGCGGATCTTCGGATCGGCGCCGGTGCCGACCGGCGGGTTGGGCTGGTTGGCGATCGGGGCGTTGCTGCCGCCGCCGAGAGCTACGACGATCGTGGCCGCTCCGGCTCCGGCCAGGACACCGATGATCAGTGCGACCAGACCCGCGATCGTGACGATGCGGTTCACCTTCGGCGGCTCGGTCGTGTACGAGCGGGCCTGCTGCACGTGCCAGTCGGCCGGTGGCGGCGGGACGTACGCGGGCCGGTACTGCGGCTGCTCGGTCGGCCAGGCCTGCCCTGGGTACACCGGCCGGAACCGGGGCTCCTGCGGCTCGGGCTGCCCGAAGCTGCGCTGGGTGGTGGACCGGCCGTTCGTCTGCCGGTACGCCGCGTCGGAGCCGGGCGTGCGCAGCGGCATCGCCCCGGCGCCCAGCGGCGGCGGGGTCAACCCGTTCAAGGGGGCCGACTGCTGGGGCGTGGGCGGACCGGGCGACGGCGAGGGCACCGGCGGAGTCGACGCGGCGTGACCGGCAGACGGCTCGCTGGTGGTGGGCAGGGCCGCGGTGGGATCCGCGGTCGCCGGGTTCGGAACTGTCGGCTCGGCGTCGTCGCTGGTCACGGTCCCCGCCTCACGTCGTCGTCGTGGTCGTCGGTCGAAGGCCCTTCCGGGGGTAACCGGAGGTCCTTCCACCTTCGATTATCCCAGCTTCGGCGAGAGTGCACCCATCGGAGTGAGCCAGGTCGCGATTTTGGCCAGCCCGGTGCCCAGCCGCTGGATGGCGGTGAGCTTGATCGGCACGTCGTGCGGGAACGCCCGGACCACCTGGTCGAGCTGGTCCGGCGGCAGGTCCCCGATCAGCGTGTAGACGATTCCGCGGGACGACCAGACGACGTACGACGGCATCCCGTACCGCTGGTAGACGCCGGGGCTGTCCATGCTGCTGAAGCCCGCGACGGCGCCCGGGTCGAGCGCGCCGCGCTGCTCGAACAGCGAGACGTTGAACAGTCCGTCGGAGTACGAGAACTGCAGGGACCCGTTCGCGGTGTCCTGATGGACGTCGTACAGCTTGAGCGAGGCGGGCAGGTCCGGTGCGCACACCCAGCCCTGCGAGCGCAGGTTGTCGACCTTGCCCATGCCGACCGCCTCGACGCCGCTGGGCACCATCGGCGGCAGGTGGCCGAAGAACTCGGAGCTCTCGATCTCCAGCTCGGTGAACACCGTGGCCCGGACCATCGTCTTGCCGTCCGCACTGAACAACTGGCGCTGCAGCAGCAGTCCGGTCGCCTTGTCGATCCAGAACCTGGCCGCCAGCGTCTGGTCGCCCCGGAGCGCCTCGACGAGCACAGCGGTCCGGCCGATGAGGTCGGTGCAGCACTTCTCGACGAGCTGGTACGTCGCCTGCAGCAACGCCAGCGGTCCGCCGTCGATCGCGGCGTCTGTGGTCGTGGCCCGCTGGACGAACGCCTTCGCGCCGGGCGCCGACGACGAACCGAGCACGCTGATCTCGGAGCCCTGGGACGCCGCGTGGACGATGTCGAACATGGCCGAACTCGCGCCCTGCGGTCCCCAGGCGGTGATGATCTGCGTGCCGTGGTACGAGACCCGGTTCGGCGCGGCGGCCGCCCGCTGCAGCCAGCTGACCGCGGTCGGCGAGTCAGCCTTCGGAGCGGCCGGTACGGCGGCCGCGGACGTGGGCAGGCCGAAACCGATCAGGGCTGTGCTGACCAGGACGGCGAGCCGGGACAGGCTCACGGGTCAGCGCCCTGTCAGGGCCACCGGCTGGAGCGTCGAGGTGAGCCCGGCGTACCCAGATCCGTTGTAGGAGTTCAGCAGGGCGACCGGGTCGGCGAACGGCGCTCCGCCGCTCGTGGTCGCGTGGTCGGACGAGAAGCTCGCGACCGGCGGCTGCAGCGTCGGTGGCTGCTCCGACCGCGACGGGTCGCCGACGACGAACGCAGTACCGAGCAGGGAGGCCACTGCGGCGGCCGAGCCGGCCGCGCCCAGCACGCCGGTGCGCCGGCGGGACCGGGTGCCGCGGGCGACTCCCGGCCGGGTGCCACCTGTACGCCCGGCCGGGAACGCGGACCGCTGCGGGAACAGGCTGACCGCCGGCGTGAGCACCGGACGGACCTCTTCCCGTGGCTCGGTCGAGAACGACGAGACGCCCATCAGGCGCTGCATGAGGTCGGTGGACGGGTCCTGCGAGTCCAGCCCGGCCATCCGCGCCTTCAGCCGGCGCTGCGCGTCCACCTCGGCACGACAGGTGTCGCAGCTGACCAGGTGGCTCAGCACCTTGTCGCGGGAGTCGTGGTCGAGCTCACCGTCGACGACAGCGCTCAGCTTGTCCATCGGGTGCTGCAGGCTCATCGGAGGTCACCTCCGTCGCTGAAGAGGCCACCGTCGGCGGGCGGGCCGCCGACCCGGGTCTGGCCGGACCGCGGGGCCCGGTGCTCCAGGTGCTTGCGCAGCATCGACCGGCCGCGGTGGATGCGGCTGCGGACGGTGCCTAGCTTGACGTCCAGGACGTCGGCGATCTCGTCGTACGTCATGCCCTCGATGTCGCACAGCACGACGGCCGCGCGGAAGTCCTCGGGCAGCGCGTCGAGCGCGTCCTGCACGTCGTGGTCGAACAGGTCGGAGTCCAGCTTCTCGGCCGGGCCCTCGCCCTTGGCCGGCAGCCGGTCGTGGGCGTCCTCGGGCAGGCCGTCGAAGCGGATCCGCTGCTTGCGGCGGGCGCCGTCGAGGAACAGGTTCGTGGTGATGCGGTACAGCCAGCCCTCGAACGTGCCCGGCGTGTACGACGACAGCGAGCGGAAGACCCGGACGAACACTTCCTGGGTCAGGTCCTCGGCGTCGTGCTTGTTGCCGGTCAGCCGGTACGCGAGCCGGTAGACGCGGGCGGAGTGGGTGCGGACGATCTCGTCCCACGACGGCAGTGCGTCCGGCACGGGCGCAGACACCGTCGAGGTGTGGAGCGGCTTCACCGCAACGCCTCCCTGGGTCTTCTCGGCAATAAGCGTGAAGGCCATGGTGCCGCGGTCACCGTCCTCTGCGCACGTCGGGAAAACCCGGGCTGAACCCTGGTTTGTTCGTACGACGGCTCAACGCGGCGCTCCGGCCGGAAGTTCCCGGCCGGTGCCCTCACCGATAAAGACGCGCAGACAGCCATTTCGGTTGAATAGGGGGTGTCTGATGGTTCCACGCCGTAGCGAGCAGGTGCTCGGTGCGGTAGCTCGGCGTGCTGGAGGGAAGGTCTCGATGTGGTTTCATCGTGGCCTTTCCTCCAGTGCGGCGAGGTGCCGTGCCGAGTGCCGCGCAGTAGGCGTGGAACCATCAGACACCCCCTGCCCTCTCCTCGATCACGGCGATGGGGTCGCCGTCGCGGACCACTTCGCCCTCGACGACCTTCAGCTCGGTGATGGTGCCGGCCACCTCGGCCAGCACCGGAATCTCCATCTTCATCGACTCCAGGATGACCAGAGTGTCCTCCGGGCCCACCGTGTCCCCGGCCTTGGCGGTGACCTTCAGCACGTTGGCCACCAGCTCGGCCAGCACGGTGTGACTCAACTCGCACTCTCCCCTGTCCCGGATCGCTCTGGTCCGATCCTAGGCGGGAGGCAAGGGTTCGGCGTAGGTGCCCCTCGGGCAGCAGACCAGGGCACCTACGCCGAGTCAATGCGCGGCTACTGCCGCCTACCGGGCCGCGGCCGGGTCCAGCCGGACCGCGTTGAACAGCGCCGGGTTCTTCGTCTCCGCGACGCCCTTGCCCCAGGTCAGCCAGCCGCGCCGCCCGGTGCCGTCGTTCTCGTTGATCACCACGGTCGTCGACAGCAGCCGGTCCTTGGCCGCGAACCCGAGCGTGCTCCACGGGATCGCGATCTCGTACGTCGTGGTGTGAGCGGTCTCGTCGCGCACCACCTTGGCCTGGACGCCCGGCGGCACACCGGCCTGCGTGGTCGGTGTCCAGCGCCAGGTGTCCACCGGACCGGCGTCGGTCAGGGCCACACCGATCTCCTGCGTCTGGGTCGTCTCACCCGGAGCACCTGCTGTCATCCCGAGCTGGAGGCCGTCACCGCCCCAGATGTTGCCGGCCCGGTTGGGCTGCGAGAACACGTCGTCGGTGACCTTCGCGGACAGGTACAGGTTCTTGTCGTCATGCGTGAGCCACAGCGAACCGGACAGGTCGCTCGGCCCACCCCAGCCGGTCACCGGAGGTGTACCGGTCCCCTCGAGTGCGATTGCAGGCTGCCGAGCGACTGCTGGGTCGATCACGCCGTCCAGCTTCACCGTGTGCCGCTTCGCGATGGTCGGCGCGCTGACCGGAACCAGCTGCCCGGACGCCGCGATGGCCGGCTCTCCAGCACGTCGCAGGCTTGCGGACCACGTCGAAGGACCGGACAGGGTTATCGGCACATCAACTTCCCGCGTGGAGTTCGCACCGACCGTGCAGCCGGCCAACAAGGTCCCGGACGACGTACCGGACACCCAGTCGAGTCCGGCGAGTTTCAGCGCGTGCGATGACGCGTTGGTGACGCGGAACCGCAGCAGGTCCTTCCCACTGCCATTAACTACGTGTGAGGCAGTCACTGACAGCGGTGGAGTCGCTGTGCCAGTTGCCGACACCAGTGCGACCGCTTGTCCGTCGACGGTGACCTTGGCCGAGTACGTGCGTGCTCCGATCGAGTCCTGTGCCGGGTAGCTGACCGGTGCGGTAGCTGTCGCACCCGCTGCCACCGAACCGTTCGTGTCAGCGCCGCCGGCGGAGACCGTAAACGCGTGGGTGACCGCATCCGGGTTGGTGAAGGTCAACGTGCCCGTCGCGGGATCACCCGCGATCTCCGGGCTCACTGACAGTGCGAAGCGGCTCGACGGAAGCATCGGCCCAGTGATCGCGCCGCGTAGGTAGACCGGGTCTGGTCCGGCGGTCACCCAGACGTGTCCGCCCGCGTCTGCAGTCAGCGGCGTCGTCACGCCGTACAGGTTCGTCACCTGGACGGTCGATCCGGCCGGCGCGGTAGCCGCGACGACTCCGGGGGTGGCCGACCAGACTGCGTGCACGGACTGTCCGCCGCCGGCGTCGAACGAGACGTCGTACCCGTTGGTGCCGAAGCGGGTCTCACCGACCAGCGGGAGCTCGTCGATCTGACGGGCCAGCACGGCGGTGGCGACGTACGACGGCTTGGGGGCGAGTGCGCCACGTGCGTCGAGCCGGTTGCGCACCAGGCCGAACCGGTTCTCGACGTTCGACGGGTCAGTGCCCGAGTCCATGAAGTTGTACGAGCTGTAGCGCGCCACACCGGCGCCGTACGACAGCAACTGGCCGCGCACCAGGTCGCGAGCCTGGGCCGGCTCCGATACAGCGCTCGGGTTGGTACCGGTGGCCCAGCCCTGCTCGGTGACGTAGATCGGCTTGTTCGAACCGTGCGCCGTCATGATGCTGCGGATGGTGTTCATGTACGTGACGGACGCCTCGGGATCCAGCGGCTGCACGTACGGATGGATGGTCACCGCGTCCACGTAGTCCAGCCCACCGAGGTCCGCGAACTTGGTGAACCAGCCCTGCCAGTCGTTGATGACCGCCAGCGACGGACCGGTCAGCTTCACGTCCGGGTGCTTCGCCCGTACTGCCGCGCTGACCATCTTGAGCAGTGCGACGTAGTTCTCCGGGCTGGCCTTCGCGGCGCCGTTCGGGTCGCGCAGGTTCCACTCGTTCCACAGCTCGTACGTCGTGTGCTCGGTGCCGAACTCGTCGACCGCTGCGACGGCGTACCGCGTGAACGCCTCGCGCTGCTCGTCCGTCGACGGCGCCTCGTCCGGGTAGTACAGCGGGTTCCCGTAGTCGAGGATGTTGAGGAAATCGACGTGGTTGGCGTCCAGCGCGGCCTTGTAGTCCTTGACCTTCTGCGGGAACTGGATGACGCCCTTGGTGGTCTCCGCCGCCGCCCAGAACGCCTCGTCGCGGTCGGTCGAGATACCACCGTTGGCCATCAGGGGTACGGCTTCCAGACCAGGATTGCCGGCGCTGCTGAACCCCAGCGCACCCGCGACACCGATCCGGGTGTCCGTCGAGGTGGAGAAGTCATGCGGAGTCAGTACGGCGAAGTCCGTGCCGCCCAGCGCGGTCGAGCCGTCGGACCCGACTGCGGTGAGGTCGGTCTGGTACCAACCCGGCGTACTGATCGACAGGGCGAGCTGACCGTTGAGTGAGGCCGCCGAGGCGGAGCCCTTGGCGACTTCGGTGCCACTGGCGTCGCGGACCGTCCAGTTGACGGTGTTGGCGTCGGTGCTGAAGCCCAGCTTCACCTGCTGCCCGACGGTGAAGGTGTTGCCGACCGTGGTCGGTGTGATGGTCAGAGTCGGCGCCGCAGTGGTTGCAGCGTGAGCAGGTGACTGGAGTACGGCGGCCAGCAACAAACCGGCCGTGAGAAGACTGACTGCGCCAGAACGGCGACGGGTCATGAACTGCTCCTCCCAGGGGAAGCGAAAGCGGTTTCGCAAATCACACCTTGATACGGGTCGAGCCCGCTGTCAACGGCTGGAAGCTGACTACGATGTGCACATGGCCGATTCAGTGATCACCCTGTCCGATGTGGCCGCTGCGGCCGGGGTGTCGCTGTCGACGGCCTCCAAGGCGCTGAACGGCACCGACCGGATCTCCGAGGCCACCCGCGAGCACGTCCGCGTCACCGCGGACCGGCTCGGCTTCCGCCACAACGCGCTGGCCCGCTCGTTCGCCCGCGGCCGCAGTCAGACCATCGGCGTGCTCACGCACCGCGCGTCGAACCCGTTCACCCGCGTGGTGCTCGCCACCGCCGCCACCGAGCTCGGTGCCAAGGAGCAGGCCATCCTGCTGTACGACGCCAGGATGGGCGACCGCGACGTCACCGAGAGCATCCTGCAGCTGCGGGCCCGCCGGATCGACGGCGTGATCGTGATCGGCACCAGTACGTCGTTCCGCACCCCGTCGCTCACGGGCCGGTTCGACGTCCCGGTGATCAACGCGTTCACGGTGTCCGAGGATCCGCAGGACACCACGATCACCGCCGACGACTTCGCCATCGGACGGCTCGCGATCACCCATCTGCTGTCGAGCGGCCGGCGCCGGATCGCGCACATCACCGCGGAGCCACACGACATGGCCGCGCAACGGCGGGCCGAAGGTGCCGCCGAGATCCTCGCCGACGCCGGACTCGAGTGGGCGGCGCCGGTCCGCTTCGGGCGCTGGCGCGAGGAGTGGGGCGAGCAGGCCGCGGCCGAGCTGCTGGCCCAGGTGCCCGATGTGGACGCGATCTTCTGTGGCAGTGACGCGATCGGCCGCGGCATCGAGCGGGTCGTCCGGTCCACCGGCCGGCAGGTCCCCGGTGACATCGCCCTGATCGGCGTCGACAACTGGGAGAGCCTGATGCACGACCAGCGCGGCACCCGGCACCTGACCACGATCGACGTCGGTCTCGAGGAGATCGGCCGCCGGGTCGCCAACCAGCTCCTCGAGGCCGACCTCGAGCCCGGCACCCAGTACGTAGAACCTCACGTGGTGATCGCGGACACCGCCTAGGCGCTTTCGTGGATCGAGTACTGCGGTCTGAAGCCCAGGAGCTCCCGCGCCCTGGTGGTGTCGACCAGCGATCCACGCCCCTGCACAGGTCGCCGCAGCGGGACCGTCGGTGCGTACTCGCGGAGCAGTTCATCCGTCTTCCGGTCGATGAGGATGTCCTCCGCCGCCAGCCCCACCACATGCGCTCCGGCAGCGGTTGACTCGAGTGCGGCGATGATCGCCCGCACACCGTCGCGCAGGTCCAGGTAGGCCCAGCCCTCCCGAGCCATCACCGACGGGTCGTTCTCAGCCCTCGCCGCGAACTTGAACAACTCCTCACGGGTCTTCACCAGCGGGAAGCGCAGTGCGATCACGTCGGTCCCCCACCGGCGCCACGCCATCCGCGCACTCTGCTCGTCCACACTTTTGGACAACGAGTACGCGTCGGCGATATCTGCCTCCACCTCCTCGTCGAGCGGGTAGTACGCCGGCTCCACCTCGTTCACGTTCATCGGTACGCCGAACGCGTTGATACTGCTGGCGATCACCGCCCGGCGGATCCCCTGCTGCCCGGCCTGCGCCAGCACGTTGAAGGTGGCCGCAACGTTGTTCTCGAATACCTCCTCCGGCGTACCCAGACTGGGATGCGGGATCGCGGCCAGATGCAGTACGGCGTCCACACCGTCGAGTGCGGCAGCCACATCCTCAGCTGACCGCGCATCACCGACCAGTGGACGGTCTGCCGTACTGCTGTGGTCGTAGCGCAGCGACAGACCCGTCACGTCGTACCCAGCGGATCGCAGGCCGGCGACCGCGGCGCGGCCGATCGATCCGTCAGCGCCGGTGACCAGAACACGCTTCACGCCTTGATTCCCCCAGACAGGCCCACACCACGCAGGAATGCCCGCTGGAAGACCAGGAAGAGCAGCACCGGGATCAGCAGGGCCAGGAACAGGCCCGCCAACTGGATGTTGAGCTCCGTCACCTTGGCGATCTTGGGCAACGCCACCGAGACCGGCTGCAGATCCGGATTCGTCAGCACCAGCAGGGGCCACAGGTAGTCCTTCCAGGAAGAGATGATACTGAGCAGCACGACCACACCGAGGATCGGCCGCGACAGCGGGAGCACGAGCGAGGTGAACACGCGGATCGACCCGGCGCCGTCGATACGGGCCGCTTCGAAGTACTCGCGCGGGATGCCTTCGAAGAACCGCTTCACGACCAGCACGTTGAACGCACTGGCCGCGGGTGGCAGCCAGACCGCCCAGAACGTGTTGGTCAGGTTGGCGTGCACCACCGGCACCTTCAGCACGGTCAGGTACAGCGGGACGAGCGAGACGATATGCGGTACGAACAACGTGGCCAGGATGCCTGCGGACAGCACTGCACCCCACCTCGGCCGCAGCACGCTCAGCACGTAGCCGGCCGTCGTACAGACGATCAGCGACGCAAGCGCCGTACCTGCCGCGATGATCGCGGTGTTGCCGAGGTAGAAGCCGATGTGGCCCTGCTGCCACGCAGTGGAGAGGTTGCCCCACTGCACCTGACCGGACGGGAACCAGGCGAGTGGTGAACGGATACTGTCCTGCGTCGGCGAGATCGCTGCCTTGAGCAACCAAAGCAGCGGACCGAGCCCAGCGACGACCAGACCGATCAGTACGGCGACCTGTCCGATGACGAACGGCACCCGAACGCGGGAGAGGTGGCGGTCGGCGTCCGACAGCGCACCGCGCTCGCCGCTCACTCCGTACTCCAGCCACGCGTCGCAAACTGGAAGACAGCCGACAGTACGGCGAGTGCCAGTGCCAGCAGCACACTCAATGCAGTAGCGGCACCGTAGTCACCGTTGACGAAGGCGTAGTTGTAGATCAGCAGCAGAATCGTCATCGTCGACCCCTGCGGTCCGCCGCCCGTGAACAGCAGCGGCTCGGTGAACAGTTGCATCGTGCCGATCACCTGCAGGAGCAGCATCAGCAGCAGGACACCACGCAGGTGCGGCAGCATCACATGCCACACCCGCCGTACGACGCCTGCACCGTCCAGCTCGGCCGCCTCGTACAGGTCCGCGCGTACGGAGGTCAGTGCGGCCAGGTAGATGATCACTGCGTTGCCGGCACCGGCCCATGTCGCTTCCAGCACGATCGACGGCATCGCCGACGACGGACTGTCCAGCCAGGGGTACGGTCCGAGCCCGACCGTGCCGAGGATGCTGTTGAACATCCCGCTCGGCGACGGGTCGTAGAAGAACCGCCAGAGCAGGATGGCGACGACCGGCGGCGTGATCACCGGCAGGTACGCCAGCGTCGTGTACAGCCAGGACTTGCCACGCAGCTCGGACAGGAACATCGCCAGCAGCACCGGCACCGGGAACCCGAACAGCAAGGCCAGCAAGGTGAACCAGACCGTGTTCAGAGCGGCCTGACCGACACCAGGGTCGGTCAGCACGTACCGGAAGTTCTCCAGCCCCACCCACTTCACCGGGTCGACCAGGTTGGTCTGCTGGACGCTCATCACCAGGCCCTTGACGATCGGGCCCCACGAGAACACCACGAAGACCAGGAGCACCGGCAGTGCGAACAGCACCGCCGGTACTCCGTTGCGCAGGCGGCGGAGCAAGTCAGCGCCCGAGCTTGGCATTCACGGTGCCGGCGGCCTTGGTCAGCAGCGCCGGGATGTCGGCCTTCGCGTTGCCCAGCACGGTCTGCACGACCGGGTCGAGCGCGGCGTACACCTCCTGAGCCTTCACCGGCGGCTCAGGGATGATCTTCTGGTCCGCCGCCACCGTGGTGTACGGCGCGAAGTTCGCCAGCGGCACGTTGACGTACGGCTTGATCCAGCCCTGGTACGTCGACCACTGGTCCGCCGCGATCACCGGGAGGCCCGGCACGCCGACCGGCAGCTTGCCCGCCACACCGCTCTTCGCACTCGTCACGGCGGCGTCCTGGTTCACGTACTTGTTCAGGTAGGAGAACTTGATCCACTTGATCGCGGCCGCCTTCTCGGCGTCCGTGGCGTTCGGGCTGACGATCTGGACGCTGCCGCCGCTGAGGGTGCCGTGGTCGCCGCCCTGCTGCGGCATCGGGCCGATGCCGAACGACGACGCCTTGAGGCCGTTCACGTTGACCAGCGTGCGGTAGGCGTCCGGAGCGGACATGTACATGCCGATCTTGCCGGCCGCGAACGCCTTGGAGATGCCGTCGATGTCGTAGAGCACGGCCTGGCCCATGGACTTGTCGACCCACTTCATGTCGTGCAGAGCCTGCAGCGCGGCCTTTGACGGCGCGTCGTCGAACGACGCCTGACTGCCGTCCGCGTTCTCGATCGAGCCACCGAACGCGTACGTCTGGGTGGTGAACATCCAGCCGCCGGTGTTGTTCGTGGTCATCTGCGCGTAGCCGGCCTGGCCGGTCTTCTGGGCGATCTGCTTGGCGTCCTGCCGGACCTCGTCCCAGGTCGCCGGCGGCTTGTCCGGGTCGAGTCCGGCCTTGGTGAACAGCTCGCGGTTGTACACCAGGCCGACCGAGTACGCCGCGGTCGGGACGGCGTACACGTTGCCGGACTGGTCCTGGGCGATCTTGAGCACGTTCGGGTTCAGCTCGTCCATCAGGCCGTCGTCCTTGAGCGCCTTGGTCAGGTCCGCGACCTGCTTGCGCGCGATCAGGCCCTGCGGCTCGGTGAACGGCACGTTCAGCACGTCCGGCAGCTGGCCGCCGGCCGCCTGCGCCTGGAACGTGGTCGGATCCCACAGCGTCTCGACCGGGTTCAGCTTGATGTCCGGGTTCGCCTTCTCGAAGTCGGACACCTTCTGGTCGAACGACGCCCGGTTGGCCGGATCCGAGCTCGTCGGACGGTCACCGACGGTGATCGTCACCTGTCCACCGGAGCCGGAATCACCGGTCGAGGACGGCGCACTGGAGCAGGCCGCCAGCAAGAACGGCACGGAAAGCCCTGCCGCACAACGGATTGCGAATCTGTTCATCGAAGCTCCTCTGCGGGGATGGCGATCGGCGAGCCGACCGTTTCGCAGAGTAGCGCAAGCGCTTTCGCAAATACTAGACCTCAGCGAAAGTGGTTTCGCATCTGTCAGCGCCGCTTGTGGCGGGCTACTTCTGGCGGGCCCGGTACGACGCGACCCGGGTCCGGCTGGAGCACCTCGGCGTACAGAACCGCCGCGGCCGCCGCTCCGCCGGATTCGCGAAGACCCGCTCGCAATCGACCGCCGCGCAAACGCCCAGCGCCTCGAACCCATGGCCGGCCACGAACGTCGCCAACCCCAGCGCCGTCGTCGCCGCCAGCCACTCGGCCCACGACGCGTCCGGCTCCGCCACGTGCAGGTGCCACGGCGACCCGTCGTGATCCGACAGGTACGGGCGCACGGCGTACTCCGCGAGCAGCTCGTTGAGCACCCGCGGCCCCTCCGCACCGTGGAAGACCGGACGCAGCCGCTCCCGCACCGCCCGGACCGCGGTCAGGTCGTCCTCGCCCAGCTCGATCGGCTCGGACTCGCCGTGCTCGAGCAGGAACGCACGCACCGCGGCCGGTGAGGTCAGCTTCTCGGGGTCCCGCGTCCGCGTGTTCACCAGGTCGACCGCGAGCCGGATCAGCCGATCCGGGGACTGAATTTCCACTGGACTCCTCCCGTAACGCATTTGCTAGCGTAACGCGTAACAGATCAATTTGCGTTACAGGAGGCTCGGCGTGCCCAGCTACTACCTCGCGGCGACGCTCGCCCGGTTCGCCGACGAGATGGTCGCGTTCACGCTCGTGCTGCTGGTGCTGGACCGCACCGACAGCCCCACGCTCGCCGGCATCACCGGCGCCGCCTACGCCCTTCCGGCGATCATCACCGGCCCGCTGCTCGGGGCCTGGCTCGACCGGACGTCGCACCGGCGCAGCGCGCTCGCGGTCAACCAGGCCACGCTGGCCCTGGTCATGCTCGGCCTGCTTGCGGTGGTCGGGCACAGCGCGACTTGGCTCGCCCCCGCGCTTGCTGCGATCGCCGGTGCGACGCTACCGCTGGTCAGTGGCGGGTTCACCAGCATGCTGCCGAGCCTGTTCCGGCCCGAACGACTCGCACGGGCCAACTCGTTCGAGTCGGTGAGCTTCAGCGCTGCCACGATCGCGGGACCGGCGACCGCAGCCACCGTCGCGGCAGTGGTCTCGGTCGATGCCGCCGTGGTGTTGATCGTGGTTGCGGCGGCCTGCAGCATCGTCGCCATCAGCCGCCTGCCCGCACTCCCACCGGTCGGTGGCGGCGGCGAGTCCTTCTTGAGCTCGGTCGTCGGCGGACTGCTCCACCTGGCCCGCACTCCGCGACTGCGGGCGTCCACCGTCACTTCGACCCTGCTGATGGGATTCACCGGCATCCTGCTGATTGCCCTGCCGTTGCACATGGTGGAACTCGGCATGCCGAAGTCCGCGGCCGGCTACCTGTGGACCGCGATCGAGCTCGGCAGCGTGACCACGACACTAGTACTCGCGCGCCTGCAGTCGCGGTGGCATCCGGAGTACGTCGTGATGCTGTCTGTGGCGTTGTACGGCCTCGTACTGCTCACGTGGCCGCTCGCCACCACGTTCGCCGTGCTCGTCGTGCTCGCAATCGCCGCAGGACTGACCGAAGGCCCGGCGCTTCCGGCGATGTTCGCCGCCCGGCAGCAGTACAGCCCGCCGCACCTCCAAGGCCGGGTGAGCACCACCGCCGCCAGCCTCCGCGTAGGCGCCTCGGCCCTCGGCCAAGCCACCGCAGGCGTACTCGTACCAGTGATCGGCACCCACACCGCCCTGGTAACGGTCGGACTCGGCCTGGTAGCCGCATCCACCCTCGGCCGCCTCACTTCACCCCACACCCCCGCCACGCCACACCGCCCCGCCCCCCGCGGATAGCCGCGCGGTGGGTTAACCCACCTTGTTGTGGGTTCCCACCCCGGCAGACGACCGGGGAACCCGCAACAGGATGGGGTAACCCATCGCGTGGTGGGATCTGGTCGGGGTGGGTCAGCTGAGGATGACGGAGCGGGAGAGGCTGCGGGGCTGGTCGGGGTTGAGGCCCAGGGCGAGGGACTTGGCGACGGCGACGCGCTGGGCGACGACGAGGGAGGCCATCGGGTCGAGGTCGTGGTGTACGACGGTGGCGCCGGTGGCGGTCACGTCGTCGAGCAGGCCCGCGGGCGGCTCGCCGAAGATCCACACGCCGCGGCCGGGCTGCGCGATCGCGATCGGACCGTGCCGGTAGTCCATCGCCGGGTACGCCTCGGTCCACGCCGACGCGGCCTCGCGCTGCTTGAGCCCCGCCTCGTGCGCCAGGCCGACCGTCCAGCGCGTGCCGAGGTAGGTGACCTGCTCGAGCTTGGCCAGGTCGTCCACGTCGATGGTCAGTGCGGTCTGAGCGTCCGCAGCGGCCTGGGCGAGGTCCTCGCCGAGCGACGCGCGCAGCAAGGCCAGCGTGGTGGTGGCGAACCGGGTCTGCACAACGGACTGCTCATCGGCGAAGTCCAGCATGATGGTGTGATCGGCCAGCTCGACGATCGGCGAACCAGGCGTCGCCGTGATCGCGATGGTCGGCAGGTCGGTCGCACGGATCAGGTCGAGCACCTCGGTCGTCGTACCGGAGCGGCTGATCACCACGATGGCGTCGTACGTGCGCCCAGCCGGGAACTCCGAGCCGGCGAACGCGTCGGTCTCGCCCTGACCGAGGTCCTCGCGCAGGGCGGCGTACGCCATCGCCATGAACCAGGACGTCCCGCACCCCACGGCCGCGACCCGTTGGCCGGCCTTCGGAAGTGCACCGCCGTACTGCGCGAAACCGTCCGAGACCTGTCGCCAGAGGTCCGGCTGAGTGGCGATCTCAGTGCTCACAAATGGCGTCTGGGTCATGTCGTCTCCGCACTTGTCATGGTCGAAACTGCTCGAACGTGATCGAATGGTGCCAACCAGCCGCCACCCGGCTGACCGATTGTGTGAAGGAGGAGCCCCGGGTGAAGCGTTATGAACGCCTGAACACCTTGCTCGAGTCGCTCGCCGAAAAGGGCGCCATCGACGTCGACGAGCTCGCCGAGCAGTTGCACGTCTCGGCAGCCACGATCAGGCGCGACCTGGACCATCTCGGCAAGCAACAGCTCCTCACCCGGACCCGCGGCGGCGCGGTCGCCAACGCGGTGTCGTACGACCTGCCGCTGCGCTACAAGACTGCGCGTTTCGCGTCCGAGAAGCAGCGGATCGCGCAAGCGGCGGCCACCCTGGTGCGTCGCGGCATGGTGATCGGGATGAACGGCGGCACCACGATCTCCGAAGTGGCGCGCACGCTGGCGACCCGGCCGGAGCTGTCCGCCGAGCACGGCGAGCCGGCCTTCACCCTCGTCACCAACGCGCTGAACATCGCCAACGAGCTGATCGTCCGGCCGCACGTGAAGATGGTGCTGACCGGCGGCGTCGCCCGGCCGCAGTCCTACGAGATGATCGGCCCGCTGTCGCACCGGATCCTGTCCGACCTGTCGCTGGACATCGCCTTCATCGGCGTCGACGGGATCGACGAGACCGGCGCCACCGCCCATCACGAGGGCGAGGCGAACATCAACCAGCTGATCGTCAGCCGGGCCGCGAAGGTGGTCGTGGTGGCCGACTCGTCCAAGCTCGGGCAGCGCGCCTTCGCCCGGATCTGCGAGCTGAGCGAGATCGACACGCTCGTCACCGACGCCCAGGCCGACGACGGCCAGCTGACCGTCTTCAAAGAAGCCGGCATCGACGTCATCCGCGCCTGACCCCACTCCACACACCTCCCTCACCAGGTGAGTCACGTCTCCAAGAGACGATCATATCTGATTGTGGGCCGGTTGTTATGAGCAAGAGTGCGCAACCTCCGCGCGTGCAGCACGGAAAGCGGACTTCCAACCGCTAGGCTCTGGTTCAGCATGGGTACCGCAGCCGCAGAACACTCCGCCGACCACTGGGAGGACGCCATCGCCACCGGCATCGACCCGACGTCCTGGGCGTACGCCGAGGACTACACCGGCGAGGACGAAGTCGTCACCGGTGCACGGGCGAGCGCCGCGGACAGCGGTGTCGCCCCGATAGGACCTGGTGCGGCGGCCGCGCTGAGCATGCTCGCGGCCGGCGCCGCGGCCAAGGCGGTCGTGGAGATCGGCACCGGGACCGGCGTCTCCGGGCTCGCGCTGCTGCGTGGGATGCGGGCCGACGGCACGCTCACCACGGTCGACATCGACGCGGAGAACCAGCGCCTGGCGCGCAAGACGTTCCTGGACGCCGGCGTCGCCTCCAACCGCTTCCGGCTGATCGCGGGCGCCGGGCTGGACGTCGTCACCCGGCTCACCGACGGGCATTACGACCTGGTCTTCTGCGACGCGGACCGGCGCGAGAACACGGCGTACCTGCACGAAGCCCTCCGCCTGCTCCGCCCCGGCGGCGTCGTCGCGTTCGCCGGCGTCCTCACCGGCGGCCGGGTAGCCGACCCGGCTCACCGCGACCCCGACACCATGGCCCTCCGAGACCTGATCCGCGCGGTCCGCGACGACGACAACCTGGTCTCAGCCCTCCTCCCCACCTCCGAAGGCCTCCTCACCGCCGCCAAACGCATGAGCTGACGGTGACAAGTAGTGGTCACGCGCCACTGAGAGTAGATTCGGTACGCGAGAAACATGCTAAGAAAACCAACAAACATACTAAGATGAGTAGCGATTAGTACGTTTGTTGGTTTCTTTGGAGGATCGGTGCGTTCGTTCGCAGACCTCGACCGTCTGATCGGTCAGGTCCCAGCTGACATCGTCATGCGGCTCCGCTCGATCGATACCGGTCGCGGCAGCGAGGCGCTGTACCGGCATCAGCTACCGGCTCTGCTGACGGAGCTCGCCAATCGCGCCCGGATCCAGAGCATCACGGCCTCCTCGGCTATCGAGGGCGTCGTGGTTCCGGACGTCGCTCGGGCGGAGCGCGTCATCGAGGGGAGTGCCGGCGTACTGCGCAACAGGAGTGAGCAGGAGCTGGTCGGATACCGCAAGGCGCTCGACTACCTGTTCCAAGAAGACTGGCACCCGTTGAACATCGGCCTCGTGCTGCACCTCCATCGGCTGCTGTGGTCGGAGACGGCGTACCCGGGCGGTCAGCTGAAGATCGACGACAACCTCGTCGTCGACCGCTCGCCGGACGGCAGTACGACGGTCAGGTTCGTGCCTGTTCCGGCGGCGAGAACCGCGCAGTACCTGACCGACCTCATCAACCGCTACCGGGACGCCCAAGCAGACGCGAGGCATCACCCTGTTCTCCTTACCGGTCTGTTCGTTCTGGACCTGCTCGTCATCCACCCCTTCGCTGACGGCAACGGCCGAGTCGCCCGCGCGCTGACGAATGCCCTGCTGATCGAGAGCGGGTACGAGGTCTGCCGGTGGGTTTCGCTCGAGCAGCTCATCGCCGACTCAGCCGACGAGTACTACGCCGCGCTCCTCCGCTCGACCGACGACCGGCACGATGACCAGGCCGACCCGTGGCCGTGGTTGTCGTACTTCGTGACCGTCCTGGCGTCGGCGTACCAGCTCTTCGGTCGCCGCGCCGCTGCCGACCGGAGCGGTGGAACGAAGCAGGACCGGGTCAGGACGCATGTGCTGAGGCATGCGGCACCAGTATTCCGCCTCGCTGACGTCCGAACGGCACTGCCGGGGATCAGCGACCAGACCATCCGCCTGGTTCTCGAGGAACTCAAGTACGAGCAGAAGGTGAGTCCTGAAGGAACCGGACGCGGCGCCGTCTGGCGGCGGATTCCCGACGAGGAGTGACTCTCAGCCGGTCAGGCGGGTTAGTTCGGTGGTTAGTTCGTGCCAGGCGATGGAGAGTGGGTCTATCAGCTCGTAGTGGCCGCAGTGGGGGACGCGGACGAGGCGGGCGGTGGGGTGGGCGGCGAAGTACGACTCGGTGATGCTCAGCGGGACGCGGGCGTCGTCGGTGCCGTGGATGAGGGTTACGGGGGCGATGGGGGCCGGCAGGTGGACCGGGTCCAGGTCGTTGCGTACGCCGCTGCCGATGAAGGCCTGTACCGCGCCGCCGTCCAGGTTGAGGCGATCCGCCATCAGGAGATCGGCCACGGGCGCCAGTGCGATCAGGCCGCGGAGGCGGACCGGGTTCGTCGTCGCGGCGAGCCACAACGCCAGCTGGCCGCCTGCTGAGTGACCGATCAGGAAGTAACCGGCGTGTACGTCGACCAGGTCGGGCAGCGCTTCGAGCGCCGTCCGGACGTCCGAGGTGGTCGCATCGGGATCGCCGGGCTGCCGGCGGTAGTCCAGGGACACGACCGGCCAGCCGAGGTCGGAGAGGGCTTCACAGAGCGGGCGGGCGTGCTTCCGGTCGTACTCCGGCCGCCAGAAACCGCCGTGGACGAAGACGATCAGCGCGCGGTAGTCCTTCGCGTGCCAGTAGTCGATCACCTGGTCCGCGTGGTCGCCGTACTTCAGCTGCTCGTCCGGCTCGCGCGCTGCACGCGTCAGCACCGATCGGTCCTCGGTCATTCCGACCTCCCGAGATAGCGCAGGGCGTTCTCCGTCAGCAACTTTCGCTGCTGCTCCGCGGTCAGGAAGCCGGCCTTCCGTACCACCTCCCCGACCGGCCGCTCGCCCAATGGATAGGGATAGTCACTGCCGACCAGAACGCGGTCTTCCCCCAAGGTATCGACAAGTAGCCGCAAAGGCGCTGATTCGAACACCACCGTGTCGACCAGGATCCGGTCCAGGTACGACGACGGTGGGTGCTCCGAGCAACCACGGACGATGTCGCCGCGCCGGTGCCACGCGTTCTCCAGCCGCCCGAGCCAGAACGCGAAGCTGCCGCCCCCGTGGGCGAAACAGATCCTCAAGGCAGGCGGCAACCGGTCGAACGCCCCGCCCAGAATCATCGCCAGCAACGACAGATGTGTCTCGGCCGGCATCCCGGTCAGCCAGCGCGCCATCCACCGATCCAGCCGCGGTCCGCCCGGCATATCCCACGGATGCACCAGCACCGGCGTACCGGTCTCCGCGCAATGGTTGAGGAAGGCAACGATCCCGGCGTCGTCGAGATCCTTGTCGCCGACGTGGTTGCCGATCTCCACCCCCACGTGCCCGGCCGCTCGCGCCCGGTCCAGCTCGGCGCAGGCGAGGTCCGGGTCCTGCAACGGCACCTGGCAGAACGGTACGAACCGCTCGTCGCCGGCCAGCGTCTCCAGCGTGAGGTCGTTGAAGATCTCGGCCAGCTTGACCGCCTGCTTGGCGGGCCGCTCGTACCCGAAGAACACCGGGGTCGGCGAGACCACCTGCAGATCGATGCCATCAGCATCCATATCGGCGTGCCGTACGCCGCGATCCCAGGCCTGCGGCCCGATCGGGCGGAACTCGGTCGAACCGACCATGATCATCGCGGCCCGCTCGGAGTCGATCCGCAACCACGGCCACCCGTCCCCGCCACAGGCCGCGGCGAGATCCGGCCACCCGTGCGGAACCAGGTGGGTGTGAACGTCGACCGTCATTTACCCGGGTGCAGCGTGCCGCAGTTCGGGCAGGTGCGGGCGTCCTCGCTCTCGTAGAACGCCTTGAACACCGGGGGCAGGTCGGCGACGATGTCGGTCACCTGGAGCTCGACCTCGTGCACGATCCCGTTGCAGTTGGCGCAGTACCAGCGGAACTTCTCCAGCGTCCCAGGCTCCCGGACCCGCTCCACCACCAGGCCGATCGAGTCCGCGTCGCGTTGCGGCGAGTGCGGCATGCTGCGCGGCAGTACCCACATCTCGCCCTCGTTGATGTCGACCCGGCCGGGGCCGTCCTCGGTCATCACGTCGACGTGCATCGTGCCTTTGATCTGGTAGAAGAACTCCTCGTACGGGTCGACGTGGAAGTCGGTGCGCTGGTTCGGGCCGCCGACCACCATCGTGATGAAGTCGTCCCCGGTCGGGAACATCTGCTTGTTGCCGACCGGCGGCTTCAGCAGGTGTTTGTTCTCCTCGATCCACTGCGGGAAGTTGGTCGACTCCAGGTTCGCCATGCCCTATGCCTCCTTCGAATGTTGCGGGATCGCCGCAACAGCTTGGATCTCGATCAGCAGCTGGGGATGCGGCAGCTGATGGACTGCGACGGTCGTCCGGGCCGGACCCGACTCGTCGAAAAACTCACCGTAGACCTCGTTGTACCCGCCGAAGTCGTTCATCGACACCAGGTACGCCGTCACGCTGACCAGATCCTCGAGCCCGGCCCCGACCGCGGCGAGAACGTCCCGGATGTTCTCCAGCACCGCCCGCGTCTGCACCCGGATGTCCAGCGAGACCGTCCCCATCGGGTCCACCGCGGCGCCGGCGATCGAGTTGTCCGGCCGCCGGCTCGACGTACCCGAAACGAACGCGAACCCACCGCTGACCTTCACGTGCGGAAACCGCCCGCGCGGAACCGCCTTGCCCGGCACCACCGTCGCGTCAGCCACAGGAACACCTTGCCGCACACCCCGGCACCCGCCAAGTACCTGCCGCGCGCCGCACCGGTGCGTAGCCGGGCCCATGGCACTCCGATAGCATCGGACGTTGCACATCAACGTGTCATTTCGGGCGATGCGCCGGGGGGCTGAAGGTGACCGACGAAGGCTTCTCGCTGCAGGACGTGATCCGCGGCAGGCAGTCCGGAGCCTTCGTGGGGCGAACCGATTCGCTGCGAGCTTTCGAGCAGAACCTCTCGCTGCCGTTGGACGATCCGCGTCGCCGGTTCATCTTCACGTTGTACGGCGATGCCGGCATCGGCAAGACCTCCCTGGTTCGCCAATGGGAGCGGGTCGCCCGCAGCCGTGAGTACGTCACCGGGTACGTCGACGAGGCCGCCGTCGACGTACCGTCGGCGATCGAACTGCTGGCCCGCGGCCTCGCCGAAGGCAAGGCCGACTGCCCGGACTTCACCGACAAGTTGAAGCAGTACCGCAAGCATCGGCTCACCGTCGACTCGGATCCGGGCGCACCGTCCGGAATCTCGTCGCTGCTGACCCGGTCGGCCGTGCGGATCGGCCTGCGCGCCACCGAACAGATCCCCGGGGTCGGTGCCTTCACCGGCGAGATCGACAAGGAGGCGGCCGCGCTCCAAGCCGATCAGGCGCGGGCGTTCCTGGCCCGCCGGTTCACCAGGCACCAGGACATCGAGCTGCTGCTGTCGCCGGTCGACGTGCTCACCGCCGCGTTCGTCGGAGATCTCCGGGCGATCGGGGAACGGCATCCGATCGGGCTGTTCATCGACACGTTCGAGCGGACCGGGCAGTTCCTCAACGACTGGCTGCTCGAACTGCTGGAGGGACGGCACGGCAACCTGCCGGCGAACATCGTCTTCACCATCTCTGGTCAACGGCCGCTGGATGCGAATCTCTGGGCCGACTACCTGGGCATCCGCACCGACATCGGACTCGACGTCTTCACCCCGGACGAAGCGCGGCAGTTGCTCACCGCTCGAGGCGTCGACGATTCCGCCACCGTGGAGCTGATCCTCAAGCTGTCCGGCCGGCTGCCGGTCCTGGTCGCGACGCTGGCCGAGTCTTCGGCCGTCCACGGCACAGCCGAGCTCGGTGACCCGAGCGAGACCGCAGTCGACAGGTTCCTCAAGTGGGAGCCGGATCCTCGACGGCACGCGGCCGCTTTGTCCGGTGCGTTGCCTCGTCGGATCGACCGGGAAGTCCTCGCCGTCGCGGGCTGCGGCCCCGACGACTTCGACTGGCTCCGCCGCCTCCCCTTCGTGGTCAGCCACACCGACGGTTACCGCTACCACGACGTCGTCCGGACGCCGATGCTCCGGTCGATCCGCCGCGATGCCCCGGAGGAGTGGACCGCCCGGCACCACGCGCTGGCTGCGCACTACGAGGCTCGCCGCCGAGCCCTCAACCTCTCCGATCGCGAGAGCCGGAAGGACAACCGCTGGCGCGACCTCAAGCTGGAGGAGGAGTACCACAAGCTGTGCGCCACCGGTTCGCCGTCGCTGCCCAGTGCGTTGAGCAGTCTCGTCGAGGGCTACGGCCGGGCCGACAGCGTCGCCCGATGGACCGAGATGATCACCCAGGCGGGCCAGGACACCGGACTCGAGGACATCCGGATCCGCGGCGAGCAGCTGACCAGGTGGCTGCGCGGAGGCCCGGACGGCGAACTCCTCCTGCTGTCGAGCCTCGCGGCTGACCGGACTCTGGACGACGAGCACCGCGGCGGGGCGCTGGCCGAACGAAGCCAGGTCCACGAACAGCTCGGCGACGCGGCAGCCGCCCTCAAGGACCTGGACAAGGCCGACGCACTGCGTCCCGGCGTCTACTGGATCATCGGCTGGCGCGGCGACGTCCACTCCAACCTGGGCAACTACCAGCAGGCGCTGGCAGACCTCGACCGCGCGATCGAGCTCTTCCCCGAGTACGAGTGGGCGCTCACCGCCCGGAGCTCGGTTCACCAAACGCTCAGGCAGTACGACGCCGCGCTCGACGACATCAATCGCGCACTGGAGATCGATCCTGCCGATCCTTGGCACTTCGCCAACCGCGGCTCGATCTACCAGGACATGGAGCGGTACGACGAGGCGCGAGCCGACTACGGACGCGCCTTGGAACTGCATCCGTCGGTCGCCTGGTTCCACGCCGCCCGCGGCTCGCTCCTGCACGACCTGAAGCAGTACGCGGAAGCACTCGTCGATCTCAACCGTGCGCTGGCGATCGATCCGGAGTACACCTGGGCCTTGACCGAACGGGCGAATCTGTACCGCACGCTCAAGAGGTATCCCGAGGCGATCGCGGACGTGAGCCGAGCCCTGGCCCTCGATCCGAAGGACCGTTGGGCGTTGAGCGTCCGAACCCTGACCCACCTCGCCGCCGACAACATCGAGCAGGAGCTGGCGGACATGTCGAGCCAGATCGCGGCCGACCCCGACAATCCCTACCTGCTCGGCCGGCGAGGTGACCTCTTCCGGGACACGGAACGGTTCGACGAGGCGCTGACCGATCTCGATCGCGCGACCGAGCTGGATCCGGACGACTGGTGGGCACTTGGCACCCGCGGCCAGGTGTACCAGTCCCTGGGCCGTATCCCGGAAGCACTCGGGGATCTCGACCGGGCGATCGCCCTTGCGCCGAGAATCACCTGGATGCTCATCAGCCGGGCCGAGCTCCTGCGTGACCTCGGCCGGTACCAGGAGGCGGTTGCCGATCTCGACCTGGCGATCGAGATCGAACCCACCTCCGCGCAGGCCTACGCAACGCGTGGGACGGCCTACCACGACAGCGGTGACCTGGACCGCGCCATGACGGAGTTCGACCGCGCGTCCGCGATCGACCCCGACTATTCCTGGCCGCCGGCGCGCCGGGGTCTGATCCATCGGCTCCAAGGCCGCTACGACCAGGCGTTGGCGGACCTGAACCGTGCCGTCGAGATCGACCCGGACTACGCCTGGGCAACGCAGCAGCGCGGGCTGGTCTTCGTACGGATGCGGAACAACGCAGCCGCGCAGCTCGACTTCGATCGCGCTGTCCAGCTCGATCCGGAGGACAGCACGACCGTCGGCCTGCGCGGTGAGCTCCACCGCCGAATGGGGCAGTACGAGCAGGCGCTGCGGGACTTCAGCCGCGTCATCGAGGTTGCCCCAGGCGACGAATGGGGCTGGATCGGACGAGGCCAGACCTACCAGGTCATGGGTGATCATCCGGCTGCCCTGGCGGATTTCGGTCAGGCCCTCGCGATCGATCCCACCGACGACTGGTCCTTCTACCGGCGTGCACTCAGTCTTCGGCAGCTCGGTCAGTCAGCGCCCGCGGAGGAGATGCTCCGGGCAGCGATCGGAGCCCAGGAACACCCCTCGATCGACCTGGACAGCGACGCGCAGGGCGCGTTCAACCGCGTGCTCTACCTGACCGCGCTCGGCGATCGGGAGGCCGCACAGCAGCAACTCGACGCCGTCCTGGCATCGCAGCCGCTCGCGGATCTCGTCCAGGAGGTGATCGACGACCTGACCGAGTTGGGCGGGTTCATCGGCACCGACAAGGTCGGGCCGCTGATCCAGCCGCTGATTACGTGAGCTCCACGCAGACGTTGGTGGTTTCGGTGTAGAAGTCCACCGAGTGCCGGCCGCCTTCGCGTCCGACGCCTGACAGCTTCACGCCGCCGAAGGGGGTTCGGAGATCGCGGAGGAACCAGGTGTTGATCCAGCACAGGCCTACGTCGAGGGCAGCGCCGGCGCGGTGGGAGCGGCCCACGTCACGGGTCCAGACTGTTGCCGCGAGGCCGTAGTCGCTGTCGTTGGCGAGGGCGAAGGCCTCCTCCTCGGTGTCGAACGGCGCTACGTGGCAGATCGGGCCGAAGATCTCTTCGCGGTTGGTGCGGGCGTCGGCCGGCAGGCCGGTGACCACGGTTGGTTGTACGTAGCAACCGCCGTCGCGCGCGTCGTTGAAAGTCGGTACGCCGCCGCCCGCGAGCACGTCGGCGCCCTCCGCCCGAGCGAGGTCGTAGTACGAGAGGACCTTGTCGCGGTGTTGTTTCGAGATCAGCGGCATGTTCATCGTGGCTTCGTCGGCCGGCCAGCCGTAGGTCAGCTCGTCGGCCCGCGCGGCGAGGCGTTCGGTGAACTCGTCGTACACAGATCGCTGGACGTACAAGCGTTCGGTGCACAAGCACACCTGCCCGCCGTTGGTGAAGACCGAGCGGACCGATCCCTCGACCGCGGCGTCGAGATCGCAGTCGGCGAAGACCAGACCGGCGTTCTTCCCGCCGAGCTCGAAGGACACGGCCTTCACGCGGTCGGCTGCTACCTTGCCGATCGCCGTACCGGTCGCGGACTCGCCGGTGAACGTGATCGCGTCCACGCCCGGGTGGCGGGTCAGGTACTCCCCCGCCGACGACGGCCCGAAGCCGTGGACCAGGTTGAACACGCCGGCAGGTACGCCGGCCTCGGCCATCACCTCGGCCAGCACGGTCGCCGACGACGGCGTCTCCTCGGACGGCTTCACCACCACCGCGTTGCCACAGGCAAGCGCCGGCGCGACCTTCCACGTCAGCAGGAGCAGTGGAAGATTCCACGGCACGACGATCGCGACCACGCCGACGGGTTTGCGTACGGCGTAGTTCAACGCGCGCCGTCCGTCCGGAAGGACCGTGGTGTACGACTCGGTCGGGATCGTCGTCGCGAAGTCCGCGAACGCGCGGAAGTTCGCCGCCCCGCGGGGGATGTCGAGCGTCCGCGCCTGGCTGATCGACTTCCCGGTGTCGCCCACCTCGGCCGCCACCAGATCCTCGAACCGCTCCTCCAACCGGTCCGCGACCCGGCGCAGCACGGCGGCCCGCTCCTGCTCGCTCATCCGCCCCCACGGTCCGCGCAAAGCGTCCCTTGCCGCCTGCACGGCCGCGTCGACGGTCTCCGAGTCAGCCTCGCACACGTCGAAGATCTGCTCCCCCGTCACCGGCGAAACCTTCGCGAACCGCGAAGCACTCTCGACGAACTCACCGCCGACGAAGTGCTGCAGCAACCCCACCGAACGGGGTTGCCCGGTCAGCAACTCGGAGGACCAGAGCGTCATCGGCGGGACCTCCGGCGGGTGATCGCCAGGAAGCCGGCGCCGAGCGCGACAGCTGTTGCCGCCAGCAACTGGTGCTGGCGGTGGACCCGGCGTCGGACTTCGGCGTACGGCGTGGTGGAGAAGGAGACCAGCTCGTAGCGGGACACGTACCGGCCGGGAAGCGCGCGCTCGAGGGCGTGTTCCACCTGTTTCTGCAGGCGGAAGACCGGGGAGGCGACCTTGTCGCGCATCTCGACGAAGTTGGCCAGCGCCATCTCGGCGATCGCTTCGGTGTTCTCGCGGCGCCGGGCCTCGAACAGCGGGAGCGCGCGCGCCCACGAGCCGCCGGTGTCGTCCAGGCAGCGGTCGAGCTCGACCACGTCCTCGAACGCACAGTTCGCACCCTGGCCGTAGAACGGGACGATCGCGTGTGCGGCGTCCCCGAGCAACGCGGTACGCCCGTGCGCTTGCCAGGGCAGCGTGTGCACGGTCCCGAGCACGCCGACCGGGTTGTTCAGATAGTCGTCGATCAAGTTCGGTGCCAACGGCAACAGATCGGGGTAGTTGATCCGGAAGTGGTCCTCGATCCCGGCCGCCGCGGTGAGCGCGTCGAACGACCCGGCCGGCCAGAACAGCGTGCAGGTGAACGACCTGTCCGGGTTCGGCAGCGCGATCATCATCGACGTACCGCGCGGCCAGATGTGCAACGCGCCAGGATCCAGCGCGAACTCGCCGTCGGCCGCCGGGATCGACAGCTCCTTGTACCCGTAGTCGAGGAAGTCGACGTTCTCCGCAACGATGCCCTCGGCAAGCAATTGTTCACGCACCGCGGACCCGGCGCCATCGGCACCGAGCACGACATCCGCGGTCGCCGACACCTTCCCGGCCGGCGTCGCGAACACCATCCGGCCGGCGGCAGAGTCCAGCTCCACCAGCCGGTGCTCGAACTCGACCGAGACACCATCGGCGGCCGATGCCGCCGTGAGCAGCGCGTTGTTCAGCGTTCCGCGGCTGATCGAGTTGATCGCCCGGTCCCCCGACACCGAGTACGCCTGGAAGTCCAGCGGCCCGGTCACCGGATGGATCATCCGGCCCTTCATCGGCAGCGCGTCAGCCATCACCTCGTCGACCAGACCGATCCGCCGCAACGCGTCCAGCCCGCGCTCCGAGATCGCCAGGTTGATCGACCGCCCGCGCTCGACCTGCGCGACCCGTGGGTCCGGCCGCCGTTCGTACAGCGTCACCGACAACCCACGCCGGGCAAGGAAGCACGCGAGCAACGAACCAGTCAACCCGGCGCCGACGATCGCGACCTTCATGCCATCACCTCGGCCAACGCCGCGGCGGCCCGCCAGCAGTCGTGGTACGTCGAATACAGCGGCACCGGCGCCAGCCGCAGTACGTCGGGCTCCCGCGCGTCCGCGATCACGCCGTACTCGAACCGCAGCCGCCGCGACAGCTCACCCGCCCCCATACCCCGAACCCGCAACGACAACTGAGCTCCTCGCTTCACCGGATCCCTCGGCGTGATCACCTGCAACGGCACATCCGCGAGGAGCGCCTCCAGGTACGCCGTCAATCGCACACTCCGCTCCCGCAGTACCTCGATGCCGATCTTGTCGAAGAGCTCGAGCGACGTCCGGACCGGGCTCATCGAGAAGATCGGCGGGTTCGACACCTGCCACGCGTCGGCAGTCGCCGGCGGTCGCGACTCGGGTGTCATCTCGAACCGCGTCGCCGCCTCGGTGCTCCACCAGCCCTCGAACCGCGGCACGTCCGTCCCGAGGTGCCGCTCGTGCACGAACGCACCGGCCAGCGCCCCGGGACCCGAGTTCAGGTACTTGTACGAGCACCAGGCCGCGAAGTCGACGTCCCAGTCGTGCAAGGCCAACGGCACGTTCCCAGCCGCGTGTGCCAGGTCCCATCCGACGACCGCACCGGCCGCATGACCGGCCTTGGTGATCGTGGGGATGTCCATCAACTCGCCGGTCAGATAGTTCACGCCGCCGAGCAGTACGAGCGCGACATCGGCACCGAGCTGCTCGACCACATCCGCCGTCCGCAGACTGTCCTCGCCGGGTCGCGGACGCAGCCGGATGACCGCGTCCTCGGCGTCGTACCCGTGGAACGTGGCCTGCGACCGGACAGCGTAACTGTCCGAGGGGAACGCGGCGTCCTCGATCACGATCCGGTGCCGCGAGGGCGTCGGCCGGTAGAAGGACACCATCAGCAGGTGCAGGTTGACGGTCAGCGAGTTCATCACCACGGTCTCGCTCGGCAACGCCCCGACGAGCCGGGACGCGGGACCGGTCAGCAGCTCGTGGTACGGCAGCCAGGGCCTGACAGCGTCCAGATGCCCCTCGACCCCGAGCGCCGCCCATGCGTCGAGGTCCTCGAGCAGCTCGGCCCGGGTCGCCTTCGGCCGCAGCCCCAGCGAGTTGCCGGCGAAGTACGCCACCTCGGGGTAGTCGCCGCCCTGTGCGGGCGGCACGTCGAACAGATCCCGGTGCCCTGCGTCGGTGGCATCGAGGGCCAGGGCCTGAGCCTCGGTCGTCACCCCTCGGCAACCTCGTCAGCCTGGACCGCGGCCTTGGGCGGCTCGATCACCTGACCCTTGCCGAGCACGGTCACGCCGCCCTTGGACACGGTGAAGCCACGCTCCCGGTCGTAGTCGGGGTCGACGCCGATCTCGACGCCGTCCGGGACCACGACGTTCTTGTCCAGGATCACGTTCTTCAGCACGACGTCCTTGCCGATCTTGCAGTTGTCCATGATCACCGAGTGCCGGATGTCCGCGCCGGCGCTGACGATCACGTTCGCACCGAGGACCGAGTGGTCCACGTGCGCGCCGGACACGATCGAGCCCTGGCAGACGATCGACTCGCCGACGGTCGCGTCGTCGGTGAACTTCGCGCCCGGCAGCTGCGGGTGCGAAGTGAAGATCGGCCAGTCGGAGTTGTACAGGTTGAACACCGGCTGGATCGACACCAGGTCCATATGCGCCTCGTGGTACGAGTCCAGCGACCCGACGTCGCGCCAGTACGAGCGATCGCGGTCGAGCGCGCCCGGTACGTCGTTCTCCTGGAAGTCGTACACACCGGCCTTGCCCTCGGCAACGAGCATCGGGACGATGTCGCCGCCCATGTCGTGCCGCGAGGCCGGGTTGGCGGCGTCCTTGCGCAGCGCCTCGACCAGGACGTCGCGGCTGAACACGTAGTTGCCCATCGAGGCGAACGTCTCGTCCGGCGAGTCCGGCAGGCCGGGCGGATCGGCCGGCTTCTCCAGGAACTCCTCGATCACGTGCCCGTCCGCACCGGTCTTGATCACGCCGAACTCGGTGGCTTCCACCCGCGGCACCCGGATGCCGGCCACGGTCACGCCGTTGCCGCGCTCGATGTGCGCGGCGACCATCTGGGACGCGTCCATCCGGTACACGTGGTCGGCGCCGAAGACCACGATGTACTCCGGATCGGCGTCCCTGATCAGGTTCATCGACTGGTAGATCGCGTCCGCGCTGCCCTGGTACCACTGCGGGCCGAGCCGCTGCTGCGCCGGAACGCAGGTCACGTAGTTGCCGAGCAGGGTCGACATCCGCCAGGTCAGCGTGACGTGCCGGTCCAGCGAATGCGACTTGTACTGCGTGAGCACACAGAGATTTCGATAACCGGCGTTCACCAAATTCGAGAGCACGAAGTCGATGAGGCGATAACTTCCCCCGAACGGCACAGCCGGTTTGGCCCGGTCCGCCGTCAGCGGCATCAACCGCTTCCCCTCACCACCGGCCAGCACAATTCCGAGAACTCTGGGCGCCTTTGCCATGTCCGCACCTTAGCTCCGGATGCCCGGGTTCATAAGCGCTTGCGAGTGTCGCCACACTGGACAGATGCCGATCCTCGTCGTACCGACCACTGCCGTTCACCGATCGTTTCTCGCGGCCTGGGACGAGCTGGGTCCGGATCATGAGCGGTGGATGGGTGCGAAGTCGATCGCGGACGACGACGAGGAGTGGACCCGGGAGCAGGCGGCGGACCCGGCGGAGTTCCACCGGCTGGTCGAGGCGATCCGGGCCGAGGCCGACCCGGCGACCGAGCTGCCACCGGGGATCGTGCACCAGACAGTGCTGTGGTTCGTGGACGGGATCGAGTTCCTCGGCCGGCTGTCGGTGCGCCACTGGCTCACTCCGGCCTTGCTCGAGGTGGCCGGCCACATCGGGTACTGCGTTCGCCCGTCGGCGCGGCGCCGCGGGTACGCGACCCAGATGCTGACCCAGTCGCTCCCGATCGCGGCCGCCCTCGACATCGAGCCGGCACTGGTCACCTGCGACTCGGGCAACGTCGGTTCGCGCAAGGTGATCGAGGCGGCCGGTGGCGAATTGGAAGACGAACGACACGGAAAGCTGAGGTTCTGGGTGCCGACACACATGGATTGATGACCTATCGTCGGGCTCATGAAGGTCGCCATCCTGACGCGTGAATATCCTCCGGATGTGTACGGCGGAGCCGGGGTGCACGTGGACTTCCTGGTCCGCGAGCTGCGCCGGCTGATCGACGTGGACGTGCACTGCATGGGCGAGCCCCGGCAGGGCGCGGTCGCGCACTCCGAGGACGACCCGCGGATGCCGACCGCGAACGCGGCGCTGCGCATCCTCTCCACGGACCTCACGATGACGGCCGCGGTCGGGGACGCACAGCTCGTGCACTCCCACACCTGGTACGCGAACATGGCCGGCCACTGGGCCAAGCTGCTGTACGACGTACCGCACGTGGTGACGGCGCACTCGCTCGAGCCGCGCCGCCCGTGGAAGGCCGAGCAGCTCGGCGGCGGGTACCGGCTGTCGAGCTGGGCCGAGCAGACGGCGTACGAGGCGGCCGACGCCGTGGTCGCGGTGAGCCGCGGGATGCGCGACGACGTACTCGACTGCTACCCGTCGATCGACCCGTCCCGCGTCCACGTGATCTCCAACGGCATCGACGCCGAGTTCTACCACCCGGACCCGTCGACCCACGTACTCGAACGGCTCGGTGTCGACCTGAACCGCCCGTACGTGACGTTCGTCGGCCGGATCACCCGGCAGAAAGGCGTCCCGCACCTGCTCCGGGCCGGGCTGCGCCTCGACCCGTCGGTGCAGCTCGTCCTGCTGGCCGGCGCCGCCGACACGGTCGAGCTGAAGGCCGAGACCGATGCGCTGATCGAGGATCTCCGGCTGGCTCGCGACGGCGTGTTCGTGGTCTCGGAGATGCTGCCGCGCGAAGACGTCCGGCAGGTCCTGACGCACGCGCTGGCGTTCTGCTGCCCGTCGATCTACGAGCCGCTCGGCATCGTCAACCTGGAGGCGATGGCCTGTGAGACGGCCGTCGTCGCGAGCGCGGTCGGCGGCATCCCCGAGGTCGTCGACGACGGCGTGACCGGCACCCTGGTCCCGTACGACGAGAACGACACCGACGCCTTCGAGCGGGGCCTCGCGGACGGCATCAACGAGCTGGTCGACAATCCGGCCAAGGCCGAGGCGATGGGCAAGGCGGGGCGCGCCCGGGCGGTCTCGGAGTTCGGCTGGGACGCCGTCGCGGATCGCACCGTCCAGCTGTACACGAGTCTGATCGGCTAGGAGACCGCCTGCCGGACGGCGTCGACCTCCTCGGAACGGACCGGGATGCCTTCGCCCAGCTCGTGGCCGAGCAGCTCGGCGTACAGCTTCCGGAGCCTGGCGGCCTGGCCGCTCCACGCGATGTCGGTCCGGAACGCCGGCACCGCCAACTGCTCCCGGTAGACGTCTCGCCGTTCAAGCAGCACCTCGGCCCGGGCGGCGAAGTCGTCAGGATCGCCGGCCGCGAACACCTCGCCGACGCCGTAGCCCGTGACGAACTCCCGCATGCTCGCCATGTCGCTGACCAGCAGCGGGAGAGCGGCGAGGCTGTACTCGAACAGCTTGTTGGGCAGCGCCATCTCGTGGTTCGGCGCGCGCAGCATCGGGATCACGCCCGCGTCGGCCGTCGCCAGGAAGGTTGTCACGGCCCGCGGCTCGACCGGGTGCACGAAATGCACGCGTTCGGTGACGCCGAGGTCGGCCGCGAGCTTGCGCAGTACGTCGACCGCGGGCACCTCGGGCGACGGTACTGCGACCACTGCCAGGTGGACCTCCGGGAGCCGGCGGAGCGCCCTGATCACGGTGTCGATGCCGCGGACGACGGTGATGCCGCCGCTGTACACCAGCAGCGGAACCTTCCGCGGCAGACCGGTGCGGGACCTGATGTCGTCGGTCATCGGGACGACCTCCGGCACATCCGGGGTGTTCAGGACGACCTCGGGCGTGCGGTCGAGGGCATGCTCCCGCTCGAGCCGGCCCGCGATCGCCGGGCTGACCGTCACGACCCGGTCCGCCGCGGGGAGGTAGTCCCGCTCGTGGTTGGCCCAGGCTGCGATGAACCGTCGGGTACGACCGCCGTACCGCGCGATGCCGGGCACGTACTCGTGGGCGTCGTACACGACCTTGATCGTCCGGCCCGCCGTGCGGGCCCGGGCGGCCGCGCGTACCGCCACGCCGATCACGTGCATGTCGTGGGCATGCACGACATCCGGAGCCAGGCGGTCGATGACCGGGCCGAAGATCGCCTCGTAGTCGTAGGCCTCGGGCACGACGGCCGGCCAACTCACGGCCCACGGCGTCCGCGACACGACACCGTCCCACGCCCGCCACCCGAACTTGAAGGCGCGGTTCTCGTACCGGATCGCCAGGCCACGGGCGCGCGCCGCGAGGAACGCCACCTGCCGCAACTGGTGCCCGAGCTTCCGGCCGGGGCCGCTACCGAGATGCGGGTCCGCGCCCCGCGCCGCGAGCAGTGCCTTGCGGAGCGAGACCTCGGCCGGAACATGTGCCCCGAGCAACGGAAGCCGCCAGTCCCGGCGCCGCCTGCGCCGGTCGAGCCGGGCCTCCTTGAACCGGAAGGCGCCCGGCAACCGGGCCAGTACGGCGCGGCCGTCCATGGTGTCGACCGTCGGCCGGCCGTCCTGGGACACACCCAGCAGTGTGACCCGGAGCCCGGCGTCGGCGAGCACCGCCGCTTCCTTCAGAACCCTGCTGTCATTGGTGATGTCGTTGGCAACCAGCGCCACGACGTGTCGTCGATTCCGCACATCTCCTGAACGACACCTACCCGCCGATTCGTTGAGACGATTCTCGAAATGGTGGGGAAAACTCCACCAGGTGTCCGGGGCCAGGGCCCCTCGTGGCCGTCCCGGTCCGGCGCTTGGCTGGTGTCATGACTTCTCGCCTGACGAAGACCGTCGCCGCCACCCTCGCCGCTGCGGCCCTTCTCGCCTTTCCTGTCTCTGCATTCGGTGCCGTCAGTCAGCCGACGCTCTCCGATGCCGCCGTGTCCAGCGTGCATGCTCCGCGCGGCGCACTGGTGTCCGCTGTGCCTGTGGCGCAACTGACCGCAGCTCAGCTGGACGCCGCCTCCGCTGACTTCCCAGGCACACCACATGCGTCGTACGGCGTCACGGCGTACCGGTTGATCTATCGGACGATCGACCACAACGGGCGGCCGACGACCGCGAGCGGCATCGTCGTACTACCGGACGGGCGCCGGGGTGCGCTCACCGTGGCGGAGTACCTGCACGGGACGAACCCGACCAAGGCGGCCGCGGCGTCGGTGGACGACACCTCCACCGATCGACTGGTCACCGCTCTGTTCGCGGGTCAGGGGCTCGTCGGTGTCGCGCCGGATTACCTCGGTCTCGGGCTCGGTCCGGGCCGGCCGCCATACCTCGACACCAAGACCGAGACCACCTCCTCGGCCGATCTGCTGCTCGCCGCGCGGACCTTCGCGGCCAAGCACGGTGTCGTGCTGAAGCGGGATGTGCTGGTCACCGGCTTCTCGCAAGGCGGGCGCGCGTCGCTGGCCTTCGGTGAGGCGTTGAGCCGCGGCGAGGTCGGCTCGTTCCGCCTCGGCGAGATCCGCGCCGTCGCCGGTCCGTACGACCTGCTCGGCAGCGAGTTCCCGGCGATCTCCACCGGCGGCGTCCTCCCGCCGACGGCGACGTTCTACTTGGGGTACCTCATCACCGCGTGGAACCGGACTGTCGGCCTGTACGACGATCCGCGGGAAGTGTTCCAGGCGCCGTACGCCGCGACCGTCGAGGGGCTGTTCGACGGCACGCACTCCGACGAGGAGATCGTTGCCGCGCTACCCGACTCGCCGCAGAAGTTGTTCACGCCGGCGTTCGTCAAGCAGCTGCAGCATCCGACCGGCCGGTTCCTGCGGGCGCTTCGCGCTGCCGACGAGGTCTGCCGCGACTGGACCCCACGCGTCCCGGTGCACCTGTACAGCGGCACGAAGGACACCGACGTGGTGGCCGCGAACGCCGACGCCTGCGCTGCCCGGCTGAAAGCACGCGGAGCCGACGTGACGGTTCACTCGATGGGCGCGGTCGACCACAGCGGTACGGCGTACGCGGCGTACCCGGAGATCATCCGTGCGTTCAGCCGGTGGGCTTGAGCCAACCGATGCGCAGTTCTTCCGCGCCCGGGCGGTAGGTCCGGATGAGCTCGGCGCGCTCGGGGTCGTGTTCAGGGAGGTCGTCGGCGAGAACGGCCTGCGCCGCGATCGTCTGGGGCCGGGCGCCGAGCGCGGCGCGGAGGTGGAGTGAGCGACGCAGCATCGCGGTCCCCTCGGCGGGCGCCTTGAGATGGGCGAGGTGCCGGATGATGTAGGACTCGAGGAAGTCGTCGCCGTACTTCGTCGCGATCTCGAACGCCTCCTCGTACCGCGCGACGGCGCCGGCGGAGTCCTCGTCGATGTTGTCCAGCAGGACACCCCAGTGGTAGACCGCCCAGCCGCGCTGCAGTTCGTCGCCGCTCGTTGCCGCAGCGCGGTAGCTGGCCTCGGCCACAGCGCGGTCGTCGGGGCGGGGATCGCGCTGGAACATCAGGCGGCTGTAGGCCAGTCGCGCGGTGAGCAGCTGAGCGGTCCACAACGACGGGTCGAGGGCCGCGACCGCCTTCTCGGCCTCGTCGTGATCCTCGATCCGGAAGAACCAGCGGTCGACGGCGATCTCGGCGCGCAGCTCGGGATCGCCGTCCGGGCCGAGGACGGCGAGGGCGGCGTCCCACTCCCCGAGGAGGAACAGACGACGGGCAACGTAGGTGTCATCAGCTAGCATGGCACCTACGTTAAGGATCGAGGATGTAGGTGGTCAAATGGAATACGGTGACTACATTGGCAACGTGACGCGGCTGGCCGTCGAGCTGGCCAACACCGGCACGCTCAGCCTCGACGGCGAACTGGTCGCCGCGTTCTTCACCGAGCACGAGATCACTCCCCCGCCGGACGGCGATTTCGGCGACCTGCCGGACCTCGTGCGTACGGCGTTGGCGCAGTCGGTCGACGGAGCGGCGCCCGACGCCGTACACCGGCTGCTGCGCGAGTACCCGCCGGACATGCACCTGTCCGACCACGACGGCGGCTGGCACGTCCACTTCGGCCGCAACGGCACCCCGGCCAAACGTTGGGTCGGCCAACTGATTGCCGCCAAGCTCGCCCTGCTCGCGGCCGGGGATCCGGCGGTGACACTGGGCCGATGCGCCGCGGCCGGGTGCGGGAACTACTTCGTCGACCAGTCGCGGAACCGGACGCGCCGGTTCTGCTCCAACGCCTGCGCGAGCCGGACCACGGTCGCGGCGTACCGGGCCCGGAAGAGCTCTTAGTCCTTCGGGCTCGGCTGGTTCGGCTGCGGCAGTTCGTCGTTCGATGCGATCAGGCTGCCCAGCAGGGCCAGCGACTCGACATCGCGCGACCCCGGTACGGCGTGGAAGACGACCAGCGTCATGCCGTCGGTGCCGCCGATCGTCAGCTTGTCGGAGCGGAGATCGAGGTCGCCGACGGCCGGATGCGTCAACTGGCTGAGCCGGCCCTTGCGCGGGCGGACGTCATGCCGCGCCCACAGCTGCCGGAAACGTTCGCTGCGCACGGACAGGTCACCGACCAGCTCCTTCAGGCGCGGGTCGTTCACGTTCGGGCCGAGCTCGGTGCGGAGGATGGCGACGCCTTCCTCGGTCAGGTCGTCCCAGTCGCGGCGCATCTCGTGCTCGCGGGGATCGAGCAGGACCGCGGAGAGCAGGTTCACGCCGACCGCGTAGTTCGGCGACAGCGCGGCGCAGAGCGGGTTGACCGCCAGGCAGTCCGTGTACTTGTTCTGCACGTACGCCGGGTGGTTGGGCAGGCCGTCGATCAATTCCAGGATGCTGTCCGGGACCTTCTCACCGGCCCGGCGCTTCGGGGACGGCCGTTCCTGCGCGAGACCTCGCAGGTAGTCGGTCGCATCGGCGTCAAGACGCAGTACCTCGGCCAGCGCCTCGAGGACCTGCCCCGAGGGATTGCGGTCACGGCCCTGCTCGAGGCGGAGGTAGTAGTCCGAGCTGATTCCGGCCAGCATCGCGACCTCCTCGCGCCGCAGCCCGGGCACCCGGCGCAGGCCGATGCTCCGGATGCCGACGTCCTCGGGCCGCACCTGCTCGCGCCGGGCCCGGAGGTAGTCGCCCAGCGCGTTCGTACTCTCCATGGCTCCCACGGTAATCCGGACCGCGCCCGCGTGCCTGGGTCCTGTCACTCCCAGGAACAGCGGGGCACTCCCTCTCCCGCGCGCGCCGCACGACAGTGGAGACATGACCAACTCAACCATCACCCTCGCCGCGGACCTCACCATCACCCGCATGGGGTACGGCGCTATGCAGCTCGCCGGCCCCGGTGTCTTCGGTCCGCCGAAGGACCGCGACCAGGCGATCGCCGTACTGCGGGAAGCGGTCGCCCTCGGCGTCACGCACATCGACACCAGCGACTTCTACGGCCCGACCGTGGTCAACGAGATCATCAAGGAGGCGCTCTACCCGTACCCGGCCGACCTGCACCTGGTGACCAAGGTCGGCGCCCGGCGCGGCGACGACGGCTCGTGGAACGCGTCCCTGGAGCCGGACGACCTGAAGGCGCAGGTCCACGAGAACCTCGAACACCTGGGCCTCGACACCCTCGACGTGGTCAACCTGCGCACCGCTGCCCACGACGGCGGCAGCGAGGACTCGATCGCCAAGTCCTTCACGGCTCTCGCCGAACTGCAGCAGGAGGGCCTGATTAAGCACCTCGGACTGAGCGGCGTCACGATCACCCAGATCCGCGAGGCCCAGGCGATCGCCCCGATCGTCACGGTCCAGAACCTCTACAACCTCGTCCGCCGCGACGACGACGCCGTGGTCGACTACGCCGCCGAGCACAACATCGCGTTCGCGTCGTTCTTCCCGCTGGGCGGTTTCACCCCACTCCAGTCCGAAACCCTCGCGCCGGTCGCCGCTCGCCTGACCGCCACCCCGCAACAGGTGGCCCTGGCCTGGCTCCTCCAACGCTCATCCACCAGCGTCGTCATCCCCGGCACGTCCTCCCTCACCCACCTCCGCGAAAACCTCGCCGCCCGCGACCTCACCCTCCCCCCGGACGCCATCACCGAACTCGACGCGATCACCACCCCCTAACCGTTGCCCCCGGCCCCAACCCCCCGCACCCCGCCGGCCCGCACCCGCCCCGCCCCGCCCCGCCGCGGCCACCTCGCACCCCGCCGCACCCCGCCTCGCCGCCCGCCCCGCCGCCTCGCCGCCCGTCCGCTCGCCCGCCCGCCTTAGGTGGGTTCACCCACCGTGTTGTGGGTTCCCGCCCCGTAACACCGGCGGGGAACCCACAACGGAGTGGGTCAGCCCGCGATGCGTGTACGCCGGGAGCGGTCGAACAACTCGCGGATGAGCTGCGCCGTACGTGCCGGGTGGGCCAGGTCGGCCCACGTGAGGCGGAGGACGTGCAGCCCCAATGCACTGAGGCGGTCCTCACGGAGCTTCTCCTGGATCAGTACGTGCCGCGAGCCGTCGGCGTACTTCAGCAGGCCATCGAACTCGACAACAGCGTTGTAGTCCGGAAAGTAGAAGTCCACCCGGCCGATGAATCCGGCGTCGTCCTCGAACACGGCCTGCAGCACCGGAGGCGGCAGCCCCTCGTTGTGTATCAGAACGCGAAGCCGTGATTCGCCGACGGATTCGGCCAGCGGGTCGGCGAAAGCAAGCGCCAGCCGAATGGTCGGACCGCCCGGCCAGCAGTCGGTCACGGTCAGCAGGCGATGCAGCTCGCCGACGGTCACCTCTGGACGGCGCAAAGCCGCATCGAGGCTGACGACGGCGGCCTCGAACGACGTCGTACTCGCGGTTTCGACCACGGCCCGCGGCACCGAGGTGACGGCCAGTCCGTCTGTCTGCGTGAGGTCTGCCGGGGTGAGCAGGCCCTGATGATGGCGGACTCCTGCCTTCACCTCGCCGCGTCCGCTCGTCCGCGTCAGCTGAGCTTCGGCGAGGTTCGCACGCCACACCGGAATGCGGTGCAGAACCAACGCCGAATGATGGCTCACCACTGCCGAGCCTGGCCGCATGGCGTTCATCGCGGCGTGAACGAGTCGCCGGTGACGAAACAGTTCCCGGTCCCAGGGCGCCAAGGCGCCGAGGTCGGCACGCTCGGCGTACTGACCGCGCCGAACCCGCTCCCACCTGCCATCGGTCAGACGTTCCCGAATCTGTTCCGGGGTATACCCGGCACTCATCGCCTGGGCACGGCTGACCACGCCGCCCTGCGAGACCGCAACCCGCGCCAACTCTGGATTCACCCCTCCAGCATCAATCCCCCCACCCCCTCCCCGCGCCCCCCTTTCCCCAATCTGTGGACAACCCACCTGCGATGGGTTCACCCACCGCGTGGTGGGTTCACCACCGTCATTACGGGGTGGGAACCCACCACGGGATGGGTGAACCCATCTCGTCGCTCGGTGCGCGGGCACGGAGTGTGGGGCGCGGGCGTGGGGCGCGGGTGTGCGGGGCGGGCGCGGGGGCGGGTGTGGGATGCGGGCGCGGGTGGGTGTGGGATGCGGGCGCGGGGGGCGAGGTGGGGGGTTAGGCGATGCCGGCGGTGGGGTGGGGCGCGGTGAGCCAGGTGGTGAGGAGGCGGGCGCCGGCGCCGGTGGCGCCGATGGAGTACTCGAAGCGATCTGCCGGGGATTCGGCGATCGACGAGAGGTCGAGGTGGGCCCAGGGGATGTCGCCGGCGAACGCCTTCAGGAACAGGGCGGCGGTGATGGAGCCCGGGCCCTTCGAGCTGTTCACCGAGTCGGCGATCGGGGTCGCGATCAGGTCCTCGTACTCCGGCGGCAGCGGCATCCGCCAGAGCTCCTCACCCGAGATCCGGCCGGCGTCGGCGAGGTTGTCGGCGAGGGCGTCGTCGGTCGAGAACATGCCGCCGTACAGCATCGCGCCGAGCGACACCTTGATCGCGCCGGTCAGCGTGGCGATGTCGACCAGGACGTCCGGCTTCAGCTCCTTGACGGCGTACGCGAGCCCGTCGGCCATCACCAGCCGGCCCTCGGCGTCGGTGTTCTTGACCTCGGTGGTCCGGCCGCCGTAGTGCCGGATCACGTCGTCCGGACGGTACGAGGAACCTGACGGCATGTTCTCCGCCGAGCAGATCAGGCCGGTCACGCGCACGTTCGCACCGAGCTCGCGCAGCGCCGACATGGTCGCGATCACCGAACCGCCGCCGGTCATGTCGCGCTTCATCGACACCATGCCCTCGCGCGGCTTCAGTGACAGGCCGCCGGTGTCGTAGGTGATGCCCTTGCCGACCAGCACGACGTACGGCGTCTTCTTGGTCGCGCCGTCCGGCACGTAGTCGAGCCGGATGAACCGCGGCGGCCGGGTGGAGCCCTGACCGACCGCGAGGATGCCGCCGAAACCGTCGGCGGCAAGCTTCTTCTCGTCCCAGACCGTCACCTCGAGACCGGTCGCGGCGGCCACCTCGGTCGCCCGCGCCGCCATCCAGGCCGGGTCCTTCTCGTTGGACGGCGTGATCGCGAGTTGGCGGGCCAGCCAGCCGGTCCGGCCGACCACGACGCCGCGGTCGACGACCGGCTGCCGCGCGTCCGCCGTACCGTCGGTCAGCGTGACCTTGCCGACCGCGGGCTCGCCGGGGTCGACCGTCTTCAGCGTGTACGAGAACGAGCCGAGGACGACGCCCTCGGCGAACGCCTGCAGCGCCGCGTCATCGATGCCCTCGGCAACAACAGTGGTGAGCTCGTCCTTGCCGCGGCCGAACCGGGCGATCGCCGCCCCGGCGTGTCGCAGGTCCTTGGCGCTGCCGTCGCCGGCACCGACCAGGACGACCTCGGCCACGTCGCCGGTCAGCAGCGGGTACGCCGCGACGGCGCCGGCGGACGGGCTGAACCCGGTCGCCTGCTGTACTTCGAGCAGCCGGTCGAGGTCGACGCCGAGACGCTCGCCGGCCTCCTTCGCGGCGGCCGGCAGACCGCTGTCGTCACCGGCGACGATCACCCAGGTCTGGGAACCGTGCACCGGCAGACCGGGCTGCCAGACGACGGCCGGAAGGCTGGGAAAAGGGGACGAACTGCTGCTGCGGCGAGCCACTAGGAGGACCTCACTGGAGTTTGATCACAATAGGGTGCAACCGTAACGACCCCGGCCGGTGCCGGAAAAGACACCCACCGGGGTCGCAGGATTTGTCAGAGGAGTGCGAAGACACTCCGGGGGGAACCTGGTCAGCCGACGACAGCCTTGAGCGCGTTTCCGAGCTCGGTCGCTTCGTCTGCGTTGAGCTCGACGACGAGCCGGCCGCCGCCCTCGAGCGGAACCCGCATCACGATCCCCCGGCCCTCCTTGGTGACCTCGAGCGGACCATCGCCCGTCCGCGGCTTCATCGCCGCCATGCGCGCACCCCTTCCCAGTGTCGGTGTTGAGCGACGACACCGCGCGGGGAACCGTCGCCGGCGCCGTTGCGGTGATGCGCCGTCGGCGCGTATCGCAGTGTGTATCAGACCCCATTATTCCCGATCCCAGGCCAGAGCCGTGCACCATACGGCAGACTCGAGTCTTGTGCACGCCCGTTCAGCCCTCTTCGACCTGTACGGCGACCACCTGCGCGCGCGTGGCGCGCGCGCCCCGGTCGCGGCCCTGGTCCAGCTGCTCGCGCCGCTCGGCGTCCATCCGCCGGCGGTGCGGACCGCCGTGTCCCGGATGGTCCGGCAGGGCTGGCTGGAGCCGGTCCGGATCGAGGGTCAGCCCGGGTACGCGCTGACTTCCCGGGCGCGTCGCCGCCTCGACGACGCCGCCGCGCGGATCTACCGGACCGCGCCGGACGGGACGCCGGTGGTCACCGGCTCCGAGGGCCCCGGCGACTGGGACCGGCACTGGCACCTCGGCATCCTGCGCGAGGTGCCGAACGCGCGCCGCCGGGAGCAGCTGGCGAGCCAACTCGCCTTTCTGGGTTGGGCTCCGCTGTCCGACGGCGCCTGGGTCGGGCTGCGCAACGACACCGAGGTCGACCAGATTCTCGGCATGGAAGGGATCGCCGCGGACCGGTTCCGGGCGCCGGTCGACGACGGCGCCGTGGAGTTCGCCCGGCGGGTCTGGAAGCTGGACGAGCTCGGCGCGTCGTACGACGCCTGGCTGATCGAGGCCAAGGCGCTGGTCGACGAGGCGGGCAGCGAGTCCACCGACGGCAGCGGGGACGAGCAGGCGTTCGCCGTCCGGTCCGAGCTGGTGCACGAGTGGCGCAAGTTCCTGTTCCGGGACCCGGGGTTGCCGGACGAGCTGCTGCCGGACGACTGGGCCGGGACCAGGGCGGCCGAATTCTTCGATTTCCACGCCGAACGACTGGGCCCCGCGGCCGGGCGTTTCGTCGACAACTGCCTGACACTGCACTGAAATTCTCACCGACAGTCAAGGAGCTGACCACGATGAGTGACTCCGTTGTGTACGCCGTTTCCGATGGCGTGGCCACCATCACCCTGAACCGGCCGGACGCGATGAACTCGCTCGACACGCCGACCAAAGTTCTGCTCCGCGACACCGTGCAAGCCGCCGCCGAAGACCCCGCCGTGCGAGTCGTCGTACTGACCGGCACCGGCCGCGCGTTCTGCGTCGGGCAGGACCTGAAGGAGCACATCGGACTGCTGCAGGCCAACGACCAGGCCGCACTGTGGAGCACGGTGCCGGACCACTACGCGCCGATCGCCCTGGCCCTCACCGAGATGCCGAAGCCGGTCATCGCGGCGGTCAACGGAGTCGCGGCGGGCGCCGGCGCGTCGATGGCGTTCGCGTGCGACTTCCGCGTCGTGGCCGACACGGCCGGGTTCAACCTCGCCTTCACCGGTATCGCGCTGTCCTGCGACACCGGCATCTCCTGGACGCTGCCCCGCCTGATCGGCCGCGCGAAGGCTCTCGAGCTGCTGTACTTCCCCCGCACGATTCCGGCGGCCGAGTCGCTCGACCTCGGCCTCGCCAGCTCCGTCGTACCGGCCGATCAACTCGACGCAACCGTCGCCGAGCTGGCCGGGAAGCTCGCCAAGGGCCCGACGGTCGCGTACGGCGCCGTGCGGCAGTCGGTCAACTACTCGGCCACCCACACGCTGGCCGAGTCGCTGGCGTTCGAGGCGGGTCAGATGCAGCTGACCGGGGCGACCGAGGACCACCACAACGCCGTCGCCTCCTTCGTCGCGAAGGAGAAGCCCACCTTCACCGGCAAGTGAGCAGGGTCTTGTAATCGTTTACGTAAGCGATTACAACCTGACCTGTGAGGAAACTGCTGCTGCCTGCCCTGACCGCCGCCACGCTGGTCGGGAGCTTCGTCGTACCTGGCTCGATCGCCGCGCCCGCCGGGTCCGCTGCGCCTGCTGCGGCGCCCGGCGTCATCAAGACCGCCGCCGCGCGGTCCGCAACCCTCGGCGAGGACATCAACTACAACGTCTACCTGCCGGCCGGGTACGACGAGTCCACCCGCCGGTACCCGGTCGTCTACCTGCTGCACGGGCGCGGGGACTCGATGAGCGCCTGGACGCAGATGAAGAGCCGGCTCGACGAGCTGATCGGCGCCGGGGAGATCCCGCCGACGATCGCGATCATGCCCGACGCGCCGTGGAGCAGCCGGGCCGGCTGGTACGTCGACTCGGCGTACAAGGGGTCCGATCCGGGGCGGCCCGTCGAGACCGCGTTCTTCCGGGACTTCGTACCGCAGATCGACGCGACGTACCGGACCATCGCCGACCGCACCGGGCGGGCGATCGCCGGCTACTCGATGGGTGGCGCCGGTGCGTTGCGGTACTCGCTGGCGCACCCGGACGTGTTCGGCGCGGCGATCGCGCTCAGCCCGGCGGTGTACTTCCCGTTGCCGCCGTCCGATTCGAGCACTCGCGATTTCGGTGCCTTCGGCAAGGGCAAGGATCCGTTCTCGGAGGCGACGTACCTGAAGCTCAACTGGCCGGCGACGCTGAAGTCGTTCGCGGCGACCGGGCTGAAGTCGCATCTGTACATTGCGGTCGGCGATGACGAGTACAAGAACCCGAAGGCGATCGACGCCACCCACGACCTCGATTTCGAGGCGCACCTCGTCTTCAACCAGGCGACCCGGGTGCCGAACCTGACGTCGGAGTTCCGCGTCGTCGACGGCGGGCACGACTGGGACGTGTGGGGGCCGACGTTCGCCGAGGGCGCGAAGTACATCTTCACCTACATCGGCAAGCCGCCGGCCACACCGATGCAGGCCGCGATCACCGGTACGGCGGGCGACGACCGCGCCGGCGGGATCGCGACTGATGCCTCGGGCAACGTTTATCAGGCGGTCGCGGCGGCGGGTGCGCTGGACGGGCAGCCGTACGCCGGCGGGACGGATGTCTCGCTGATCAAGTACCGCGCGGACGGCTCGCGGGAGTGGACGCGATCACTCGGGACGAGCGGTACGGAGCGCGCGTACGGCGTCGCCGTCGATGCGGACGGGCGGGTCGTGGTGACCGGGTACACGAACGGCGATCTGGACGGATCGCATGCCGGGAACGCCACGGACGATGCGTTCGTGGCGCAGTACGACGCTGCCGGGAATCGACGGTGGCTGACACAGTTCGGCGTACCGGGGGCGGCGGATCGCAGCTATTCGGTGGCGGTCGACGGGACGGATGTCTATCTCGGCGGCTACACGAAGGGCGCGCTGGGTGGCGCCAATCAGGGTGACAAGGATGTGTTCGTCGCCCGGCTGGACGGCGATGGTCGGCTGGTGTGGTTGCGACAGACCGGAAGCGCCGGCGAGGAGAAGGGCATGGCGGTCGCAGTCTCGGACGGTTCGGTGTACTTGGCGGGGATGACAGCTGGTGCGCTCGGCACCTCGGCCGGTGGCGTGGACGGCTTCCTGGCCCGCTACTCACCTGATGGCGATCCGCTATGGGTGAAGCAGCTGGGCACTCCCGCATCGGACGAGGTGTGGGCGCTGGCAGCAGACCCGAGCGGTGGCGTCTATCTGGCCGGCTACACAGCAGGCGACTTCGCCGGAACACTCACCGGTGACAAGGACTTCCTGATCGCTCGCGCCGATTCCGACGGCACCTTGACCTGGCGGGACCAGCTGGGTACGCCGACCAACGACAAGGCCGCCGCGGTCGCCGTGGACGCCGCCGGGAACCTTTACGTAGCAGGCTTCACCGACGGCGCGCTGGAGACATCGCTAGGAAAGTTCGACGGCGTGCTGACCAAGTACTCCCCGACCCACACCCGCGTCTGGACCCGCCAGTACGGCACCGCGGACGACGACACCGCCGACCCGTTCGCCGAGGCGAACCTCTACCTCTGCGTCACGCCGACAGGCACCCAACTGAGTGGGCTGACCGGAACCGATGTGTTCCGGACAGCCTTCACCTCAGACGGCGCCAATTCCCTGCCGTAGAACGTTTGGTGGGCTCCCAGACCGCGTTCCGACCGGGCGAGTCACGGTCGGACAACCACCTGACAGTCGGGGAGCCCGCTGAACACCACATCACGTTCAGTGCCCGGTGCACAACTCGTTCAGCCGTTTGTGTTTGCGTTTCGCCAAAGAGCCTTTTGCAGATGCAGAAGGCAGCTGCACGTGCACGAGATTTACCGGGCTATACAGGTCTTCAAGTGGTCGTTCACGATGCCGGTCGCCTGCATCAACGCGTACGCCGTGGTGGGTCCGACGAAGACGAAACCTTTCTTCTTCAGCGCCTTCGACATCGCCACGGACTCGGGGGTGGTGGCCGGCACGTCGGCCAGGGTCCGGGGTGCTTTGTGCTTGGCCGGCCGGAACGACCAGAGCAGCTCGGTGAACTCTCCGTCGTCCAGCTCCAGCAGCGCGCGGGCGTTGTTGATCGTCGCGTTGACCTTCAGCCGGTTGCGGACGATGCCGGGGTCGGCCATCAAGCGGTCGAAGTCGGCGTCGTCGAACTTCGCGATCGTCTCCGGGTCGAAGTGCGCGAACGCGGCGCGGAAGTTCTCCCGCTTGCGCAGGATCGTGATCCACGACAGCCCCGACTGGAACCCCTCGAGCGTCATCCGCTCGAACAGGCCGACGTCGGTGCGGATCTCCTTACCCCACTCGGTGTCGTGATACTCGACGTACTCCGGCGCGGAGGTCGCCCACCCACACCGCGGCTGCCCGTCCGGGCCGATTACCGTCATGCCTGCACCTCGCGGATGAGGCGGCGCATCGAGATGCGCATCATCGACTCGAACAGCGGGCGCGCCACGACCCAGCCGGCCCTGCCCAGTCGGCCGAACGGCGGCACGACGTCCTCGGCCCAGGTGAAGACGCTGCCGCTCGCGGTCGGGGCGATGGTGAACGTGCCGGTGCCGCGAACGACCGTACCGAGGTGTTTCACCGTGCACTCGCGCGGTGGATCCCAGTGTGTGATGACCATGTCGTCAGTGAACCCGATAGCACCGACAGAAGTGCGCGCGGCGACACCGCCGCCGACTCCGATCCCGTCGTTCTCAGTGGCCCAGACGCGGGTCAGCAGCATCCAGCGGGATTGCCGCTCCCAGTCCATCACGACGTCCCACGCGGCGTCCGGCGGCAGCCGCAGTCCGACCGACGCCTCCGCATGACAGCTCCCCGTCGCGTCCATCAGCTAGGACGCTGATAAGCGTCTTCCCCTTGCTGATCCGCCGGCGGCCAGAACTGCCACCCTTCCTCCCCCTGCCCCTGCTCAGCCCGCTGCCCCTCGACCTGCTGAGAGTCCGCCTGCTGCGGGTCGGGCTGCTGCTGCGCGTCGGGCTGCTGCGGCGCGGGCGGCTGGGCCGTCCAATGCTGGGTTGCCGGCTGCTCGGGAGCGGCTTCCTGCTGCGGGGCCGCTTGCTGCTCCGCCGCCTGCTGGGGCGGCTCCGGAGCTTGCGTCCAGTGCGGTGCCGGCGCGGCCTGCTCGGCCGACGCCTGCGGCTGTTGGGTGGCGGCTTGGGGTAGCTCGTCTTCGTGGGGCGGCGGCACGGCGGGCTTGGGGTGCGGGGTGGCGGGGGTACGGCGTGGGGTGACTGGTTGGGACTGGGCCTCGAGGAGGGCGCGGGCCTCGGCTTGGAGGCGTTCGTACTCGTCCGCCGCCGCTTCGTGGCTCGTCCGCGGGATCTCGGATGTCTCCTGCTCGTCGTCCTCGTCCTCCGCACCAGACGCGGACCCAGCCGTGGACTCGGACGCGGACTCAGCTCGCGCCGGCTCCGCGGCAGGAGCAGCCGGAGCGCCAGAAGCGGCCGGAACGGCAGACGTGGCCGGAGCAGCAGACGTGGCCGGAGCAGCCGGAGTGGCAGCCGCCTCCTCAGCGGGCTCCTTCGGCGCAGCATCCGAGGGCGCGGCGGGCTGGTCAGCGGGCGGGAAGTCGCCGCCGACGAGGATCGGCTGATGCGGCCCGGTGTCCTCGAACTCGGAGGTGTCGTACCGCGACCTCGACGCGAAGCCCGCGCCGTCCGGCGCGTCCACGATCGGGGCCACGGCGCGCTCGAGGTCCGCGATCCGCCGGTCGCGCTCAGCGACCTCCTTGGCGACGCGTTCGAGCAGCGAGTCGACCTCGTCCATCCGGTAGCCGCGCACCCCGACCGCGAACCGCGTCGACTCGATGTCGGTCGACGTGAGCACCTGCCGCGCGGGCACGGTCATGTCGGGCCGGTCGTCGTACGCCGTGCTCATGGCACCCCAACGACCCGAGGCGACTACCGCGACAGCCCCGATCAACACCACGACGATCAGCCCGAAGAACCACATCACGGGTCCGATCGTGCCATGCCGCACGAGTCAACCGCACAATCACCCGGGAATTCAGCTCCCGTCGGACCCCAGCCGGCGTGCCTTGGCGGTCGGGCCATCCACGTCCTGCGCGGCCGCCTCGGCGGCGTCCTCGGCCGCGGCGTCGGCCAGCTCCCCCGCCTTCATGACGTAACTGATGGCCTCGTCCACGTCGTCGGTGACCGTGAACATGTCCAGGTCGGCCGCCGAGATCTTGCCGTCGGTGAGCATCGTGTTCCGCAGCCAGTCGACCAGCCCGCCCCAGTACGCCGTACCGAACAGGACGACCGGGAACGACGTGACCTTCCGCGTCTGTGCCAGCGTGAGCGCCTCGAACAGCTCGTCCAGCGTGCCGAACCCGCCCGGCATCACCACGAACCCCTGCGCGTACTTCACGAACATCGTCTTGCGGGTGAAGAAGTACCGGAAGTTCATCCCGATGTCGACCCACTCGTTCAGGCCGTTCTCGAAGGGCAGCTCGATCCCGAGCCCGACCGACACGCCGCCGGCCTCGGACGCACCCTTGTTCGCGGCCTCCATCACCCCCGGTCCGCCGCCGGTGATGACGGCGTACCCGGCGCCGACCAGCTTCCGCCCGAACTCCTCGGCCGCGGCGTACATCGGGTCGTCCGGCTTGGTCCGTGCCGAGCCGAACACGCTGATCGCGGCCCCCAGCTCGGCGAGCATGCCGAACCCCTCGATGAACTCCGACTGGATCCGCAGCACCCGCCACGGGTCGGTGTGCACCCAGTCCGACGGGCCGCGGCTGTCCAGCAGCCGCTGCTCGGAGGTGGAGTGCTGCACCTGCTTGCGCCGCATCACGATCGGCCCGCGCTGCTGCTGGCCGACCGGACGGTCGGGGTGGATCGATGGTTCTGACATGCATCCAGATTATGGCCTGACCGGTAACGCGGGCGGCTCAGGCGCGGCCCGTCAACCAACTCCTCAACCGCTGTTCACACAGCTCGATGTCGGCCTCGGGCACGAATTCGTCCTGCTTGTGCGCGTACAGCGGGTCGCCGGGGCCGTAATTCACGGCCGGTACGCCGAGCAGCGTGAACCGGGCCACGTCGGTCCACCCGAACTTCGGCTGCGGCTCGCCGCCAACCACCTGCAGGAACGCCGCCGCGGCCGGTCGCTCCAGCCCCGGCAGCCCGCCCGGAGCCGAGTCCGTCACCACGACGTCGTACCCCTCGAACACCTCGCGCAGGTGCGCTTCGGCCTCCGCCTCGGACCGGCTGGGTGCGAAACGGTAGTTGATCGTCACCGTGCACAGATCCGGTACGACGTTGCCGGCGACCCCGCCGGTGATCGCGACCGCGTTCAGGCCCTCGCGGTACTCGAGCCCGTCGATCGGCACTCGTCGTGGCTCGTACGCCGCCAGCCGGGCCAGCACGTCGCCCGCGGCATGGATGGCGTTGCGGCCCATCCATGACCTGGCCGAGTGCGCGCGTTCGCCGCGGGTGGTGACCTCGATCCGCATCGTGCCCTGGCAGCCGGCCTCGACGACGGCGTTCGACGGCTCCATCACGACCGCGAACACACCTTCGAGCAGCTCGGGGTTGGAGTGGGTCAGCTTGAAGAGACCGTTGCGCTCGGACTCGATCTCCTCGCAGTCGTAGAAGACGTAGGTGAGGTCCCGGTTCGGCGCGTCGAGGGTCGCCGCGAGCCGGAGCGCGACCGCGACGCCGCCCTTCATGTCGCACGCACCGAGGCCGTGGATCAGGCCGTCGGCGCGGCGGGCCGGGAGGTTGTCGTTGAGCGGGACGGTGTCGAGGTGGCCGGCGATGACGACCCGCTCGTCCCGGCCGAGGTCGGTCCGGGCGACCACGGTGTTCCCGTGCCGGAACACCTTCAGATGCCCGTACGCCGAGAGCGCCGTCTCGACCTTGTCCGCGAGCTTCTCCTCGGTCCCGCTGACCGAAGATACGTTCACCAACGCCTCGGTCAGGTCGGGTCCGGATGCGGTCAGGTCCAGTTTGGTCATGAAGACTCCTCCGGCGGCAGGAAAACGCAGAACTCGTTGCCCTCGGGGTCGGCGCAGACGTGCCAGCCGATCTCGTCGTCCTTGGGCCGCAGCAGTGTCGCACCCGCGTCGAGCACCGGCTGCAGCGCGGGCGCGCTGACATCCCAGTGCACTCTGTTCTTCACGGTCTTCGGCTCCGGCACCGGGACGAACACCCAGTACCGGAACGGGAGGCCAGGCACGTTCTCGAGCCAGTGGTACGGCGCGCCCTCCCGGCTACTGACGTCGACACCGAGCACGCCGCCCCACCAGCGCGCCTGCTGCTCCGGGTCGGCCGAGTCGACCACCAGCTCCATCAACCGGTACGCCGGAACCGGCTCGCGGACGAATCCGCAGAACTCCCCGCCCTCGGGATCCGTCATCACCGTCCAGCGCTGCTCGTCGGTCTCCGGCGTCAGGATCGTCGCGCCGGCCCGCTCGAGGTCCCCGATCGCGCCGGTGATGACGTCGAGGTGAACCCGGTTCTTGACCGTCCTCGTCTCCGGGACCTTGCACATCCAGATCGTCTTCTCCGGGGTGTCGCCGACCAGCACGTTCGGGTTGTCGGCGGGCGCCGTCAGGCCGATCACCCGGCCCCAGAACGCGGCCATCTCACTCGGCGACGAGACGTCGACGCACAAGTCTTTGAAACGAGCGATGGTCATAACCGACAGGCTATCCGTGACGCTTGCGGTAGTGCCGGTTCACCCGCTCGCGGTTGCCGCACGACGCCGAACACCAGGTCTGCCGCGGATCGTCCTGCAGGAAGTACTTCACACAACGGGCGGCCGGACAGGCCCGCAAGAGCCCGCGCGCCGGGCTCACCAAGAAGTCGATCGCCGACCGCCCGACAGCCCCGACGAGCAACGCGACCGGATCATCCGTCCGGAATGCCCACCGCGTCGCCGGCTCCTCCACCCACTCCAGGTGCGTCGTCCCCAACCGATCCGCCGCGCGATTCACCATCCGAAGCGCATCCTCGACGGCCATCAGGCGCCCGGCGTCCGCCTTGCTGGGAGGCTCTGGCGCCACTGCCCGGGCGAACAACGCGCGCACCGCTCCGCGGATCCTGACCAACTCGTCGCGCACGCCGGACTCGTCGGCGTCGGGGAGGATTACTGCCCGATTCGGGTAGGAAATCCTCCCCAGGTCGGATCCGGGGCGGCCGAGCAGGACCTGCGTCACCAGGTGTTGGTGCTCCGCCAGCCAGGCAGCCGCCTCCGCAGGCGTCGCCAGGAGGTCGGCGATGCCGCCGTGGCCGTCGTGCTTGATGGTCGCGGCGAGGGCGAAGGCCAGCGTGCTCATCGGCCGAGTCTAATGGGATATCCGGTTGCTGCCATGTGAATACATCGCCTAGGGTCTCGAAGCGTGACCGACCTCCGCACCCGGCTGCGCGCCGCACCGACGCTGACCGGCACCCCTCCGGCCTGGGATCCTTCAAGCGCCCCCGCGACACCGCACCCGCTGTTCGTCGACTGGCTGCTGACCGCGATCGGCCGGCAGGTGCCCGAGCCGTGCGCCATGACTCTGTCGACGGTCCGCGCCGACGGCCGGCCGAACGGGCGGGTCCTGATCCTGAAGAACGTGACGGACGACGGCTGGCAGTTCGCGTCGACGTCGACCAGCCGCAAGGGCGACGAGCTGGCAACCTCGCCGTACGCCGCGCTGACGTTCTACTGGATCCCGCTCGGACGGCAGGTCCGCGTGCTCGGGACGGTCGAGGCCGCGGATCCGGAGGAGTCGGCGCGGGACTTCCTGATGCGGCCCGAGACGGCTCGGGCGGAGGCATTGGTCGGGCGGCAAAGCGCAGTACTCGAGGATCCTGCGGATATCGACCGGGCCGTGAAGGAACAGTCGGAGCGGATCGCCGCGGAGCCCGACCTGGTCGCGCCGAACTGGACGCTGTACACGCTGCGCGCCGAGGAGGTCGAGTTCTGGCAGGCCGATCCGGATCGCCGGCACACACGCCTGCGGTACCGCCTGGAAGACGAGTGGACGAAGGAGCTGTTGTGGCCCTGATCGACGTACGCGCCGCCGCCGACCAACTGCTCGCCCTCGTCGCGGACCTGGACGAGCCGACAGCCCGCGGCGACTCGGCGCTGCCCGGGTGGTCCCGCGGCCACGTGATCACGCATATCGCCAGCTTCTCCGAGGCGATGACCCGTCAGGTCGACGAAGCCCTCCAGGGCGGCCTCGTCGAGATGTACGACGGTGGCCGCCCGGGACGCGACGCTGCTATCGAAGCGGGCGCGGACCGCTCCGCCGCCGAGCTGCGCACGCACCTCACCGAGGCCGTGACCGCACTGCTCGCCTCCTGGGACAAGGTCAGCCCCACCGACTGGCCGCTCCCCATCCTCCACCGCAACAGCAACCTCTCCGCCGGCCTGCAAGCCACCTGGCGAGAACTCACCATCCACACCACCGACCTCGACCTCGGCCCCACCCCGGCAACCTGGTCGCCCTCCTTCTGCCTGCACCTGCTGGACTTCCTCCGCCCCCGCACTCCCGACAACATCCACCTGATCCTCGAAGCCGAAGACACCACCTGGGAGAACGGCACCGGTGAACAGGTGAAGCTGACCGGCGCCCTGACAGACCTAACCGCCTGGTACGCCGGCCGCACCGCCCCCGGGCCGATCACCGGGGCCGCACCCAACCTCCTCCCCTGGCCGTGAGCTCAGCTGACGGTGAAGTCGTCGAGCTGGATCCAGGTGTCGAGGTTGGGGCCGTTGAAGCCGGCGTAGACGGTTAGCTCGTGGGTGTTGGCGGGGACCTTCACTGTCACCTCGTGGTGGACGTAGCCGGTGCCTGCTCCGAAGGTCGTGCCGGCCAGGTCTGTGGTGCCGGCGCGTACGCCGAAGCTGCCCTGGTCGGCGGGGAGGTTCGCGGACGCGTTGATCCACGAGCCGAAGGTGTACGTCGCGCCGGGCGTGACCGGGACCGTTTGGTACAGGTCGCTGAAACCCGTGCAGGTGCAGCGGATCCAGCCGTTGTTCGCGCCCGAGTGCGCGAAGCCGAGACCGCGGTCGACGCCGTTGGCCGCCGTACCCTCGAAGAGCCAGGCCGGCTTGCCGCCGCCGGTGCCTTCGAAGCCGCCGTCCGCCAGTTGGGAGACGTACCGGACCGCGAGCTCCGAGACCGTTGTGTACGAACGCGTCCCGCCCGGCAGGCCGATCACCCGCACCCCGTCGGTCTCCTGCACCGGGAACGTGATCGTGTACGTCGCGTTCGCCCCGGCCGACGCGTCGCCGGGATACGCCGGTGAAACGGTCTGCGAGCCGACCTCGACCCACTGTCCGTTCTGCTTGACCTGCACCCGCGGCCGGCCGGTGAAGTAACCGCCCTCAGCCGACACCGCGCCCGAGGTGAACTCGACGTTGTTGACCTTGTGCCGCGCGGGCCACTCGTACCCCCACCACGACGCGCCCTTCACCTCGTCGTCGAAGTCGGACTCGCTCCCGGTCTTCGCCCCGTCGTTCATCAGCGCGAGGCTTCCGGAGTTTGTCGACTTGGAGACCGCGACCGCACCCGTCGACGGGGCGGCGAGGTTGTCGGATCCGGGCAGGTTCGCAGCCGGGGTGCCAACCGACGGCGTCAGTACCAGCTTGCGCAGGTTGAAGTTGTACACCGACGTGCCGATCCCACCGCCGCCGCACGGGCACACGTTCGCCTGGATGTACATCGCGTTGCCGTCGGGCTGGACGAACTTCGACGGGATCGTCACGCCGTACCCGCCGTACTTCGAGGTGGACCAGGGATATCCGCCGAAGTCCTTGCTCATGAAGTGTTTCCACGGGCCCCACGGCGTCGGCGACTCGTAGAACTCGAAGGTGTACTCGGTCCAGGACGTGTAGACGTACCGTTTCTGCTTTGCGAGGTAGGTGACGCCGCCCTGGCTGATCACGCTCAGATTGGACGCGTTCGTCCCGTACGTCTGCGCGTACAGCCGGCGCGTGTCGGTCAGCACCGGCTTGCGATCGGCGATCTTCGCGGACCAGCCGGAGCCGGTGTAGAACTTCCAGGCGCCGCGATCCTGCACCTTGGTCTTGGGCACCCGGGCCAGGAACATACTCTGCGGATCGGCAACGGTGTCGTCGAACGAGTCTCGCCAGTTGCCGTCCAGCCCGTACGCGTACACGTAGCCGTCGGGCGCGAGCGCGCCACCCTTGCCGAAGTCCGCGAACCAGATCGTCGTGAAGACATGACCGGAGAACATCGGCTCCTTCTTGTCCCACGTCCAGGTCTTCCCGTGGTCGGTCGACTTCAGGATCGTCGCGGCCGGTACGTCGTTGAAGTCCAGCGCGAGATCCTGGACGGCGAGGTACAGCGTGTCGCCGACGCACACCATCCCGGTCGGCTTCCGGTTGTACCCGGCGCCGCTCCAGACGGATCCGACCTGGTCGCCCTTCGAGATCGTTGCCCCGGACAAGTTTCCGGGCATGCCGTTGATCTCGCTGACCGCGATGTCGGCGAAGTCGCCGTCGGTACTGAAACCCTTGCCGTCACCGTTGGCGGCGTACACCTTGTCGTTGCCGGCCCAGCAGGACGGCCAGAGGTCGCCGTCGCTGTTGCTGGGCGTGCCCTTCGACTCGACCTGCGCCGTACCGACCGGAGTCGAGGCGGCCGGCGCGGGTGGGGAGCCATGGTTCAAGAGTGATGCCGTGCCGAACACGAGTGGCAGCACGGCAAGCAGAGCCCCACGCTTCATCTACGGAATCCTTTACTTGAGGCCGGTCGTCTTCATCGCGTCCACCAGGCGGCGCTGGCCCGCGACGAACACCACGACCGTGGGAACGGCCGCGATCACCGCGGCCGCGAGGATGAGGTTCCAGGCGGAGGCGTACTGCCCCTGCATGCCGGAGACGCCGAGCTGGATCACCCGCAGGTCCGGGTTCCGGGTGATGGTGAGCGGCCAGAGGAACGCGTTCCAGTTGGCCAGGAAGAACAGCACCGACAGCGATGCGAGGACCGGCCGGCTGAGCGGCAGGATGACGCTCCAGTACCGCCGCCAGTAGCCGCAGCCATCCAGGTCGGCCGCTTCCTCGAGCTCGCGTGGGATGTTCAGGTAATACTGCCGGAGCAGGAAGATGCCGAACGCATGGAAGATGCTCGGCACGATCAGACCGGCGTAACTGTCCAGCAGACCTAGTTGCTTTGCCACTAGAAACAACGGAACTAGTATCACCGGCAGCGACACGAGCAGTGTCGACATGATCCCGGAGAAGATGATCCCGCGCCCCGGGAACCGCAGCCGGGCCAGCGCGTACGCCGCCATGCTGTGGAAGAACAGTGCGATCACGGTGACCGTCACGGCCACGATCGCGGAGTTCAGCATGAACCGCGGCATCGGGATCTTCAGCAGCACGTACTGCAGGTTGTCCAGCGTCCACGTCGACGGCCAGCCGAAGTTGAACACGTCCTCGGCGGGCTTGAGTGCACTGATCAGGATCCACAGCAGCGGCGCGACCGCGATGATCGCGAGGACGTGAGCCAGGATCGGGAAGAATCTAATTTTCATCGAAGCGACCTCCGCGGGTGAAGCCGAACATCAGGCCGGTGCAGACGACGAGGATCGCCACGACCACGGTCGTCAGCGCGGCGGCGTACCCCATGTTGTTGAAGGTGAAGGCCTGCTCGTAGATGTAGAGGACGACCGTGCTGGTCGCGCGGGCCGGGCCGCCCTTGGTCAGTACGAAGACCAGGTCGAACGCCTGCAGGCCGGTGACCGCGCCGATCGTCGAGTTCACCACGACGAAGAAGCTGGTCGGCCGGAGCAGTGGCCAGATCACGTACCGGAATCGTTGCCAGGAGCCCGCACCGTCGATCTGCGCGGCGTCCTCGAGCTCCTTCGGCACGTCCTTCAGGCCGGCCAGGAAGACCAGCATCTGGTAGCCCATCAGGAACCAGACACTGATCACGACGTACGTGCCGAGCGCGAGGGACGGCGTACCGAGGAAGGATACGTCGCCGAGGCCGACCGGCGCGAGGATCTTGGAGAGCGCGCCGCGCTTGTCGACCAGCAGGAACTGCCAGATCAGGCCGACCACGACCAGGCTGACCACGTTCGGCAGGAAGAACGCCGAGCGGACCCAGCCGATGCCCTTGAAATGGTTGCGGACCAGCATGGCCAGCGCGAAGCTCACCACGAACGCGATCGGCACGAACGTGACCACGTAGATCGCGGTGACCTTCAGCGACGCCCAGAGCTGGTCGTCGCCGGCCATCAGCTTGTAGTTGGCCAGGCCGACGTACTGATAGTTGCCGAAGCCATCGACCTTGAAGAACGCGACCCCGAAGGCGAGCACCATCGGGATCGCGACGAAGATCAGCAGGCCGATGGTGTCCGGCGCGAGGAAGGCGTACGCCGCCAGCGCCTCGCGCCGTTTCCTCGTCATACCCGCCTTGGGCTTCGCCCGTGTGCGTGCCATCGGTTGGGACGGCGGAGCTGTTGTCGTCACCATCAGCTGATCGGCGCGCCCTGGTAGGTCTTCAGGAACGTGTCGATCTTCTCCGCCGCGTCGGCCGCCGCCCTGGCCGGGTCGGCCGCGTTCAGCTGGCAGGCCTGGATCGCGTCGGCGATCGGCTGGTACACCTCCGGTGGGAACCGGGGCTCCGGCTTGCCGGTCGGCGCGATCTGGCTGACGAACTTCTTCAGCGCGCCGTCGGCGAACGCACCCTTCGCATCCGCGGCCTGCTGCACCGACTTGCGCGGCGGCAGGTTGGTCTTGACGACGGTGTTCCACTGCCGCTGCCGCTCGACGCCGGCCGCATCGGTCGAGCCGAGCGCCCACGCGATGAACTTGGCCGCGGCCTCCGGGTTCTTGCCCTTGGAGTTGGCGACGAACGCCCAGCCACCAAGGTCGGTCGCCGCCGAGCCGCCGTCCGGAGTGGGCAGCGGAATGATGCCGTACTTGAAGGTCTTCGCCTTGGTCCGCATATCCACGACCGCCCAGATGCCGCTCTGCTGCATCGCGGCCGCACCGGAGCCCAGGTTCGACACCACGTCACCGCCACCGTCGCCGAGGGCCTTGCGCGGGGCAACCTTGTTCTTGATCGTGTCGCCCCAGAACTTCAGCGCCTGTACGGCGGCCGGCGAGTCGAACGCGGACTTGCCGTCCTTGATCGCGTTGCCGTCGCCCTGCCACATGAACGGGTACCAGGTGAAGTTCTGGTAGTAGCCAGGGGTGGTTTCGAACATCACGCCGTACCGGTCCTTGCCGGTCAGTTTCTGCGCGACGGCGATGGTCTGGTCCCAGGTCTTGGGCAGGTCGGCCTCGGACAGGCCGGCCTTCTCGAACGCGGTCTCGCTGTAGTACATCGCGAGCGGCTCGATCTCCATCGGCAGCCCGTAGACCTTGCCGTCCACGCTGCGGGCCTCGAGCAGGCCGGGCAGGTAGTCCTTCTTGGCCTCGTCCGGCAGTGCGGAGCCGAGATCCTGCAGTACGCCGCCGTTGTAGTAGCGGAGGAAGTCGCCGGGGCTGATCAGGAAGATGTCCGGGCCCTGCCCCGACTGGAACGCGGTCTGCAGGGTGGTCCCGTTCAGGTAGTCCTTGCCGGGGATGTAGCGCAGCTTGACCTTGACGTCGTTGTTCTTGTTCCACTCCGCGACGGTGTCGACGAACCATTTGCTCTGCGGTCCTTGGTCGTCGGACGGGCCGTAGAAGTTCCAGAACGACATCTCCTTGGCGTTGCCGCCGGAGTCGTCACCGCCACAGGCGGACAACAGCGGTACGCCGGCAGCCGTCGCGGCGAACGCGCCCAGACCGCCGCGCAGGACGGTGCGGCGGCTGAGCTGCCTGGCAGGGGAGGGTGTTGCGGCCATCAGGTGCTCCAGGGGTCTCTCGAACGGCCGAGCCGTGGGCTTCGAGGGGCAATCGATTTCTCGCAATCTATGATCGGAGGCCTGGCCGGTCAAGGGCCGACGGGGTGCCGATGTGATCAACGTCGTCGATTCCTGCGTGTGCGCACGGGTTTCGACCTCGGTGCAGGCGTTGACACCACCCGAGCCCGCTGCCTAATCTGCGGAAATCGATTTCTGAGATGAGAGGCGCTGGGATGCCAGTTGTGCCGAACCGTGCGTCCGCCCACCGCACGGCCGACGAGCTGTCCAGGGACCTGGTCGCCCGAGGACTGCAGGCGGCGCGAGACGCCATCGAGACCGAGGCCGCGGCCGTCTCGGCCCTCGCGGACCGGCTCGACGGAGTCTTCCTGGAGGTGCTGATCGCGGTGGCCCGCTGCGAGGGTCACCTGGTGGTGACCGGTCTCGGGAAGTCCGGTCTCGTCGGGCGGAAGATCGCCGCAACCCTCGCGAGCACAGGCACGCCGGCCACGTTCATCCACTCCGGCGATGCGCTGCACGGCGACTCCGGTGCGGTGACCACGCGCGATCTCGTCCTGGCGCTGTCGGCATCCGGCGAGACGGCCGAGGTGTGCGAGTTCGCCCGGATGCTGCGTGAGCGGGAGATCCCGGTGATCGCGATGACAGGTCAAGAACAGTCCACGTTGGCACAGTTGGCGACGTACACGCTCGACACGATGGTGCTGCGCGAGGCGGACCCCCTGAACCTGGCGCCGACCGCGTCGACGACGGCCTCGTTGGCGATGGGCGATGCGCTGGCGTGCGCTCTCGTCGTACTGCGGTCCTTCAGCCATCACGACTTCGCGCAGTTCCACCCATCCGGTGCCCTGGGCAAGCGTCTCGCCGAGGACCAGGCATGAACGATGTCTGTGTGCTCGGGTCGTTCATGAAGGATCTGGTCGCGTCGGCGGAGCGGCGGCCGTTGCCGGGTGAGACGTTGCATGGGACCGGGTTCGCGGAGTTCCTCGGCGGCAAGGGCGTGAACCAGGCGATCGCGGCGGCGCGGATGGGTGCGCGGACGGCGATCGTCGGCACGATCGGCGAGGACCGGTACGGCGAGGAGTTCCTGGAACTGCTCTCGTCGAACGGCGTCGACACCTCGTGGATCGTGCGACACCCATCTTTAGGCACCGGGGTCGGACTGCCGCTGGTGCTGCCCGACGGCGGCAACTCGATCATCATCGTGTCCCGCGCCAACGCCGCGATCACCGCTGCAGACGTCGAAGCCGCCTCGGACGTGCTGACCGCGAGCAAGGTGCTCAGCGTGCAACTCGAGCTCCCGGTCGAGGCGAGCCACACCGCCCTCCGGCTCGCCTCGACCGCGGGCGTCACCACGATCCTCACGCCTGCGCCGGTCGGACCGATCGATCAGTCGCTGGCGTCGTACGTCGACATCCTGGTGCCGAACGAGGTCGAGGCCGCTGCGCTGACCGGTCTCGACTGCGACGACGAGTCGCAGGTGCCGATGATCGCCCGCAAACTCGCCGAGGACTGGGACCTGCGGGCGTGCGTTGTCACATTGGGTTCACGGGGGGCGTTCGTGCTGGACCGGGCCGGGGGCTTCGAAGAACGGGTCGACCCTTTCGAGGTCGCGACCGTCGACACGGTCGGCGCCGGCGACGCGTTCTGTGGCTCACTCGCCGCCTCGTTGGCCGACGGAGCCGCCCTCGTGGACGCCGTACGACTCGCCAACGCCGCCGGAGCCCTCTCCACCACCGTCAACGGCGCCGCCGACTCAGCCCCGGGCCGCGCCGCCGCCGTCGCCCTCCTGGACACCGCTGCGTCATGAGACCCTTTGCTCTGGATCGGGGTTAGAGTGCGATCCAGACGACCATCGGACCTCAAACGGGGAGCGGGCATGACGACGATCTACGACGTCGCGCGTAGGTCGGGGGTATCTCCGGCGACGGTTTCGCGGGTGCTCAGCGGCCGGCGCAACGTCGATCCGGAGCTGTCCGAGAAGGTCCGCGCCGCGGTCGCCGAGCTCGGCTACCGCCCGAACGGCGTCGCGCGCAACCTCCGCAAGTCCTCGACGAACCTGTGGGCCGTCGTCATCTCGGACATCGAGAACCCGTTCTTCACGTCGCTCGTGCGCGGTCTGGAAGATGTCGCGCAGACGGAGGGGTACCACGTCGTACTGTGCAACTCCGACGAGGATCCGGCCAAGGAGGCGGCGTACGCATCCGCCGTACTGACCGACCAGATGGCCGGTGTGGTGATCTCGCCGACGTCGACCGCGGAGGGTGTGCAACTGCTCGCCGACGCGAAGATCCCGCTGGTGATGATCGACCGGCGGGTCGAGGGCGTCGAGGCCGACACGGTGTTGGTCGACAACGAGCATGGGGCGTTTGAGGGCGTCAAGCATTTGATCGACGGCGGGTACCGGCGGATCGCTTGCATCACCGGTCCGCGCAAGGTGTCCACCGCGATGGACCGTCTCAGTGGATATCGGTCGGCGTTGCGCGCTGGTGGCATCCGGTACGACAAGGACCTTGTCCGGCACGCGGACTTCCGCGAGGCCGGCGGGTACGCCGCTATGGAGAGCTTGCTCGAGCTGGCCGACCCACCCGAAGCGCTCTTCGCCACCAACAACCTGATGACTGTTGGAGCGCTGGAATGCCTGGCCCGCAAGGGTTTGCGAGCCCCCGACGACATCGCGGTCGTCGGCTTCGACGACATCCCCTGGGCCGACCTGGTCGTCCCCAGCCTCACCACCGTCGCCCAACCCACCTACGAACTGGGCCGAACCGCCGGCATGCTCCTGAAAGACCGCACCACCTCCCCCGGCCGCCCACCCTCCACAGTCACCCTCCGCACCGAACTCCACATCCGCGCAACTTCGGCCCCGAAGAAGTAACCGCCGGACACCGCTCCGCGGCGGCTGACTTCTGGCCGCCTCCGGCGGCGCGCGGAGCCGGGTTGGGGACGAACGCGCCGCCGCCAAGCAACTGCGGTGACGCAAGCACCGCCCCAGCCTGCAGATGCCTGAGATCCTGTAGCGCCTAAGGCGGTCGCGGGCGGTGGTGCGGTCGGCTACGGTGATGGAGGGAAACCCTTAGGAGCCCCCCGTTGAGATGAGTCTGTGAAGGCTCTCGGCGAGGGAGGTGGACCTGATGGGTGGTGACGCGGCCGGTGGTTGGCGTGGGCTGGGTGCCGTGGAGGTTGGGCGGCGGCTTGGGTTGGCCGGTGGCGTGGTGGAGCGCTTGGCGGCTGTCTCTGGCATGGGTGGACCGGATGTGGTGCTGCCGACAGATGAAGCCGTGGGGCGGCTTTGTGTGAAGTTGGCGATCGAGCGGGTCGATCGTGAATCGTTGCTGGCCGCGCGGCCCGATGCTGAGCTTCATCCTGAGTTGTGGTGGGTGCTCAGTTGTTCCTATCGGTTGTTGCTGGCTCAGATGGGTCAGCGGCGCTTCGGCGATCCTGCTTGGCAGCCCTTGCCTGACGGGACCGGGACTGTGGGGCGGCATCTGTTTGTGTGGGCGTTCTTGGCGGTCGTTCCGCATGTGCGGGATTACCACGCGACGATCGGACTGACCGACGACGAGTCATGGGAGTCGCTGGGCGCCCTCGGAGACGAGCTGGCGTCGTCGCGTCGGCTTACCGGTCGGGCGGGTCTGGATGCCAGCTGGGGCTTGCCGCTGGTGTTCACCGGCGCAGGGTTCAGGCTGGGTCGGCTGGCCTTCGAGCGGCAGCCTCGCCAGGTTGATGGCGCCACCAACGACTTTCTCGGAACCGGCGAGAGCGCCTTGAACACGCACGTACCGGGCAGCCGTGAGCCGTTGAGCGAGGCGGCGTGCGACACCTCCTTCGCTCGTGCTGTCGAACTGATGGATCAGCTTCCCGAGTACGTGGTCGGCTTCGCGTGTCACTCGTGGCTGATGGACACGCAGTTGACGCAGTACTTGCCGGCGTCCTCGAACATCGTCAGGTTTCAGCGCCGGTTCACGCAGTTCACGGATCAGGTGGAGGCTGATTGGGCGCCGCTCGAGCATGTGTTCCACCGGCGGTACGACGGACCCGCCGTACCGAAGTCGTTGCTGGACGACCTCCCACAACGGACCACACTCGAGCGCGCAATCGTGACCCACCTGCGCCGCGGAGGCCACTGGTACAACCAGACCGGCTGGATCCGCACCTCCGAGGCCAGGTAGCCGACAACTGGGGAACGGGGAGGATCTTGTGCCGCTCTGGGCCTAAAACCCTCCCCACATCAGCTCGGTGGGCTGGAAGGGAGATCAGTGCAGGAGTTCTACCTGGCTGAGGGTTGTTGGGGTGGGGAAGGTTAGGCGGTAGTGCTGGTGTTCGGTGGGGTTGGGGATGGTGAAGGGGCGGGTTTGGCGGGGCCAGCGGAAGGATTCGGTGGTGCGGTCGTCCAGGACGGTCCAGGTGGTGCCGTCGACGGATCCTTCCAGGCGCCACGCCGTGGGGGCGGATTCCAGGTCGGCTGAGGTGAGCGTGTAGAGGGTGGGAGTCGCCGGCGACGGGAGGGACCAGGTCGTGGTGTCGAGGGTGGCCGCTGTCGTGGAGGTGTCGTCGAAGAGGGGGTTGGTCGGATCGATGGGGATCAGGTCGACGAGCGGGCGCGGTACGGCGTCGTCGGTGGTGAGAGCGGGCGGTGAGTCGAGGGAGGCCCAGTCGGACGGATCGGCGCCAAGGGTGAAGTCGATCTGACCAGCGGCGTGGAGTTCGGCGGCGGTGATCGATGCGGTGGGCAACGGTTTGCCGTCGACCACGACGTCTTGGACGTAAGGGTGTTCGACGCCGGACGCGGTGATGGTCAGGGGCTGACCGCCGAGTGGGCTGACGACGACACGGGAGAAGAGTGGGGAGCCGATGGCGTACTCCGGGGCGCCGACACGCAACGGGTACAGGCCGAGGGCAGCGAACAGATACCACGCGGACATTTCGCCGTTGTCCTCGTCGCCCGGGTAGCCCTGGCCGATCTGTTCGCCGACGTACAGCCGCTCCAACACCTCGCGGGCGATCGCCTGCGTCTTGTGCGGCGCGCAGGCGTAGTTGTACATCCAGGCGATGTGGTGCGCCGGCTGGTTGCTGAAACCGAACTGGCCCATGCGGACGGCCTGCACCTCGACCATCTCGTGGATGACGATCGAGTACGTGCCCTTCTTCACCGCCAGTTCAGGAGTGGAGAAGAACTCGTCGAGTTTGGCCTCGAGTCCGCGCGGACCGCCGTACAGGTTGGCCAGGCCGCGCGGGTCGTGGGCGACGTGGAACGCGAAGTTCCACCCGTCGGTCTCGGTGAAGTCGCCGCCCCATTCCTCGGGGTCGAAGTCGGCAGCCGGCTTGGCGAAGGTCCCGTCCGCCAGCCGGCCCTGGAAGAAGTTCACGGCAGGGTCGAACAGCAGCACATAGTTCAGGGAACGGCGGCGCAAGTACTCCGCCTCCTCGAGCAGCTCCCCGCGACGCTCCGGAAACGCCTCGGCCAACTGCAACGCCATCGACGCGAGGCCGAAGTCGTTCAGGTACGCCTCCAGCGACCACGACACGCTCTCCTCGGTGTCCGTGCTCACGTACCCGGCGAAGAACCCGGTCTCCACGCCCTTCCGCCCGACCTCGGTCGCCTCCGGCGCGACGGTCGCGTTGCGGAGCCCGGCGTCGTACGTCGCCAACGGGTCGAGCAACTCGACGCCCTTGAGATACGCATCGGCGAACGACACGTCCGAGCTGGTCCCGGTCATGCAGTCGGCGTACCCCGGCGACGACCACCGCGCGATCCACCCGCCGTCGCGGTACTGCTGCACGAACCCATCGACGAGCTCCGCGGTCAACGCCGGGTAGAAGAACGCGTACGCCGGCCACGCGGTCCGGTACGTGTCCCAGAAACCACTGTTCACATACACCTTGCCCGGCTTCACGACTGCGTTGGTCAGGCTGTCGGTCGCCGCACCCGACGTCGGCGACACCGGGCTGGCGTAGTGGTACGACGGTTCGTCAACAGTCCCCGCGTTCTCGAAGTGCGAGTTCGGGTAGAGGTTGAGCCGATAGAGATTCCCGTAGACGGTCCGCAGTTGCGGCGGCGTCGCGCCCTCGGGCCGGATGACCGCGAGGCGTTCGTTCCACGCGGCGTTGGCCGCGGCCTGGATCTCCTCGAACGTCCCGGCCAGCTCCAGCGAGAGGTTGTGCCGCGCCTGATCGACCCCGATGAACGACGTTGCCATCCGCAACGTCACCTCGGGTACGTCGAAGCTCGCCGCCCGCGCGTTCTCGCGGCCACCACGAGCCGCCCCGAAGACCGAAGGCGTGGCGGAGAACTCGCCGTAGCAGTACATCCGGGTCCGCCCGGTCTCCGCGCCGTTCTCGACCCAGCCGGTGACCGCGGTCCCGTCGTACGCGAACGCGCCGTTCTCGTCGATCGTGTCGAACACCAGGTGCCGCCCCGCCGCGCCGGCCGGGAACGTGAAGCGGAAGATCGCGCCGTGGTCGGTCGGGGTGAGCTCCGCGCGTACGCCGTTCGCGAGCGCGACCGAGTAGAGGTCCGGCCGCGCGACCTCGTCGTCGTGGCTGAAGGCAACCGCTCGCTCGACAGGATCACCCAACGGCGAGGCCGCCGCGACCGGCATGATCGTGAGCTGATCGCGGTCGCCCATCCACGGACTCGGCTGGTGCGAGAACGTGAGGCCCTGCAGCTCCGGGCGGTTGTCCGCGTTGTTGGCCCGGTGGTACTCGTACGGCCAGCGGTACGTCGACGCGTTGGTGACCGGGGTGAGGAAGTTGAACCCGTTCGGCCAGGCGGTGATCGGCAACGTGTTGCCGCGGGAGAACTCGTGGCTCGCGTTGGTGCCGCGACGGGTGTCGACGTATGCCGCGAGGTCGGAGCCATCCGGTTCCACCGGCGCCGGCCCGATCTCTACGTCGTCGACCCACCCAGCGAACTCGTGCCCCGCCGCAGGCGCATCCACGACGAGCACGACCTCCGCGATCGTCTTCCCCGCAACCGTGGTCAGATCGACCTGTACGTCGTTCCACTGGTCGGCGTACAGGATCTTCGTGGCCCCCTGCCCCGCCGCGTCAGCCGGCTTCCCGTACTGGTCAACCCCAGCCGGCCGCGTCCCATCCGCGAAGACCAGCTCCACCGCCGCATACGTCGCCGAGTACGTCAGCCCGGCGTCGAGCTCCGGATAGATCTTGTACCGCAGCCGATCACCGGCCTGGACCACTCCCCCGGCCGTCGGCAGCCCAACCTGCTGCCTCCCACCAGAAGTCCCCGAATACCGGGTCCCGTCCACACTCCCGAACCCACCCCGCGAGCTCGTCGGTCCACCAGGTCCACCACCGGTCTGAATGATCACGGCGCAATGTTACGTATCAGTGCGGCGGCGCGGGAGGAACGTTTCCATCGTGGACGGTACTGCTAAACTGATCATCACGAGGCCTCCGATGGCCGCGGAGAGAACGCCAGGTCTGCTGTCAGACCCGCCTGTCAGGTGCGGCGCTCCGGACCATCGAAGGCCTCGTCGCTGCTTCACAGCCCGTCCGCCGGCCACCACGGGTACGCCGCCATCGTGCCCGGCAGCACGATCCCCTCGAAGCCGTCCGGGTACCGGAGCTGGGGCCGGACCGCCAGCAGGTGGTGCGCTTCGAAACCGCCGAACTCGTCCTCCTCCAGGGCCGCGCGCAGCATGCCGCAGTACTGATCCGCTGCCTGCAGCCCGTCGAGCTGCCCAGGGCCGAGGAACGCGGGCCTACCTCGCAGCAGATCCCAGGGCACGTCGGCTGAGTCGCTCACCCGCAGTTTCTCGAACCACGCGAGGGTCTCCTCGTGCCGGAATCCACGCACATGGCCAAAGGTGATCACAACGTCCCGTCGCCCGCTCGGCCAGTCGTCGGCAGTGTCCAAGACCTGTTCGACACTCGGCCGGCTACGAAGTTGTAGAAGGTAACCTGGTCCGAGATCGCCTCGGCGACAGCAGCCTTCTCGACCAGCACGATGTTCAAGACGGCGCCCGGCACTGCCGCCAGCTGTGATGCGACGAACTGTCTGCGTGGGTATCTCTTCACATGCTCGGTCCAGTGCAGCGGCTTGCCGGTGGGAACGGACAGACGTCGACGGCACTCGGCGATCGCGCGACGCAGACCCGCTTCGTCCTCGTCGGCGACGACCACTGCGACCATGCCGAAGTACCGCGACGATCTAGGCGACAGACCACGGTCGCCGGTCTCGTCCACGTAGGCACGCACCAGCGGCCGGTCGAAGTACATGGCGTGAGACCTTAGGCGCGGTCAGCCGGTTGTGGAGTACCTCGACTTGCGCCTGTGGATATCTGCCCCGTGATGCCCCGGGTTGCCCCAATCAATGTGGTGGATCTGGTGGGGTGTTTCCATCGTGGACCCAGGTGATGTAGTCGTGGGCGGACTCTTCGTCGGGGCGCAGGCGCAGGCCGGCGGTCAGGGCTCGGGTGTTGTCGAGTTGGAAGGTCCCGTCGTTGGAGCCGTCGTGGGGTAGGTGGAAGCGGTCTATGGACGGCTCCCAGTCCACCGGAGGCGGGTTGGGTACGGCGGAGCGCCAGGCGTTGGCCAGGGTCGTCATGGTGTGGGTGGGGCCGACGGCGTTGTAGGGGCCGTTGAGGCGCTCGGTCGTGAGGTGGAGGAGGAAGGCGGCCAGGTCTCGGGCGTCGATGTATTGGATGGGCTGGTCGGGGCGGGCGGCACACTCCAGGGGCTGGTTGTGGGCGAGGGCCCAGCCCCAGTTGCCGAAGTCGGGGTTGTACGGGCCGACGACGAAGCCGGAGCGTACGGCGGCGGCGCGGTCGCCGAAGGTGGTGGCGAGCAACGACTCGCATCGAACCTTTGACGGACCGTAAATGTCCATCGTGAACTGGTCCTCGGGTGCACCGTCCGGCCACGGCAGGAGGGCCGCGGACTCCGTCATCCCGGGCGTGGTCTTGCTTGCGTAGACCGCGATCGACGACATGTACGTGTAGAAACCGCAGCGATCGCGGAGGACCGAAGCACTCAGCGAGACGTCGCGGACGAGGAAGCCGGACATGTCGATCACGCCGTCCCACTCGCCGGTCGCCAACACGTGGGGCGCCGCGCGTTCGCCGGCAAGTCGGCGTACAGAGGGGAAGAGGTCCGGATTCGTCTGACCGCGGTTGAACAGCGTGACATCGTGGCCGGAGGCAAGCGCTGCCTCGACTACGTGCCGGCCGAGGTTCTTGGTGCCGCCGAGGACGAGGAGTTTCATGACAGCGTTCCGACGACGTCCGCGAGTTCGCCGATCAGTGAGTCGATCCAGTCGACCGATTCCGGGACCGTTCGCAGACCTTCCTCGACGATGAACCGCAACGCCACCAGACAGAAGCAGCCTCCGCCGACCAGAAGCTGACGTTCGACCAGCGCCGGATTGGTGCCTGTGGCATCGATGTAGCGGGCAACGATCGGGGGCCGGCCGAGACCGAGAGACTCGGCGTCGCGGATCAGCGTGTACAGGTCGCTGAGATGCGGCGCCAAATAGGAACCCGGCCAGTCGATCGCGGTCCAGCGGACGCCGTCGGTGACCAGGTTCTTCGGCACGAAGTCCCCATGCACAACCCCAACAGGAACGTCGCGATGCAGCGCGGCCAGTGCCTCGGTCAGCGGGCTGAGGTCGAAGTCGATCCGCCCGATCCGATCAGCCAGCTCCTTCACCCGCTCCGGCGGGAACTCGCTGCGCTGCGACACCTCCCGCGACCGGATCGTCGCAGCCAACCCAGCAGCCGCAAGGAAGCCCTCAGCACTCGGCTCCTGCTCCAACGTCACCCGCCCGACATCCGCCAGCACCAGCACGCCCGCTCCCGCAGAACGATGCCGGTGCAGCAACGCGGGCGCCGGCAGGTCAAGCGGTACGACGAACCGCTCGTAAGCGTCGGCCTCGTCCGCCTGACCGTCCGTCCCCCGTTTGACGATCACGCTGCTCAACCCGTACGACAGCCGCCATACCTCGGACGACCCCCACTGCCGCAGCAACTCCCCCTGCAGATCGCCGACGTCAGGCGCCTTCGTCGCTTCGAGTACCGGATCCGACACAACCTCAAGCCAGGCGGGAAGCATCCGAAGAGTAGACCACGCCACGCGTCAGATCGCCGCCGAATTAGGGTGTAGCCATGACCGAGACTGCCGTGCATGCCTGGGGCTTCGGCCTTGCGACCGTGACGACCGCTGGAGACGTCCTGGACGTCTGGTATCCGGCGCCCGCGCTTGGGGCGCGGCCGGAGGACACCAAGGCGCCGGCCGAGCTGGTTGCCGCCGAGGGCAACGACGACCTGCGTCAGGTACGGCGTGCGGTGGTGGCGACCGAGATCGTCCTGGACGAGGCCCCGAGCGGTACTGCGGACGCGTACCTCCGGCTGCACCTGCTCAGCCACCGCCTGGTCCGCCCGCACGGCGTGAACCTGGACGGCATCTTCGCCGCCCTGCCGAACAACGCGTGGACGTCGCTCGGACCGGTCCCGGTCGAGCAGATCGAGCAGGTGCGGCTGCGGGCGCGCACCGCGGGTCACCACCTCGGTGTGACCAGCGTCGACAAGTTCCCGCGGATGACCGACTACGTCGTACCGTCCGGTGTCCGGATCGGCGACGCGGACCGGGTGCGGCTGGGCGCGCACCTCGCTGAGGGCACCACAGTCATGCACGAGGGCTTCGTGAACTTCAACGCCGGCACGCTCGGTACGTCGATGGTCGAGGGCCGGATCGTCGCGGGCGTCGTGGTCGACGACGGCAGCGACATCGGCGCGGGCGCGTCGATCATGGGCACGCTGTCCGGCGGCGGCAAGCAGGTCGTCTCGATCGGCAAGCGCTGCCTGCTCGGCGCGAACGGCGGGACCGGCATCTCGCTCGGCGACGACTGCGTGGTCGAAGCGGGTCTGTATGTGACCGCCGGCACCAAGGTCACCCTCCCGGACGGCACGCTGGTGAAGGCCCGCGACCTGTCCGGTCAGCCCGGCCTGCTCTTCATCCGCAACTCGGTCACCGGCGCGGTCGAGGCCCGCCCGCGCAAGGGCGAGGGCATCACCCTCAACGAGGCGCTGCACGCCAACGCCTGACCGTCCGAAAGTATGACTTTGCCAACCAACGTGAGGCTGCACACGTCAAGCAGTTCGTGATGCGCGAACTGGAACCAGTCCCCCGCCCCCGGACGTTGGGAGCGGTATGCCGGTGAAGCGTGGTGCCCTCGTGGCCGTGGGTGCCATTGGTGTGCTCACTCTCGCGGTCGGTGCGGGCATCGCCTGGCTCGGCGGCAAGCACGTGGGCAACCTCCTGCCGCCGCGCGAGCAGTGCACAGCCACGGTGAACGGGCAGCAGACCGTCCTCGACTTCGAGCAGGCCGAGTCGGCGGCGATCATCGCAGGCACCGCGGTCCGGCGAGGGCTGCCCGCCCGGGCGGCGACGATCGCGCTGGCGACGGCGTACCAGGAATCCGATCTGCGGAATCTGGCGCACGGGGACCGGGACTCGCTCGGGCTGTTCCAGCAGCGGCCGTCACAGGGCTGGGGTACGGCGACGCAGGTCCGCGACCCGTACTACGCGACCGGGAAGTTCTACGACGCGCTGGTGAAGATCAAGAACTACCAGAGCCTCGCGATCACGGTCGCGGCCGACAAGGTGCAGCGCAGTGCGTTCCCGAACGCGTACGCCGACCACGAGGCGGACGCTCGAGTGCTGGCGTCGGCGCTGACCGGGCAGTCGAAGAGCGTCTTCAGCTGCACGGTGAACACGGACTCGGTGCCGCCGGAGACGATGGGCACCAACGGGCTGACGCCGCGCGCGGAGGCCGTCCGGAAGGACCTGGTCCGGACGTTCGGGAAGTTGTCGACCGGTGGGTACGCCGCGGGCGGGGTGCAGACCGGGCACATGGAGGGGTCAGCGCACTACGACGGGCGGGCGGTGGACGTGTTCGTCCGGCCGATCTCGACGGCGAACACCACGAAGGGCTGGGCGATGGCGCAGTACCTGGTCGCTCGCGCCGACCTGCTGAAGATCAAGACGGTCATCTTCAGCGACAAGATCTGGACCGCCGGCGGCCGCTCGGACAGCGGCTGGCGGGACTACACGCCGCCGGAACGCTCGGGTGACCCCAAGATCCTCCGCCACCTCGACCATGTCCACGTGGATGTTCTGGACCAATAAGAAATGGGACGCCCCACCTGGGACGTCCCATTCCTGTGATCGAGCGCTTACTCGTCGTGTTCCTGCGGGGGAAGCGCGGCGATGAACGGGTGGTCCTTGTCGATCTTGCCGAGCTTGGACGCGCCGCCGGGCGAGCCCAGGTCGTTGAAGAAGTCGACGTTCGCGGTGTAGTAGTCCTTCCACTGCTCCGGAGTGTCGTCCTCGTAGTAGATCGCCTCCACCGGGCAGACCGGTTCGCAGGCTCCGCAGTCGACGCACTCGTCAGGGTGGATGTACAGCATCCGGTTGCCCTCGTAGATGCAGTCGACGGGGCACTCCTCGACACACGCGAGGTCCTTCAGGTCAACACACGGCTGCGCGATGACGTAGGTCACTGCTACTCCTCCTATGGCAGGCAAGCGCAGCTCGGATTCCGGGGTGCTGCGATGCGGTGATGCACGGTGTCTCTAGTATCACCGTAGTACTTCGCCCACTTTGCCAGGAGTCCGGATCGTGTCAGGCCTGGATGCCCGTGATATCGGCCACCGTGTCGTGGTCCGGCACCGGATTCCAGGCGGTCTGACCGACCTGATCGGGGTTCTCCAGTCCGGTGATCCCCAGGTCCTGACCGTCCGCCACGCGGACAGCATGGTGCACCAGATCGCCACCGCGGACGTTACGGCGGCCAAAACGATCCCCGAGCTGCCGCTGCGCCCGGTGGATGTGGACCAGCTGTTCCTCACGACGGCGCTGGGTCGCCCAGCGGTCGAGACGTCGTACGTCGGCCACTGGTTGCTGCGAGCGTCCTCAGGCTGGACGGGCCGGGGCAACTCGCTCCTCCCGGCCGGCGACCCTGGCATGCCTGTCCAGGACGCGCTCGAGCAGGCTCAAGCCTTCTACGACGAGCGCAGTCTGCCGGCACAGGCCCTGGTCCGGCTCGGCAGCCCGGAAGACCAGGAGATTCGTGCCTGCGGCTGGGTGGACGCGCGGCCCGGGCAGTCCGACGTACTGGTCATGCACACCACGCTCGACCACGTGAACGCCATACCGCAGTACGACGTGCAACTGACGGACCACCCGAGCGGCACGTGGTACGCCGCCGCTTTCGAGGGCCCGGCACCGGTTGTAGCCCCGCAGGTGCTCGAGGGCGCCCCGAAGGCGGCTTTCGCGTCGATCACGCTCGACGGCGAGGTGGTGGCGGTCGGGCGGGGCGCGATGACGGGGCACTGGCTGGGTGTCGACGCGATCCGGGTCTGCTCCGGCTATCGCCGCCGAGGCCTCGGTACTGCGATCGTCCAAGGGCTGGCGCGCTGGGCGGGGCCGCACGGCGGGCGGCGTACCTATCTCGAGGTGCTACTCGAGAACGCCGCCGCCGTGACGACGTACACCCGCCTCGGGTACCGCGAGGCGTACCGGTACCGCTATCTGACCAGTCGGTGAGCCGCACCGGCCCCGATGAGCGTGAGTACGACGAAACCTGCGACTACTACCCCCAGCGCTCGAGTCGGGTCCGAAGCCAGTGCAGCGTAGACAGAGCCGGCCAATGCGACACCTAGTGCTCCGGACAGCTGTGCGTTGGTAGCGACCACTCCGGAGAGGTCAGCAGCGTACTCCGAGGACAAGCGCGACGTGACCGCACCGACGAGGGTGTTGGCGCTGATACCGAGCCCCAACCCGCCAATGCCGAGCAGAGCGAACAGGAGCGGGCCGGTCTGGCCGCCGAGGAGCAGGTAAGCCAGCACGGACACGTAGCCGAGTGCCAGGACCAGACAGCCGATGACCGGCATCCACCGCACTCCCCGGCGCAGTTTGGGCAGGATCGGTCCCGCCAGACCGAACGCGGCCACCCAGACCACCATGGCGAAGCCGGAGTACGCCGGGCCCTTGTGCAGCCCGCCCTGGAGGTAAAGGGCAAGTACGAACAGCAGAGCGAAGTACGTGCCGCTGGTGCAGCCGTGGGCAAGCAGGCCGGCGCGGACGGAGCGGTCGCCCAGTACCTCGCGCGCGACGAGTGGGCGGCGACCGCGGGCAGCCGTACGACGTTCGCCGTACTCGAAGAGTGCTAGGGCCGGGAGGCTGAGCAGGAGGCAGATCCAGGACCAGGCGGGCCAGCCGCGTTCGGAGCCGAGCAGGAGCGGCACGATGACGAGCAGAACTGTTGTGGACAAGGCGAGCACACCGGTCAGGTCCAGACGGTCGCGACGCCCAACAGGATCGGCGGGGAGCAGGCGACGACCGGCCACGGCCAGGGCGACGCCGATGGGCACGTTGACCAGGAAGATCGGGCGCCAGCCGGTGCCGAAGAGGTCCGCGGCGATCAGGACTCCACCCAGCAGCTGACCGGCCACGGCGCCGCCGGACAGCGCGATCGAGAAGTACCCGAGCGCCTTGAGCCGGTCGCGGCCCTGGAAGTGCAACTGGATGCCGCTGAGCACCTGCGGGACCATCAGCGCCGCGCCGGCACCCTGGACGAAGCGATTGATGACCAATGTGGCGATTCCGGGCGCGAGACCGCACAGCAGGGATGCAATGGTGAAGACCATCAGACCAAGCAGGAATGTCCGCCGGTACCCGAGCGACGAGCCCAGCCGGGCGCCGGTGATGAGCAGTACGGCGAACGCGACGACGTACCCGGAGACGACCAGGCCGACCGCGCCCTCGGAGGCGTGCAGGTCGGCGCCGATCGACGGGCCGGCGACGTTCGCGACCGCGGTGTCGATGTTGGCCATGAACTGACCGGTGAGCAGCACGGCGAGGATCGCGCCGCGGTTGACGGTTCGGGTCTCTGTGTTCAGCACGGTGGTGGAACGGTGTGAGGCCACCGAGATGTGAGGGCATTAGGCTGCAGTGCCATGGCGGATCACGTGGTGGAGCGTCCGGAGTACCCCGGGGACTTCGAGGGGACCGTGCACGTCGAGTACACGCCGCACCCGGACGACGGGGTGGCGGATCCGGGCGAGATCGTCTGGACCTGGGTGCCGTTCGAGGAGGACTTCCACCGGGGCAAGGACCGCCCGGTGCTGGTGGTCGGCTCCGACGACGTCTACCTGCTCGCGCTCATCCTGACCAGCAAGGACCACGACCGCGACGCCGCCGACGAGGCGCGCTGGGGCCGGGTCTGGATGGACATCGGCAGCGGGCCCTGGGACAAGGAGCGGCGGCCGAGCGAGATTCGCCTCGATCGCGTCCTACGCATCGACCCGCAGCAGGTCCGCCGCGAGGGCGCGGTGATCGACGAGGAGCTCTTCAACCAGGTGGCCGCCGAGCTCCACCAGCTCCACCGGAGCTAGCTTCCGGCTCAGGACCCTTAGCTGGCCGGCTTCGTGGGCGGCTTGACCCGGCCGGGCGGCGTCGTGGTGCCCGGTGGCGGCGGCGTGGTGGTGCCGGGCTTCGGGCCGCAGCGGATGTCGTTGGCGGCGTTGTACTTCGTGGTGAACTGCTCGGTCTTGACCCGCGCGCCGTTCTTCGCGAAGTACCGGAAGATGGTGATGTCGAAGCCGGGGGTCGGCGCCTGGGCCTCGCAGCCCGCGGCGGGGTTGTACTGGACCACCGGCTGCCGGAAGTTCGACTTCTCCGACTGTCCCGCGGTGATGTCCCAGACCTTCGTGCCCCAGATGATCACCCGGATGCTGCCCGAGTTCCCCGGGGTGGACGGCTTGAAGACCGTCTGCACCAGGATCCCGTGACCGGAGTCGTTCAGGAACTTCAGGTCGACGTTCGGCCACGCGACGGTCGCCTCCCGGCCGACCGGGTAGCGCGAGATGTAGACGCTGTGCGCCTTGTGCTCGAGAACCTTCAGCCCGGAGAAGAACGCGGCGTTGAACGTCGTGGTCGCCGACTGCGAGACGCCACCGCCGAGGTCCTTCTCGAACTTCCCGCCGCTGATGATGTAGCCCTCGGTGAACCCGTTCTCCTTGGTCCGCTCACCGACGATCTTGTTCAGGCTGAACGTCTCGTTCGGCTTCAGCAGCGTCCCGTTGATCTTCCGCGCCGCAGTCCCGATGTTGGTGTTGCGGTACGGCGCGTGCGGGAACTGAGTGCTGAAATCGCCCATCTTCTGGGTGATCCCGAGCGCCGCCGCCTGCTCGGTGGTGAACGCGGCCTCGCTGTGCGTCAGCGGTACGGCGGCCCGCCGCTCGCCGGACGGCTTCGGCAGGATCGCGAGGATCGCGGCCCCGACCTTCGACCGGTCGACGATGTTGCCGTCGACCGCCGGGACCACCTTCGGCGCGGCGCCGACGATCTGCACCGTCGCGTCCTTCGGCAGCGTCTCCAGGCTCTTGAAGCGCTGCTGGAACAGCGGCTCGAGCGCCTTGGTGTTCAGGGCCGGGATGACCTGACCCTCCTGCGCGGTCAGCGTCAGCGCGGGGGCGATCTCGGCCGGCTCCAGCTCGACCGACTTGGAGCCGACGGTCAGCCGCACCGGGCCGGACATCGCCGGCTCGGCGAAGTCCGTGAGTGCCTTCTTGATCGCGTCGTTGCCGGCCTTCGGCTCGGTCACGCCGACCGGGAGGTCCTTCGGGTTCCCGTCCGAGGGGTACGCCGCGACGACGGCCGCGGGCGCCTTCGCGGCGTCCAGCTGCAACCCCGGCGCCGGCTGATGTGTGACCGGCTGGATGCCCTTGAACGTGATCGTGCCCTCGGTGGCCGGCCGGTTGACCTGCGCGGCGAGCTTGTCGACGGCGGCCTTGAGCCGCGCATCGTCCTTGGCGACGACCGGCGCGACCGCGTCGCCACCGGTCAGCGCGTGCCAGATCCGGGTCGGGGACAGGCTGCGGCCCGCGCCGGCGGCCTCGACGGTGCCGTCCACGTCCACGGACAGCCCGGCGTCGGCCGGCGCGACCGTGAACTTCGTCTCGCCCGCCTTCAGCGCGATCGGCGCGCCCACCCGGTCCTTGAGACCGGCCTCGAGCTTCGCCTTCGCGTCGTCCTTGGACAGACCACCGATCGGGATCCCGAGCACGGTCGTGTCACCGGGAATCTTGTCACCGGCGAACGCGAACGCCGCCCCGTACCCCACGACGAGCACGCCGAGCCCCGCGGCGGCAATCATCCCCGCGAGCTGCTTTCTCCCCACCGGACAGAGTCCTCCTGCATCGAGCCGTGGTCAGGGCACAAGCGCACATCCTACGGGACGTAGCAGGGCCTTCCGACCGTCGGGGCAGCCCCTGGTTGCCCCGACGTGACGCTCAGTTTCCTGGGAGTTTCCGGTAGTGACTGGAGTGGTAGATCAGCGCGCTCGGGTCGGCCGGTTCGCCGGTGCCGAGGCTCAGCACCTCGCCGACCACGATCGTGTGGTCGCCCCCGTCGTACGTCGCCCAGGTCCGGCACTCGAGCCAGGACAGTGAGCCGTCGACGACCGGGCAGCCGGTCTTCGGGCCGGCCGTCGTACCGATGCCGTCGAACTGGCTGTACAGGTCCCGCCCGGACCGCGCGAACCGCTCCGCGATCTCCCGCTGCGCCCCGGACAGCACCGACGCCGCCCAATACCCGCAGTCGAGCACGGCGGCATGCATCCGGACGCCCTTGTCCACGCAGACGAGCACCAGCGGCGGATCCAGCGACACCGAGGTGAACGCGTTCGCCGTCATCGCGTGCGCGACGCCCTCCTGCAGCGTGCTCATGATCGTGATCCCCGACGCGAACCACCCGAGTGCAGCACGGAACTCCGCAGGCGGGACGCTCCCACTCGGCTCGGTTGAGGACACCTCAGCAGGTTATGCCCGCTGGAAGGTTGATGCCTCAACCGAGCGTGTGGGAACGGTCACCTCACAGGTCGCCCGGCGAAATCGTCTAGAGGCCGGCGAACAGGTCGTGCTCCAGGCCGTCGGCGTCCGGTGCCGCGGTGCCCTTGACCAGGCGGTACGGCTCGGAGCTCCAGATCTGGTTGCCGGCGTTGTTCGACAGGGCGAAGAACGGGCCGTCGACGGTGATCTGGGTGGCGTGCGCCTTCATCGCGTTCATCTTCCGGTCGATGAACTGCTCGCCGTCGATCACGCAGTCGATCAGGCGGTCCGGCGTGATCATCGGCGGCATCGGACCGTCCGGGTCCAGCCCCTCGAACGTGGTCGTGTCGCCGGCCTCGCGCAGCAGCCGCAACTGCGAGCGCATCCGCGACTCGGCCATCGCCGTCCAGTAGATCTTCGGGATGTCCCAGGCCGGCCCGAGGTCCTCCCGGTACGACCGGGCGGCGGCCAGGTCGGCGGCGTACGTCGCGACGCGGTGAGCCTTGATGTGGTCGGGGTGGCCGTAGTTGCCCCACTCGTCGTAGGTCACCAGGACCTGCGGACGGAGCTCGCGGATCACCGGGACCAGGTCGTTCGCCGCGGTGACCAGGTCGGCCTGCCAGAAGCTGTCCTTGCGGGTCTCGTGCGGGACGTCGGCGTTGCCCTCGTCGTTGTAGATCATCCCGGTGTCGCGGTACTTGCCCGCGCCGCCGAGGAAGCGGTGGTCGGTGACGCCGAGCTCGGCCATCGCGTTGGCGAGCTCACCGATCCGGTGCTCGCCGAGGCCGTCGTCCTGGTCGGCGGCCAGGTGGGCGAGCTCGGGAACGAGGACCTCACCCTCCTCGCCGAGGGTGCAGGTGATCAGCGTGACGTGGGCCCCCTCGGCCACGTAGCGCGCCATCGTCACACCGTTGTTGATGGTTTCGTCGTCCGGGTGGGCGTGCACCAGCATCAGCCGGCGCTCAGCAAGCTCAACCATGCCGAAAGCCTACGTCGGTCCCCGGACAGTTTCCGCCGGGTTCGTCAGCCGAAGCGGCGGACGAGCAGGCAGCCCGCCTGGAAACGCGACTTCGCCCCGAGCCCGGCGATCAGCGCGCTGATCTCGGCGCGCACCGTCCGCAGCGACAGGCCCAGATCCCGCGCGATCGCGGCGTCCTTGGCGCCGGTCGACATCATCCGGCCGATCGTGACCTGGCGGCTGGTCAGTTCCTTGACCGCTGCCGGGGTCCGCCGGTGCGACCCGAGCTCGTACACCTCACACACGACCTCGGGTGCGAAGTCCTCCCTCCGCACCACCGGCACTGCCGGAAACACCGACATCCCTCACTCCTCCCCAGAAGTATCAGGGAAAGATTCTCGTCGCCGGATCAGACCACTCACCAGGTACAACCCATACAAACCACCCATACAGTTCCGGTGCGTGAGCTTTTGATGGCGGCGGCAGTGTGAGTTCCGCCACTCACAACCGCCGGCGCAGCGCCCGGACGAACGGCCGATCCGGCTCCAGCCAGTCCCGCTCGTCGAGCTCGGCCGGCCCGAACCACCGCAGTTCCGAGTGCTCCCGCAGTACCGGATCCCCGCCGACGGCCGTGGCCAGATAGACGTGCAGGCGGTAGTCCGCGGAGATGTCCACCCCCGGGCCGAGCGACTCGCCGACCTTGATCTCCAGGTCGAGCTCCTCGCGCAGCTCCCGGACCGCGGCCTGCTCGTCGGTCTCCCCCGGCTCGACCTTGCCGCCCGGGAACTCCCACCCGGCGTCCGGCCGGTACGCCGCGAGCACCAGACCGTCCTGTACGACGGCCACTCCGACAACTGTCTGCATTGTCGCGACTCTGCCAGAAACTGTCCGCCGAGTCCGCCATGATGCCGGCATGCCGTTGCAGAACAGGGTCCTGCCCACTCAGGAGATCGTCGCCGACCCCGGCCGCGGTCTGCTGATGGGCAACCGCGGCTGCCTGCACGGGCCGGATCGCCGCCTGGGCACCACCCGCTGGCGGTCGAAGGCGTGGATCTGCTGCGTCCTTGACTGGAAGGGGATCCAGCGCGATCCGATGCCGCCCGGACGCTGGACGGCGCTGTTCTTCTTCGACGAGGCGGTCGCCCTGGCGGCCGGCCATCGGCCGTGCCATTACTGCCGGCGCAGGGATTTCCTGCTGTACGCCGGTGCCTGGGCGCGCGGGCGCGGCCTGCCCGAACGTCCACGGGCGGCGGACATGGACGCAGTGCTGCACAGTGAGCGTGTCGAATCGCGGACCCGACGGCAACGAACGACCACGCAGGACCTGTCCGAGCTGCCGGACGGCGCGATGGTGCGGTTCGACGGGAGACCTGCCCTCGTCCTCGATCAGCAGGTGCTGCCGTGGTCCTGGGAGGGGTACGGCGAGGCCCTGCGGCCACCCGGTCTGCACCAGGTCGAGACCCTCACCCCACCGGCGAATCTTCTTGTGCTGAAGGCCGGATTCGCTCCATTACTCCACCCGTCGGCACGGTCGCAACTGAGGTAACCCTAACCGGAAACACGCCGTACCGAGGGGTCTTCCGTTGGGCGCTCCGCAGGGGCAAAGTGTGCCCATACTGACAGCTACAAAACCATTACTGGAGTCGGCATGGGTGAGGGCAACAACAGCGTTGCCGCGGTCGTCCGCGCGCTCGAAGGGTTACACGCTGCCGTCGGCAAACTCAGCCAGGAGTACGGTGACACCCTCGGCATCCGCCGCCTGGTGTCCGACGTGGCCCGGCTGAGCGACGATCTCGCAGAGCTCGGCCCGCCCGACCCCAGGCACAGGCCCGGACCCGTTCCGGAGGAACTCGAGGAGATTCCCGACGTGGAGTATGACGCGTCCATGTGGACAGACGCGGAGCATGAAGGCTTCGGCGCGCCTGACAGGCACGCTCCCTGATGGCGACCGGAGTAAACAGCCCGGGCCGTGCGCAGATCGGCCTGAAGACCGCGAGATCGGATCGATGGTGGCTCGCGCCGCTGCGTATCGGCGTGATCCTGCTGTTCTTCATCGTCTACGCGACGATCCGCATCTTCATGAACAAGTGGTACTGGGTCGACGAGCACCACTACCTCACTCCGCTGTACTCGCCCTGTCTGAGTGACAGCTGCGTGCCCGGCTCCAGCCACCTCGGCACGTGGTTCGGGGACTTCCCGCGCTGGCTGCCGCTGAGCCTGATCACCTTCGTGGTGCTGGCCGGCTTCCGCGGCACCTGTTACTACTACCGCAAGGCGGGCTATCGGTCGCTGTTCTTCGCGCCGGCCGCGTGCGCGGTGCCCGAGCCGCACAAGAGCTACACCGGCGAGCGGAAGTTTCCGCTGGTCGCGCTCAACCTGCACCGCTACTTCTTCTACGGTGCGCTGGCCTTCGGTGTGCTGAACATCTACGACGGCATCCAGGCCTTCCACGGCGACGGCGGCGGGTTCGGTATCGGCCTCGGCACGGTGATCATCTGGGTCAACCTGGTCTGCCTGTGGCTGTACACGCTGTCCTGCCACGCCTGCCGGCACATCGTCGGCGGCCGGCTGAAGAACTTCTCCAAGCACCCGATGCGCTACCGGTACTGGACCTTCGTGTCCAAGCTGAACCCGAAGCACGGCACCTTCGCGATGACGTCGCTGTTCACCGTGATCCTGACCGACTTCTACATCATGGCCGTCTCGGCCGGATGGTTCTCCGACCTGCGCATCATCAACTGATACGGACTTTCGCAGATATGACTGAGCTGGAACGACACTCCTACGACGTCGTCGTGATCGGGGCCGGCGGCGCCGGTCTGCGCGCGGCGATCGAGGCCCGTGAGCAGGGCAAGAAGACCGCGATCATCTGCAAGTCGCTGTTCGGCAAGGCGCACACGGTGATGGCCGAGGGCGGCTGCGCGGCCGCGATGGGCAACGCGAACTCCAACGACAACTGGCAGGTCCACTACCGCGACACCATGCGCGGCGGGAAGTTCCTGAACAACTGGCGGATGGCCGAGCTGCACGCGCAGGAAGCCCCCGACCGGGTCTGGGAGCTGGAGACGTACGGCGCGCTGTTCGACCGCACGCCCGACGGCCGGATCAGCCAGCGCAACTTCGGCGGCCACACCTACCCGCGGCTCGCGCACGTCGGCGACCGCACCGGCCTGGAGCTGATCCGCACCCTGCAGCAGAAGATCGTCTCGCTGCAGCAGGAGGACTTCGAGGCCACCGGCGACTACGAGGCCAACCTCAAGGTGTACGCCGAGTGCACGATCACCGAGCTGATGAAGGACGGCGACGCGGTCTCCGGCGCCTTCGGGTACTGGCGTGAGTCCGGCCGGTTCATCCTGTTCGACGCGCCCGCGGTGGTGCTCGCGACCGGTGGCGTCGGCAAGTCGTTCAAGGTCACCTCGAACTCCTGGGAGTACACCGGTGACGGGCACGCCCTCGCGATGCGGGCCGGCGCGACGCTGATCAACATGGAGTTCATCCAGTTCCACCCGACCGGCATGGTCTGGCCGCCGTCGGTGAAGGGCATCCTGGTCACGGAGTCGGTGCGCGGCGACGGCGGCGTACTGAAGAACTCCGAGGGCAAGCGGTTCATGTTCGACTACGTGCCGGACGTGTTCCGCGCGCAGTACGCGGACAACGAGGAAGAGGCCGACCGCTGGTACAAGGACGCCGACAACAACCGGCGCCCACCGGAGCTGCTGCCGCGGGACGAGGTCGCGCGCGCGATCAACTCCGAGGTGAAGGCCGGCCGGGGTACGCCGCACGGTGGCGTGTTCCTGGATGTGTCGACCCGGCTGCCGGCCGAGGAGATCACCCGGCGGCTGCCGTCGATGCACCACCAGTTCAAGGAACTGGCGGACGTCGACATCACCAAGGAGCCGATGGAGGTCGGGCCGACCTGCCACTACGTGATGGGTGGCGTCGAGGTCGACCCGGACACCGCGTCGTCGACGGTCCCCGGCCTGTTCGCGGCCGGTGAAGTCGCCGGCGGCATGCACGGGTCGAACCGGCTCGGCGGCAACTCGCTGTCCGACCTGCTCGTCTTCGGACGCCGGGCCGGTATGGGCGCCGCGACGTACGTCGACGGTCTGCAGGAGCGGCCGAAGATCGACGAGGCCGACGTGGACTCGGCCGCGGCCGAGGCGCTGGCGCCGTTCGAGCTCGAGGGCGGCGAGAACCCGTACTCGATCCACCAGGACCTGCAGCAGTCGATGAACGACCTGGTCGGCATCATCCGCAAGGAAGAGGAGATGGAGCGTGCGCTCGGCCGGCTGGCCGAGTTCCGCGGCCGGATCGCGAAGATGACGGTGGAGGGCCACCGGCAGTTCAACCCCGGCTGGCACCTGGCGCTCGACCTGCGGAACATGCTGACCGTGTCCGAGTGCGTGGCCGGTGCGGCGCTGCTGCGGCAGGAGTCGCGCGGCGGCCACACCCGCGACGACTTCCCGGAGATGTCGCCGGAGTGGCGCAAGAAGCTGCTGGTCTGCAAGCTCGACGCCGAGGGCCACGTGAACGTGACCGAGAAGCAGCAGATCCCGATGCGCGAGGACCTGCTGGAGCTGTTCGAAGTCGACGAACTGACGAAGTACCTGACGGATGAGGAGCTGCCGGCCAAATGAGTTACAAAGGTAAGTTCCGCGTCTGGCGTGGGGACTCCGAGGGCGGTGAGCTCAAGGACTACGAGGTCGAGGTGAACGAGGGCGAGGTCGTCCTCGACGTCATCCACCGGCTGCAGGCGACCCAGACGCCGGACATGGCGGTCCGGTGGAACTGCAAGGCCGGCAAGTGCGGCTCCTGCAGCGCCGAGATCAACGGCATGCCGAAGCTGATGTGCATGTGCCGGATGAACACGTTCGCCGAGGACGAGGTCGTCACGGTGACGCCGATGCGCACGTTCCCGGTGATCCGGGACCTGGTCACGGACGTCTCGTTCAACTACCAGAAGGCGCGCGAGGTCCCGGCCTTCAAGCCGCCGGCGGACCTGAAGCCGGGCGAGTACCGGATGCAGCAGGTGGACGTGGAGCGCTCGCAGGAGTTCCGCAAGTGCATCGAGTGCTTCCTGTGCCAGGACACCTGCCACGTGATCCGGGACCACGAGGAGAACAAGGAGTCGTTCTCGGGTCCGCGGTTCCTGATGCGGATCGCCGAGCTGGACATGCACCCGCTCGACGCCGCCGACCGGCAGCACGCCGCCCAGGAGCAGCACGGCCTGGGCTTCTGCAACATCACCAAGTGCTGCACCGAGGTGTGCCCGGAGCACATCAAGATCACCGACAACGCGCTGATCCCGATGAAGGAGCGCGTCACCGACCGCAAGTACGACCCGATCGTCTGGCTCGGCAACAAGATCCGCCGCCGCCCGGCCTGACGCAGACCCATCCCGCCGCGCCCGGCGGGACCGCAGTACCCGAGCCCCTGGCCCCACCCGGAGCCAGGGGCTCACCCTTGCCCGGCCCATTTGCCTGGTTCACCCATCCCGTGATGGGTTCCCCACCCGTAACCCGGGCGGCGAACCCACCATTGGATGGGTGAACCCATGAAACGCGGGTGGTGGGGTGGGCCGAGGGCGGGGCGCGGGGGTGGTCGCGGGGGTGGTCACGGGGGTGGTCACGGGGGGTGGTCACGCGCGTGGGGGACGTGGCCGGGGCGGGTCACTCGCGTGGGTGAGTCGGTGGGGGTGGGTCAGCACCTATCGTTCCGGGCATGGACGTTGTGGTTGCGGGGTTGTTCAGCCTGGGTGTGTTCCTGGTCATTTTCGTACCGGTGGCGCAGCGGTTGCTGGGTGTCCGGTTCGGGGTGGTGCGGATGGTGCTCGCGGGCGCCATCACGCTGAGTCTGTTCAGCCCGATCGCGAACGCGCTGGTCGGGAAGCTGCCGTACACCGGGTCGAACGGCGTCGCGATCGCGTTCCTGGTCCTGACGACGCTGTGCTCGATGCTGGCCGGGCTGGTCTTCCTCGTGCTGGCGGAGGCGCTGGTGCCGACCGGATCGTTGCCTCGGGCCCGCGATCTGCGCCGGGACCTGAGCGGCCGGATCGCCCGCACCCGGCGGTACCTGCAGATCCTCCGGATCGCGATCAAGCACGGACTCGGGCCGTACCTTCGCGGCCGCCGCCGGCCCGGCCGGGAGAACGCCGCCGGCCAGGCCGAGCTGGCGCGGTCGCTCCGGCTCGCGCTCGACGAGGCCGGCGTCACGTTCGTGAAGCTCGGGCAGGTCCTGTCGACCCGCAGCGACATCATCCCCGGCTCGGTCGCCACCGAGCTCAGCCGGCTGCAGGACCAGGTCTCCCCCGCTCCCTGGCCGCAGATCGAACAGGTCCTCACCGAGGAACTCGGCGCCCCACCCCACCAGGTGTACGCCGACTTCGACAGCGAACCGCTCGCCGCTGCCTCGGTCGCCCAGGTCTACACGGCCCGCCTGCGACGTACGCCGGACGACGGCCAGGACGGCCCGCGCGTCGTCGTCAAGGTTCAACGCCCCGGGATCGCCGGCATCGTCGACCGGGATCTCGACATCGTCCGCCGTCTCGCCCGCCTGCTCGAGCGGAACACCGACTGGGGCCGCTCGATGGGGGTCCGCGCGCTCGCCGACGGGTTCGCCGACGCGATGCGCGAGGAGCTCGACTTCACCGTCGAGGCCGGCAACATGACCACGGTCGCGGCCGGCCGATCGATTGCCGCCAGCAACGACCTCGTCGTCCCCGGGCTGTACCCGGACCAGTCGACCCGGCGCGTCCTCACCATGCAGCGGCTGGACGGCATCGGCCTCGGCAACGCCCGGGAGACGATCGCGGACCGCGGCCTCGACCCGGTCCGCCTGGGCCGATCGCTGTTCGAGTGCCTGCTCGGCCAGGTCGCGATCGACGGCGTCTTCCACGCCGACCCGCATCCCGGCAACTTCCTGCTGCTGACCGATGGCCGGATCGGCATGCTCGACCTCGGCTCGGTCGGCCGCCTCGACCCCGCCACCCGCGATGCGTTGCAGCGCTTCCTGCTGGCGATCGACCACGGCGACCCCGTGTCCGCGACCGATGCGCTGCTGGAGATCGTCTACCGCCCCGACGTCATCGACGAGCGCGCCCTGGAACGGTCCGTCGGCCAGTTCATGACCCGGCACCTCGCGGCCGGTGTGGCGCTGGGACCGGCCATGTTCAACGACCTGTTCAAGATCATCACGTCGCACGATCTCGGCGTACCGCCCGAGGTGGCCGCCGTGTTCCGGGCGCTGGCGACGATCGAGGGGACGATCTCCCGGATCTCCCCCGGTTTCGACTTGGTTGCCGCGTCGCGCCAGTTCGCCGCTGCCCATGTCACGGACCGCCTCGCGCCGGAGGCGTTGCGCCGTACGGCGACCGAAGAGCTGGCGACGTTGCTGCCGATGCTGCGGCGTCTGCCTCGGCGGATCGACCGGATCGCCGCCGCTGCGGAGAGTGGGCGGCTCGGCGTCAACGTCCGGCTCCTCGCCGATGAGCGCGACCGCCGGCACGTCACCGGCCTGCTCCACCAGGCCCTGCTGGCGATCCTCGGCGCGACCGCCGGCCTGATGGCCGTCCTGCTGCTCGGTACGCCGGGCGGTCCGCAGGTCACCGCGTCGATGACCCTCTACCAGCTCATCGGCTACAACCTGCTGGTGATCTGCGCCGTCCTCGTGCTCCGCGTGCTGGTCCTGATCTTCCGCCTGCCACGCCACTTGACTTAAACCTCACTTGAACTTCGACCATATGCTTCATGTCCTCCACCACTGAGACCCGTCTCCGGCTGTTCACCGGACAGCACCTGCCGCTGGTGCTCGGCGTGATCGGGTTGGTCACCCTCGGCGCGTTCGAGAATCGTGCGGTCGGTACGGCGTTGCCGACGATGGTCCGCGAGTTCGATGCGCTCGGCAGCTTCGGCCTGGCGAACGCGGCCCCGAGCGCGAGCTACCTGATCTCGCTCGCGATCGCCGGTCTCTGGTCCGACCGGCGCGGCCCGATCCCGACGCTGCGCGCCGGTGCGATCTCGTTCGCGCTCGCCCAGTTGCTGGTCGGGACCGCGACCGGGATGCCGATGGTCGTCACCGGCCGCTTGCTCAGCGGCCTGGCCGAGGGGCTGCTCGACGTGTCCCTGATGGTGCTCGTCGCCCGCGCGCTTCCCGCCGTACTGCGGCCGCGGATGTTCTCGCTGTTCGCGGCGATGTGGATCCTGCCGTCCGTACTCGGCCCGGTGCTGACCGGTGTGGTGACCGAGCAGTTCGGCTGGCGCTGGGTCTTCCTCGGTGCGGTCGTCCTGCTCATCCCGAGCTGGCTGCTGCTCGGCCCGGCGATGCGCCAGTCGGCGACCGCGGTCGCACCCGAACGCACCGCCGAAGACATCGCCGAGCTCGCTGCCTGGCGAGCCGCTCTCCCCTGGGCCCTCGCCGCCTCCGTCGCACTGTTCTCGATGACGCTCGCAGGTGACCACCTGGAGGCCCATCCGTTCCTCGGCGGTACGGCGGTCGTCGTCGCGGTCGCCGTCCTCGCACGAGCCGCCGTACGCGTGATGCCCGCGGGCCTGTTCGTTGCCCGGCGCGGTTTCCCGGCCGTGGTCGCGGTCCGGGCACTCGGCGGGGTCGCGTTCACCGTGGCCGGCGCATACCTCCCGCTTTTGCTGACGCTGCAGCACCACTTCAGTCCCTCGCGGGCCGGCGTGACGCTGTCGATCACCGGCGTGTGCTGGGCATTCGGCTCGTGGCTGCAGGGCCGGGACCACGGGATCGATCGGGTCACGGTACTGCGGATCGGTCTGGCCTTCATGACCCTCGGACTGCTCGTCACCTCGTTGCTGGCGTGGACGGCCGCGACGAGCTGGATCGCCCTGGTCGGCTGGGGGCTCGGGGGCATCGGGATGGGCCTCAGCTCCTCGAGCCTGTCCGTCCTCACCCTCGACTTGTCCGATCACAACAATTCGGGACGCAACAGCAGTGCTGGTCAGATGGCCACGACGATGAGCGTCGCGACCGGATTGGCGATCAGCGGGACCTTGCTGGCCTTCAACGCCGACAACCCGCGTCCGTGGGTCTTCGGCTCCATCATCACCGCCGGCGCGGTGCTGGCTCTGCTCGCCTTCCTCGCGGCGCCGCGGTCGCGCCGTGCCTGAGCGCGAGCGCGTTACAGTGCGGTCATGGCGGATCAGGGGACCGGCACTCGCTACGAGGAGGTCGCGGTCGGGCTGGTCGGCGGAGAGTCGTTCGTCCGCCGAATGATCTCGGTCGCCCGCCAGAGCAGTACTCCCGGGCTGCGGGTGGAGCCTGCGGTGTACCGACATGAGACCGAGGCGCCGCAACAGGCGCGGCAGGTGATGGAGCGCGTCGACGTCCTGCTGTTCGCCGGCCCGCTCCCGTACGACCTCACGCTGGCCGAGGGCGACCTGTCGGTGCCGGCGATGTACGTGCCGCCCGGCAGCGCCGCATTGCACGCAGCGTTGGTGCAGGCGATGAACACGTCGGCCTTCGACCCGGGCCGGATCAGCGTGGACTCGGTGACCGAGCAGGACGTCGAGGACTGCTACGCCGAGGTTGCCCTGTCGGCGAAGGGCGTCCGGGTGCAGCCGTACCAGGAGGATCTCGAGCCGGCCGACTACCTGGCGTTCCACCGCAAGCTCTTCACGGCGGGCCGGACCGGTGGCGCGGTCACGACGATCCCCAGTGTGGCGGAGTCGCTGGAGACGGACGGCGTACCGACTGTGCTGATGCGGCCGTCGACGCAGACGCTCCGGGAGACACTGCGGGCCGCGATCCTCACCGGCAGCGGCGCCCGGCTGTCCAGGTCGCGGATCGCGATCGTGATCGTGCAGGTGCCTGACTCGGCGCTGCCGACCCGGACCAGCCCGGCGCAGTACTGGTACCAGGAGCTGAAGCTGTCGCTGCACCACGAGCTGCTGCACGACGCCCGCCGGATGGACGCGATCGTGCTGCCACACGACCAGACCAGCTTCCTGGTGATCACCACGCTCGGCTCACTGCGAACGATCACCGGCGATCTGGAGACCGCGCCGTTCCTCGCCCGGGTCCGGGAGACGCTCAATCTGGACCTGCAGGTCGGGATCGGCCTCGGCCGGTCCACGCTGGAGGCGGAGAACAACGCGTACCGCGCGGTCGCGATGGCAACCGCGGACACCGGCGACCTGGCCTATTTGGTCGGGTCCGACGAGCTGGTGCTCAAGCTGCCCGCGGAGTCGGACGCCGACGCGACGGCGGCACCGGTGGCGGACGAGACCCGTGACCTGGAGACGTTGCGGATGCTGGTCGAGAGCCTGGACGAGGCCGGCGACGAGGCGCGGCTGGTCGACGCGGAGCAGGTGGCCGGGATTCTCGGCGTCACGTTGCGGACCGCACGCCGTACGTTGCGCGGCCTGGTCGACAGCGGGCTGGCCTGGCCGATGCCCGCGACCCGGGCGGCCCGCAAGGTCGGCCGGCCGCCGATGGTCTACCAGTTGCTGGAGGAGCGGCTCAATTAGGGACGACACAAACCCGATTTAGACCCTTGCCTAAATGATTCTGGACCGGGCAGGGTGTCCTCATGAGGAAGCTCGGGTTGCTGCTGGCCGCCGGCACTCTCGTCGCGGCCGGTCTCGTGCAGGCAGGTGCTGCGCAGGCCGCGCCCGCCGGAGTGTTCCAGGACTTCGAGACCGACGCGGATCTGCAGGGCGCGACCGTGACGCTGCCGCAGGCCGACCGGATCGAGCGCACCGCCGACCCGACCCATGGCAGCTCCGGACTCGAGCTCACCATTGGTCCGGCCAACACTCCGGGAGCAACCGCCTCGTCCGGCATCAACCTGTACGCCGGTACTCCGAGCCTGCCGGTGTCCGACTGGTCCGGCCACACCGTGCTCGGGTTCGACTTCTTCACCGAGCAGGACTACACGACGGTCGGCCGGATCACCTTCCGGGACCAGGCGAACAAGGCCTGGGGCATGGACTACCCGATCCGGGCCCGGGACTGGACGCCGATCGACCTGCGGCTGAGCACGATAGCGGCCGCGGGCGTCGACATCACCCGGATCGCCTACATCGGCTTCTCGATGCCCCGGTCGACCACACCGGTCGTCGGTCACTACGACGCGTTCCGCCTCGTCGACAGCTACCCGTACGACGAGACGCCGTACGGCGATCAAGCTGCGGCGCAACTGCTCCGGCTGGCGGACTTCAGCGGCGTACTGGCCAAGCTGGCCGACCAGATCAAGGGCCTCGACCGGGCACTGGGCCACACTGCTGCGGACGAGCGACTGCGACGACAGGTGCAGGCTGCGGACGCACAGTGCACCGCACTGCGTCAGAAGCTCGGTCCGATGACCTACGCGGAGTACCAGCCGTTCAACGCCGGTGTCACTGCACTGCAGCGAGCCGTGCCGCGACTGGCGAACACCATCCAGGCACGGGCGCACGACCGGCACGCGGACTTCGGACTCGAGTCTGCCGACTCGATGACGCTCGTGTATCCGAAGGACCTCCCCTTCACCTCGACCGGTACGTCGCCTGCGGTGTCACTGACCCGTGGTGAGTACGAGAACGTGCAGGCCGTCGTACTGCCGTTTGCTGAGCCACTGTCCGCCGTACAGGCCCGGGTGACGTCGGTGTCCGGCAAGCGCGGTGCACTGCAGGCGACTGTGGCCCCGGTGGGCTCTTTGAACGTGACGCCGACGAGCGTGTACCACCGGCCGACGTACGCCGGATGGACACCGGATCCGATCCGCGACGACCTCACATCAGTAGACGTACCGGCCGACACGGTCCAGCCGTACTGGATCCGGCTCAAGGCTGCACCAGACGCGCCACCTGGCACCTATCAGGTCAAGGTCGCGTACTCCGCGGCCGGCAAACGGACCAGGACGATGACGGTGACCGCCAGGGTGTGGCCGGTGACGGTGCCTGACGCGCCAAAGCTGAACACCACCTTCCAGTTCACGCCGGCGATCGTGAACGACCTCTACGGCATCACGGACCCGGCGGCGCAGGAGGCGACCAAGCACCAGTACTGGTCCTTCCTGCACGACTACAAGATCGAGCCGGACCAGCTCTACACCTGCTCATGCATCCCCTCGAACCCTGGCCCGGTGATCGTCCCGACCCCGGTCGAGGACGTGCTCTACATCCGCGACCACTACGGACTGCGCGACTTCAACGCGTTCTATCTGTGGGCCGGACTGCTCAACCCGGCCAAGCCGGAGACTTGGCAGGCGCAGATCGACACCTGGATCGCCCAACTGCGGACCGCGATGGACAGCTACCGCGCGGCCGGCGTGGACAAGTACGCGTACGTGTACGGCTTCGACGAGGCCACCGGTCCGCTGCTGCAGGCGGCGAAGCAGACCTTCGCCGCAGTCAAGCAGGCGTTCCCGGGCCTGCCGATCCTCACCACGCTGCGGGACAACTCGATGGGCGTCGACACCGGTCTGGCCGGACTCGTGGACATCTGGGCGCCACAGCAGGACCTGTACGACCAGACGATCGCCGAGCGCACCAGAGCGCGCGGCGAGCAAGCCTGGTGGTACCCGGACATCGGCACCGGCTCACCGCTGCCGAACTGGTTCAACGGCTACCCACCGATCGACACCCGCATGCTGATCGGCCCCATGTCGTACAAGGCCGGTGTCGAAGGCGTTCTGTACTACGCAACGAACCGCTGGCTGCGCTCCGACCATGCCAACCAGCTACTGGTGAACGACGGCATCCTGTCGGCGTGGAAGGCGGCGACGTTCAACGGGACCGCCGGCGACGGTTCGATGTTCTATCCGGGACCGAACGGGCCGATGGCATCGATCCGGCTGGAGAACTTCCGGGACGGCATGGAGGACTACAACCTGCTCTGGCTGCTCGCGAACGACCTGCGGACCAACCCGCATCTCCCGCCGCGGCTGAAGGCTCACGCCACCGAATTGCTGCACGCAGATGACGTGGTCACCAACCAGCGCACGTTCACCGAGGACCCCGTCCGGTACCGCGCCTGGCGCGCCGACCTGATCGCTACGCTGGCGGTGCTCGGGCAGGGCTAGAGTGAGCGCATGGCTGACCTGTTGACCGACGACCAGATCGATCTGGCGATCCGCGACCACCTGCCGCAGTGGAAGGTCGTGGACAAGGAACTGGTCCGCGAGGTCAAGGCGGCCACCTTCCTGGACGGCATCCGGCTGGTCGCGACGGTCGCGCAGCTGGCCGAGTCGATGAACCACCACCCGGACATCGACATCCGCTACACCACGATCACGTTCCGGGTCACCAGCCACGACGCCGGTGGAATCACCGACGACGACCTCGTGCTGGCCCGGCACATCGACACCGCAGCGGGCTGACCTGTTCCCGTCATGACGCTTGTCTGCCACGGCAAGCGCTGGTTCGGCGTGCCCGGAAACCCTTGAATCTAAGGCATGACCGCCCTAAGTAGTGCTCTCACCGTCCTGTTGGCACTCGTCCCGGCCCAGTCCGGCTCCGTGGATCCCGGCTGGTTCTGGAACGCTCCGCACTGCGACACGGTGTACGGCGACGGCTCGGTGACGATCACCGAGTCCGACGGCGAGACCCTCGCCCCGACGACCGGCAAGCTGCGTGCCGTCACGTACGCGAAGGTCGCCGCCCTCGAAGAGCCGAACACGCTGATCACCATCGGCAAGCAGTCCATCCAGCGCTCCAGCGACGCGGGCTGTAGCTGGCAGTTGCTCGACAAGGCGCCCGACGACCTCAGCACGTACGACGTGCAGCCCGGGCCGGGCGACTCGGCGTACATCTACAGCGTCAACGACCAGCCCATCCACCGCGTCCACGGCTCGCAGGTCAGCACAGTGTCCGGACCGGTCGACGGAGGCGGTCTCGCCGCACTGGACGCGCGGCCCGGGCGGCTGCGTGTCGTTGCAGGTGACGGGCAGCTGTACGACTCCTCGAACGACGGCGTGACGTGGCAGCGCACCGGCGTACTGCCTGCTCACGATCTCTTCGTGTACGACGCTGTGGTGGATCCGCGCAACCCGGACCACATCGTCATCGGCGTGATGTCGGACGGGGTTTATGTCACGTACGACGGCGGTCGCAGCTGGATCCGGTCGCGGGCGGTGGAGCGGGTGAACGCGTTCAGTCTGACGATCTCGCCGGCCGATCCGTCGAAGGTCTGGATGGAGGGGTACGACCGGGACCGGGCGACCCGGTTCATCTGGGAGTCGACCGACGGCGGGCAGAAGTTCCGCGAGGTGCTGGACCAGAGCCGGGCCGATCTGATCAACGGCAACAGGATGTGGGCCAGCCCGGTCGACCCGGACCTGATCTACTTCGGCTACGGCACGTCCTTCGCCAACTTCGGCGCCGACCTGTACCGCTTCCGCCCGTCCACCGGCGACCTCACCAAACGCCACAACCGCAACGACGGCATCCCGTCGCTCGCCTTCAACCCCTCCAACCCGAAGATCCTCTACCTGGGCCTGGCGGAAGAGCGCTGACGAAGCCCGATCAACACTCCCTCGGTGTCGCGGAGGTAGCTGAGCCGGCCGACGCCGGGTAGTTCCTGGATCTCACCGACCTGGTCGCCGCCCGCCTCCGCGGCGGCGGCCAGCGTCGCCTCGAGGTCGTCGACCTCGAGCCAGGCGATGGTCGGCTGCGATTGGTACCGGCTACTCATGATCGCGCCGTCGATCCCCTCCCCCGGTCCGGTCTCCGCGAGCAAGTAGCCGTCCGGTACCGGCGCGGGCGTCACCTGCCAGCCGAACACCTTGGTGTAGAACGCCGCGGCCCGATTGTGGTCCTCGGCAACGATCTCGACATGAATGATGCGTCCCATGCCCCGATCCTGCCCGCGGAACGCTCATCCGTCTTGGACAGATCTTCCGTGCATCAACGCCGCGATCCCGTTCTGCACTGCGAGGAACGAGGTCGCGCTGACCCCGGTGTACCGCTTGAAGTCCCGCGCCGCATGGGCCTGGTCGTAGTACCCGTGCAAGGCCGACAACGTCGCGGCCGCGTCCGCCGGACCACCGAGCAGCCCGCCGACGAAGTGGTAGTACCGGATGATCTCGGCGTACTGCTTCGGCCCGATCCCGATGCTCTTCCGGAACACGCGGTACAAGGTGCTGTACGAGGTACCGCACCGCCGGACGACGTCGGCCACGGCGACCTGCCCGCGCAACTCGTCGATCGCCCGCACCGCCTCGGCGACGATCGGCGGCGCGACCGTGGTCGCCGACCGAGCCGCGAGGAAGCCCGCCAGCCGCTCGGCGCGCGCCGGGCCGAACGGTTCTGCCCGCAACTCGGCCACCAACCCGGCCGTGGCGTCCGCGCCCACCCAGCCCGCCAGCTCCCGTACCTCGTCCACCAACGCGGGCAACCCGAACGTCGCCAGCCCCCAGGGCGTGAACTCGACGCCGGCATAGCTCGACGTACCGACCTGCCCCAGCACCTGCGGCCGAGTCATCACTCCGAACACCGATGCCGAATTGACCCACTCGGCGCGGGTCAACGGATCGTGCCGGGTCCCCGGATCGGCGAGCGCAATCGCCAGCCCTGGCCGGCCGTCCGGAATCAGAATCTCCTGCCGCACCTCGACCAACGGCGCAGACTCCACCAACCACACATGCTCAACCACACCAGCCAGCACACCGGTCACCGGAAACCGCTGATAGCTCACCCCGCCCTCCTCTCCCTACTTCTCGTTCTCGCCCACCAGCCGAATCGTAAGTCTCTGGCTCGTTTACATCGGTTACCGTTGACGAGTGACGACTGCTGAGGAGTACCGCCTGCTGGGTTTCGCCGATGCCGACCGGGAGGCGGCTGAGGCGTTCACGCCGGATGCGGCGGTGGTGAAGGACCTGGCCGACCAGATCCGGGCCGGGATCGGCAAGCTCGGGACCGAGCCCGAGTTCCGGATGCCGGAGGACCCGCGGAACTCGGTCCAGGCGTTCCTGGACACCGTTCCGGACGTCCGCCGGTTCCACACGGAGCGCGGCATCCCGGACGACATCAGCTGGGCGTCGCTGGCCGACCTGGGACAGCAGCTCAAGGTGAGTCGTCGTACGCACGGTGAGTACAGCCTGGAGACGCACTGGTGGCTGACGATCGCCTGGACCGGCCAGCTCTACGCGTTCGGCCGCCTGCAGTACCTGCTGCACCAGGTCTCGGAGGAGCGGCCCGTCCCGGGCACGGAGACCGGTGAGTGGATCATCGGCGTACACATCCCGGAGTCGGGTCCGCTGACCCCTGAGCTGGTCGACGAGAGCCTCCAGCAGGCCCGCGAGTTCTTCCCGCGCTACTTCCCGGAGTATCCGGTGAAGACGGCGAACCTGTGGTCCTGGTTGATCGACCCGTACCTGCTCGACAACCTGCCGCAGGACTCCAACATGGTGAAGTTCGGCCGCCGCTTCACGCCGTACGGGACACCGAACGACAGCCAGGACAGCGCCATCTTCTTCACCTTCCGCACCCACGGCACCGACCACCTCGACGAGCTCCCGCAGGACACCCGCCTGCAGCGGCTGGTCGTCGGCCGGATCAAGGACGGCGGCACCTGGCAGAGCGCGTACGGCTACCTGGAGCTATGACGGCCGGTTCTGACCGCTAGGTACGCCGTACTTCGCCAGCCAGCTGGCCAGCTCCATGTTGGACACGCACCGTACGTCGGGCTGCGTGCATGTCTGTTTGACGAAGTCGGTCAAGGCGTCGGAGTACACGCTGTTGTTCCAGCGGTTGAAGTGGTTGCCGAGGAACAGCGGCGGGTTGCCGCTCGCCCGGGACTTCGCCAGCGCCTGCTGGTACGTCGCGAGCACCTGTGCTTTCAGTGCGGGCGCCTGAGCGAGCGGAGCCTTGCGCGCCTGGGTCTGCGCGAACCACAGGTTGTAGTCCATCGTCAGCGTCTTCTTGCCGGTGCCGGCCAGCGTCACGGACTCCAGCGGGAAGTTCCACAGGCCGTCGAGCTTCTTCGGCCAGGTGATGTAGCCGGGCGCAGACGCGTCGTACAGCATGCCGCGCTGGACCATCGCCTGCCGGTACGCGGGCCGGTTGCCCTCCAGGCACGGTGTCCGCATGCCCTTGACGGTCGACGGGTCGAACGGCGGTGCGACGGTCTTGCCTGCGGCCAGCGTCGGTCCGGTCCGCACCATCTGGTCGAAAGCGCTCAGCTCGGCGGTCCACTGCGCCGTGGTCCACCGGCCGATGCCGTTCGTGCCGCAGAAGTGACCGTTCGCGTGCGTGCCGATCTCGTGGCCTTCGGCGATCGCCTCGCGCAGTACCTTCGTCCGGCCGAGCACGTTGGCCGCGTCACCCCAGCCGATCTCGGACGCGCCTGGCTGACGGTACGGCGGTTTGTAGTCGGTGCGGTGGTTGCCTGGGTAGAGGTACGGGCCGGAGAGGAAGAACGTCATCCGTGCGTTGACCTGCTTCGCGACAGCGCGCCAGCGGGCCCAGAGCGCCAAGTCACCGGCGCCGTCGAACGAGACCACGACGAAGAGCGGTGGCTTGCCGTTCGGCAGGCGTCCGGGGAAGGAGCGCAGTACCGGCGCGGCAGCAGGCAGTTTCTGTCCAGGCACCGGAGTGCTCGGCTTGGAGGGTGACGGCGACGGCGTACTCGGCTTCGTCGGCGACGGCGAGGGTGCGCCAGGCTTCGACGGCGTACCGGCTGGTGGCTTGGGAGCGGTCGATCTGCCCGGGCTGGGAGCGCCTTCGAGCGGTACGTCGGCGCATCCGGCCAGGACGGCCGCGACTACGAGCGCGGCGCCCACGAGGTTCGCCCCAGGCCTCACCACGCCTCTACTGACGCATGCGGGCGCGCCAAGGTTGGTCCGGGACACGCACCTGGGCGGAAACCCAGGGGTCGATCGTTAGGCGCTCGTGATCTTCGCGGTACGGCGTCTGACCGCGATCCGGCGGGTCGTCTCGACCACCAGACCGATCGTCGCCGCGAGACCCAGGCTGAACGCGAGCCCCTTCAGCTGGTCGTGCGCGAACGCGTCCCCGCCCAGGTAGCCGAGCAGCGCGACGTACGTGTACGCGATCGTCACCCCGAAGAACGTGAACACGATGAACTTCTTGAACGAGTACCGCGTCGCGCCCGCGGTCAGCGTGGCGACCATCCGGGCGCCGGGGATGTAGCGGACCGTCATCAGGATCAGCCCGCCGCGCGCGTGCAGCGCGCCGGACACCCGGTCGTACATCTGCTGGCGGCGCTCCTGGCGCTTCATCCAGCGATGCAGCGCCGGGCCGGAGCCACGGCCCATGAAGTAACAGGTGGACTCGCCGATGACGGAGCCGACCATCGCGACGGCGATCACCAGCAGCAGGTTCTGGTGACCGGCGGCCGCGGCCATGCCCGCGGTGATGACCATGCCCTCGCTCGGAACCACCGGGAAGACGGCGTCGACAGCGGCGGCCACGAACAGGATGAGTAGCAGCCAGTGCGAGGCCATCGCAAAGCTGAGCAGGTGCCGCGCGACCTCTAGCAACTCCGTCACCCGGCCAAGGATGCCATCCACCGCCAAGATCGCCGCAATCCCATGCATGTGATTCAGCAGTGGTTCACCGGATGTTCAGAGGTGAACCGGCAGTTCGCGGATCGCGTTCATCAGCAGGCCGGGGGTGCGGAGCGGGTCGCGGTCCGGCTCGGCCAGGCGTAGGCCGGGGAAGCGCTCGAACAGCATGCCGAGGGCGATCCGGCCCTCCAGCCGGGCCAGCGGCGCCCCGAGGCAGTGGTGGATCCCGTGCCCGAAGGCGAGGTGCGCGGAGTCCGGGCGGGTGATGTCCAGCTCGTCCGGCCGCTCGACCTTCCGCGGGTCGCGGTTCGCCGGCAGCAGCGCGAACACGATCACCTCACCGGCCTCGATCCGGGTCCCGGCGATCTCGATCGGCGCCTGGGAGATGTACGGGATCGCGGCCTGCAGCGGACCGTCGTACCTGAGCAGCTCCTCGACCGCGGCGGGCAGCCGGTACGGCTCGGCCTTCAGCAGCTCCAGCTGGTCCGGGTGCCGGAGCAGGGCGTGGACGCCGTTCGTGATCAGGCTGACCGTGGTCTCATGACCGGCCGCGAGCAGCAGGAAGATCATCGAGGTCAGTTCGTCCTCGCTCAGCCGGTCGCCGCCGTCGCGGGCCGCGATCAGTCCGGACAGCAGGTCATCGGTCGGCGCGGCCTGCTTCTGCGTGATCAGCTCGTGGACGAAGTCGAGCATCAGCGTGGTCGCCTCGATGTACTCCTCGGCGGTGTGCATGCTCGCGTTCACGAACACCGAGGACCACTGGCGGAAGTCCTCACGGCGGACCGCGGGGATGCCGATCAGCTCGCAGATCACCGTGATCGGCAGCGGGTAGCTGTACGCGTTCACCAGGTCCACGGGATCGCCCGCGGAGGCCATCTCGTCGAGCAGGCCGGCCGCGATCTCGCGGATCCGCGGCTCGAGCGCGTCGATCCGGCGGCGGGTGAACGCGGCCGTGACCAGCTTGCGCAACCGGGTGTGGTCCGGCGGGTTCGCACCGAGCATGTGCCGCTCGGTCCGGTTGATCAGGTCGTCCATCATCGTGTCGCGGTGCGGCCCGTCCAGTGGAGAGCGGACGACATCCGGATGGGCGAGCAGTTCGCGCGTCTCGGCGTACCCGGTCACCAGGCACACCGGGACGCCGGTGAACAGCGTCAGCCGCTGCACCGGTCCGTTGGCCGCGAGGTCCTCGAAGCCCCAGTGCCGGGCGATTCCGCTGGTCTCCGTGAACGGCTGCCTCATAGCGGCCAGCCTACGTTCGGCCCAAATGCTCGGCGAGCTCGGTGCGGGAGTGGATGCCGAGCTTCGTGTAGACCTTGCGCAGGTGGTACTCGACGGTCTTCGGACTCAGGAAGAGCCGGGCCGCGGCCTCCCGGATGCTGTTCCCGTCCGCGAGCAGTACGGCGATCTGCCGCTCCTGTGGAGTCAGCTCGTCCGCCGTACTCGGCACTCGACGTCGCGCGGTCTCACCGGTCGCCTTGAGCTCCGCCGCGGCCTGATCTGCCCAACCGCGGGCACCGAGCGCGTCAAAGCCCTCCACCGCGAGTCGGAGCTGCGTCCGCGCGTCGATGCGGCGCCGTACTCGCCGCAGCCACGCACCGTACGCAAGACGTGTCCGAGCGAACTCGAACGCATCCAGCGTCACCTCGTGACGACTGAGCGCCAGCAGGAAGTCCTGCTCATTGTCGCCGGCCACACCGCGCGCCCGCGCTGCTCGCGCCAACGACCACGGCTGGCCCTTCGCCTCAGCCAGAGCGGAGTGCTCCCCCGATACCCGCTTCGCATCCTCGACACGCCCCAGTCGTAGGTACACCTCGACCAACTCAGGTGCCGGCGACAGATCCGGGTCCTTCAACCCGTACTCAGCCAGTACGTCGACCAACCGCTCGTACTGCGGCAGTGCCGCCGCCGGATCACCACGCCCCAACTCCAGGTCGCCCAACGCGAACAGCGACCACAGCGTGCCGAGGTGGATCTCCTGCGCCGCACAGATCCGCAGGCACTCCGCAGCGACCTCCCGGCACTCCGGTCTGCCCTGGTGGGACCATAGCCACGCCAGTCCGGCCAGGTTCATCGCCAGTTCGGTCGTCTGACCGGTCTCGCGGGACAGCCGGATGCCCTCGTCGTACGACGTCTCCGCGTCGGCCCAGCGGTCAGTGGTCGCGTCATCGCGGGCCAGCACGAACAACAGGCCAGGCAGAGTCCCGAGGGCGACCTGCTCCCGCCGTTCGAGCATCGCCTGGTGCAACAGCGTCCGGCCGGTACCTGTCTCCCGCAGGAAGAGGGCGGCCAGCACCATCCAGACCTGCCGGCGGCGGTCGCGGTCCAGCTCGTCCGACGGCTCCAGTCTGATCGCTGCCCGGATCTGATCCATTCCGCCGCTACCGGCGAGGACCTTGGCGACACCGCTCGCCAGCATGCTCATGATCCGCGGACCAGGGCGGTCGACAGCCGGTCGGAGGCGGTCGATCTCGTGCGCGATCTCCAGCCCGGCCGGAGCATCACACAGCCGGAAGCAGGCCGCTACCGCGTCAGCGAGCAACCCGGTGGCGACTTCGGGGTCGGTGCACTCCGCCGCCGCTGCGACGAGAATGTCGCGGGCCCGGCGTGGCGAGCCGCACTTCACCTCGATGTCGCCGCGAATCTCCTGCGCCCGGAGCTTCACCGGCAGCGGCGGACGCAGGCTCAACGCGTCGGCGAGCAGGGCCTCAGCGCGCTCCGCCAGTCCGGCCGACCACGCCGACTCCCCAGCGGCAACCAGTCTCAGTGCGCGGTCCTGCAGTCCTTCACTGAGTCGACCAGCCCGTTCGTACGCCGTCGCCGCGACCGCATGTGCGCCGCGAGCAGCAGCATGCTCGGCCGCAACGACCAGTCCGGCAGCCACTTCGTCGTCAGTGCCAAGGACTGCCTCGGACAAGTGCCACGCCCGTCGGTCTTCGTCCGGGGTAGTGCCGGCCACCGCTCGATGCGCGGTACGCCGTTCTGCCGGGTCGGCGCTCGTGTAGATCGCGGAGCGGACCAGCGGATGCCGCCATACGACCTCACCGTCGCGGATCGCGACCAGGCCGGCCGCCTCGGCCTCCTCGAGCACCGCGACGTCGACGCCGAGCTCCGCACACGCACGCGCCACGGCTCCTAGTTCACAGTCGTCGATCGACGCGACCAGCAGCGCGGTGCGTGCTTCCTGGCTGAGCCGATTTGCCCTGCTGACAAAGGCTTCTGCGACCATCGCGGGTACAGGGAACGGCACACCAGGTGGCGTCCGGAGCACGCGGTCCGGGTCGTCGGCCAGCTCCAGGAGAGCCAGCGGGTTGCCTGCCACGGTCCGGTAGAGCTGCGCGACCAGGTCGCCTGGCAGGTGCTGTACGAGCTGCTGCGCGGCCTCCAGCGTGATCCCGCCCAGTTCCAGTCGCGGGAGATCGGCCTCGAGTGGGTGCGGCTCGTAGGCGCGGGCTGCGATCAGCATGACGATCGGATCGGCCACCAGTCGCCGGGCCGCGAACAGGAGGGCTTCTGCGGAGGGACGGTCCAGTAGATGGGCGTCGTCGATGATCAGGGCGAGCGGTGCGTCTTCGGCGTACCGGCAGATCAGGCTGAGTGTTGCAGCACCGACGGCGAAACGATCCGCGGGCGTCCCGGTCTCAGGCCGCAACGCCAGCGCCGATGCGAGCGCCGACTGTTGCGGTCCGGGGATGCGGTCGAGGCTGGACAAGGCTGGTCGCAGCAATTGGAGCAGTGCTGCGAACGGGACCTCGCGTTCGGCTTCGGCACCGCGTGCTCGCAGGATCCGCAGTCCGCCGGCCATTGCGGCGGCTTCGTCCAGCAGGCTGGTTTTGCCGATGCCGGGCTCACCGGTGACGAGCAGCACCCCAGCGGCTCCGACCCGCGCCCCCGCGACCAGTTGCTCGACTACCCGGCGCTCCGCCTCCCGCCCGATGAGCATGTCTCGCAGTGTGCCCTAGGGACCCCACCTGATGCGATGGTCCGTCCACCGTGCCTAGGTTTCGCGGTACCGAAACCACTAGGGGGCAAAGCAAATGACTGTTGCAATCGACAGCGACAAACTGATGGGCTTCGTGTTCAAGGCCGTGGACGAGGTGGGGGCAACGCTGAACGCGGCGTTGGTGGTGATGGGTGACCGCCTCGGGTTCTACCAGGCGCTCGCCGACCAGGGCCCGGCCACGCCGACCGAGCTCGCCGAGCGGACCAGCACCGACGAGCACTACACCCGCGAGTGGCTGAACGCGCAAGCCGCCGGCGGGATCGTCGAGTACGACGCGGGTACAGGTCGCTACACGCTGCCGCCAGAGCATGCCGTTGCGATGACCGATCCGAGCAGCCCGGCGTACCTGCCCGGCTTCTTCCAGATCGCACTGGGCACGCTGCAGCACACGACGGAGACGATCGAGGCGGCGCGCAGCGGCGCCGGAGTCGGATGGCACGAGCACACAACGGACGTGCATGTCGGATGCGAGCGGTTCTTCCGGCCGTCGTACAACGCGAACCTGCTGCCCAGCTGGCTGCCCGCGCTCGACGGCGTGGTGGAGAAGCTGCAAGCCGGTGCGACCGTGGCTGACATCGGCTGCGGGCACGGCTCGTCCACCATCCTGATGGCCGAGGCGTTCCCGCGGTCGACCTTCATCGGCTCGGACTACCACCAGGCGTCGATCGAGACCGCCCGGCTGCGTGCGGCGGATGCGGGCGTCGGTGATCGGGTGTCCTTCGAGGTCGCAGCGGCCGACCGCTTCAGCGGGTCCGGGTTCGACCTGGTGACGACCTTCGACGCACTGCACGACATGGGCGATCCGGTCGGTGCGGCCAAGCATGTGCGGGAGGCGCTGGCGCCCGACGGCACGTGGATGCTCGTCGAGCCGATGGCCGGCGACCACGTCGAGGACAACCTCAACCCGGTCGGCCGGGCGTACTACGGCTTCTCCACGCTTCTCTGCACGCCGGCTTCACTGTCCCAGCCGGTCGGACTGGCGCTCGGCACGCAGGCCGGCCCCGCGCGGATCCGGGACGTCACCAAGGCCGCCGGGTTCAGCCGGTTCCGGACGGTCGCGGAGACGCCGTTCAACCTGGTGTTCGAGGTGCGCCCTTGACAGATCATTTCACCATCTGGTGAAGTGTTGCAGGTGCTAACGAGGACGTTCGGGGCGCTCGCAGACCCGACTCGGCTGGCGATCGTGAGCCGGCTGAGTCGGGGCGACGCCACGATGGGCGAGCTCGCCGAGCCGCACCGGATCACCCCACCCGCGATCACCAAGCACGTCGGCGTGCTGGTGGACGCGGGTTTGGTGCGCCGGCAGCGGGTCGGGCGGACGGTGGTGTGCACACTCCGGCCGGAGGCGTTCTCCGAGCTGGAGCAGTGGCTCGGCGACCTCACGACGTACTGGAACAGCACCGTTGACCGGCTGGAAGAACTCTTGCGAGGGGACGACGATGGACACTGAGATCCACATCGAAAGGGTGCTTCCGGCAACGATCGGGCGGGTGTACGACGCCTGGACCCGCGCCGAGCTGCTGGCCCGGTGGTACTGCCCGAACCCGAAGTTCGACCTGAAGGTGCAGGCCGACGTCCGGGTCGGTGGCGAGTACGTCGTCGAGATGGGGCCGCACGTGGTGCGCGGCAGCTACCTGGAGGTGCAGCCGCCGCGCCGGCTGGTGTTCAGCTGGAAGTGGGACGGCACCGAGGACGAGCCGACCCGCGTCGAGGTGGAGCTGACGGAAGTTGCCGACGGCACCCGAATGGTGCTCAGCCACACCGGCTTCGCGAACGCCGAGGACGCCGCCAACCACCGGATGGGCTGGGAGCCCGAGCTGGGGCGGCTGGCCGACCTGCTGGACTCCGTCGACGCAAGCTGACCGTGGTGCCGGGCCGGCCGATCAGCGCTCGGCGGCCCGGCACCGGAAACGGTCGAGGACGAGGACCAGCACAACGGTTGCCGCCAGCAACACCACGGCCTCGGCCGCGGCGACGAACGTCTGGCCGCGATCGGTGAGCGCGAAGATGCTCACCGGCAGTGTCCGCCACGACGCGGGATAGACCATGATCGTGGCGCCGACCTCACCCATCGACAACGCGACCGACAGTCCGGCTGCCGACGTGACGGCAGGCAGCAGCATCGGCAGCCGGACGCGCCACAGCACCCGGGCCGGCGAGGCGCCGAGCGATGCGGCGACGTCGGCGTACGACGGATCGAGCCGTTGCAGTGCCGCGGCAACCGTTCCGTAGCTGAAGGCAACCATCAGCACGAGGTGTGCGATCACCACGATCCACCTGGTCCCGTTGAGCAGCACCGGCTGCCGCGAGAACGCGACCAGCAGACCGAGCCCGACCACCACCGACGGTACTGCGATCGGCAGGTGATGCATCGCGTCCGCGACTCTCGTGAATCGGGAGCGATAGGCGGCCAACGCACCCCACGTGCCGAACACCACCGCGAGTAGTCCACCCAGGAACGCGGTCTGCAAACTGACTGACAACGAAGCCAGCTCATCACCCGACAACGCCTGCCGCAGGTGATCGCCGGTCGGATCCGAGGGCAGTACGCCGTTCCACGAGCCGGCGAACGCGGCCGCGATCACCACCAGGAACGGCAGCAGGACAAGCAGCCCGAACACCACGGCAAACGCGGTCCAGACGATCGCCTTCCCTGTCCTAGTCCAGACGAGCACGGCGACCTCCGAGTGCCATCCGCAGTACGGCGTACAGGCCGAGCGACAACGCGATCTGGACGACCGCGATCACGCACGCGCCCGGGCGAACAGTTGGGCGGATCCCCAGGCCATCACAATCTGCCGACCCGACCGGCTCACCGCCTGCGGTCGCCGCGGACTCGCGATTGTGATGGCCTGGAGATCCGCATCCCCGGCAGCGGACCAGGCTCCGAGTGAGGCCGGGCGAGGGCTTACGGGCGGAGGGTGGCGCGGAAACCGACGCGGTCGCCGCGGAAGAGGGAGCGGACCGACTCGATCGGGCGGCCGTCGGTGTCGCGACTGGTGCGGTGCAGGAGCAGCATCGGGAGCGACTGGGTGGCCTTCAGCAGTTCGGCCTCGCGCGGGGTCGCGATCACGGTCTCGACCAGTTCCTCGCCTTCGCCGAACCGCACCCCGAGCTGATCGGTCAGGCACCGGTACAGCGAGCCGGTCGGCTCCAGCACGGTGCGCAACGTCGGGAAGCGGTCAACCGCCAGGTACGTCGTCTCGAGCCCGATCGGCTGCCCGTCCGCGAACAGCACCCGCTCCAACCGGTGCACCGGTTGGCCCTCGGCGATGTCGAGCTGCTCCGCGAGCACCGCATCGGCCGCGATCTCGTCGAACGCAACAACCTCACGCCCGGGCGTATGCCCCTGCGCCCGCAGCGCCTCGGTGTAGCTCACCAGCGCCAGCGGCTGCACCAGCTTCGGCGTCGCGACGAACGTGCCCTGCCCCTGCCGCGCCCGCAGCCGCCCGTCCGCGATCAGCTCCCGGATCGCCTGCCGCATCGTCCAGCGGGATACCCCGAACTCCTTCGCCAGCACCCGCTCCGGCGGCAACGCCGTCCCCTCACCCAGCCCCTCGACCACTTCCACCAGCCGGGTCTTCACCACGAAATGCAGCGGAACGCTCACCCAACCGACTCTAGTCGAGCCCAGGATCCGTCCCGGAGAAAAGTCGAGCCCCGGGCGGCAACCCGGGGCTCATGCGGATGGATGGACAGTACTTGGCGGAACTCAGCTGCCGGACTTGCGCCGGAACTGGCGCTTCTGCTTGTCGTTGTGCGCGTCGCCGACGCCCTGCCCCCGCACTCCGGATCCCGGATGCGAGTGCTTCCCGGCGTTCTTCCGCTCGAGCGCTTCCCGAAACTTCTTCTGCAGATCGTCCGCCGGCTCGCTGGACTTGTCGCTCATACCGTCTCCTTCAAACCGTAGGCGTACGCCCCCACGCTAACCGAGGGTGAGCGCGAACCGCGACTGGAATACCCCCTGTCTCACCTGCAGAAAATCCCCGGCCGGGGCGCGGGGCACGCTGTTAGGTTCGCCGTACGCCGACGGAGGGACAGGGAATGCTGGTGAGCAACGAGGCCTTGCTGGGGATCGCGCTGGTCGAGCTCGGCCTGGTGATCGTGCCGGGACCGAACATGATCTACCTGGTCTCCCGCTCGATCGTCCAGGGCCGCCGCGCCGGCCTGATCTCGCTGGCCGGGGTCGGCATCGGCTTCCTGGTGTACCTGCTCGCGGCGAGCGCCGGCCTCGCGACCCTGTTCGCGCTCGTCGCCGAGATCTACCTGACGCTGAAGCTCGCCGGCGCGGCGTACCTGCTCTGGCTCGCCTGGAACGCCCTGCGCCCCGGCGGCGCCTCGGTCTTCGCCACGCAGGAGCTGGAGCCCGACCGCCCGCGGAAACTGTTCGGCATGGGCCTGCTCACCTGCCTGCTCAACCCGAAGATCGCGATCCTCTACATCTCCCTGCTCCCCCAGTTCCTCGACCCGTCCCGCGGTCATCTGGGTGCGCAGAGCCTGGTCCTCGGCCTCACTCAGCTGACGGTCGGCGTCGTCATGAACGCCGTCTTCGTGATCACCGCGGGCTCGGTCGCCGTGTTCCTGTCGCGCCGCCCCACCTGGATGCGCATCCACCGCTACCTCACCGGCACCGCGCTCGCCGTCTTCGCCGTCCGCCTGGCCACGGATCGCGCCCGTCCACTCGCGACGCACTGAGAACTGTCGGCGGGGCTCACTAGCCTGTGCCGAGATGAACCTGATCGATCGCTTGGCCACGTCCGGCTGGAGCTCCTACGAGCCGGTCGCAGCACTCGTCCGCGAGCGCGGCCTGCCCGCGATAACCCGCGAGTACCTGCGGTCCGAGTTCCCGCCCGAGACCTGGAAGCGCGCCGAGGAGGCAACGCTGGCGCTCAGCGACCATTTCGCCGGCGCCCGCTTCGCGGATGAGGTGGAGTACGGCGTACTCCTGGTCCCGGATCCGGCGAAGCTCGACACTCGCCGACCGCTCCCGGCCGAAGTGCGCGCCGCCGACGTCTTCGACGAACGCTTGCCGGCCGGGGCTGCATTGCCCGAGCGACCATGGCAGCTGGTCGTGACCGTGGTCGGGTCCTATGGCCCGTCCCTCGGCAGCTACAACGACGTGATCCGCGAGGACGATTTCGTCGTACTGGGCCAGGACACCCGGCGGTGGATGACTCGCCAGGTCTGGGGTGCTCGCGTGCTGCAATGTGGTGCGACTCCGCCGGACTGTGAGGACAACGAGCGGTGGACGTTCACGCTGTTCCCCGGTGAGGAGCTGGTCGACGGGCAGGCCGAGTCCGGGACGGTGTTGAAGGGGAAGGTGCGGTTCCGGCTGGGCAAACCGGACCGTGGCATCGGGTCGGCGCGCGTCGCGCCGGCTTTGCTAATTGATGTGCAGTAGGCAGATACCTCCCGGATACTGCTGCGCGTGGTCATGCATGCGGGTCAACTGGACGTGACGGTCGAGCTGGTCGAGGGACTGATCCAGGAGCAGTTCCCGGACTGGAGCGGGCTCACGGTCCGGGCGGTGCCTTCGCACGGGACGGTCAACGCGCTGTTCCGGATCGGCGCCGACCTCGTGGCCCGGTTCCCGATCCTGCCCGGTGATGTCGCGAGAGTGCGCGCTGAGCTCGAGGACGAGGCCGATGCAGCGCGGCGGTTGCTGCGCATCTCGCCGTACCCGACGCCGGAGCCGATCGCTCTCGGTACGCCGGGCCTGGGCTATCCGCTGCCGTGGAGCATCTACAGCTGGATCGACGGGACGATCGCGTACGACGCCGACGTCGCCGGATCGACTGCGTTCGCCGACGACCTGGCGCGCTTCGTACTCGCGCTGCGTGCCGAGCCGACCGAGGGGCGGGTGTTCACGGGCTCCTGGCGTGGCGGCGTACTCACCTCGCAGGACGGGTCCGTCGCGGACGGGCTGGAGCGCAGTCGCGGCATGATCGACGTGGACGGACTCGCCCGGTTGTGGGCCGACCTGCGCACGACGCCGCGCACCGAGCCGGACGCGTGGACACACCGCGACCTCATGCCCGGCAACCTGCTGGCCGAGGAGGGCCGGCTCGCGGGCGTGATCGATGTCGGCACGTTCACGGTGTCCGACCCCGCGATGGATCTCCAGCCGGCCTGGAATCTCCTCGATCCGACCGCCCGCGACGCATTCCGCACCGCGCTCGGCAGCGACGACGCCGAATGGCGCCGCGGCATGGGTTGGGCGTTCGCGCAGGCGATCGGCTGTCTCTGGTACTACGTCGAAACCAACCCGGTCATGTCCCGCACCGCCCACCGCACCCTGTCTGCGCTACTCAAAGCCGCCTAGTCACGAACACCCACTCCTTGCCCGGCCGGTCCGGAGCCTCCCGTACTTCGTCAACGACAAACCCGGCCGCCGTCAGCGACTCCTCGACCTCATCCCGCTCCCGGAACCGCAACGTCGAGTCCGACGTGAGGACGGCGTCATCCGACGAGAAGACGTACGTCGCCCGGAACGACACGAACGGCAACTCCACCTCGACCAGCTCGGTCCAGACCTCCACCGTGCCGCCCTCCGCGACCGGCTGCACCTGATGCGTGCCCTCCCGCGTCCACTCCTCCCACGCCCGCCGCGCCGGATCCCGCGTCTCGAACACGAACCGCCCATCAGGCTTCAACGCCGCACGTACGCCGTCCAGCGTCGCCGACCACCCCTCGTCGGTCAGAAACACCTGCGCCACGTTCCCCGTCATCACCGCGAGATCCACCTGCAACGGCGGCAACGTCGTCGCGTCCCCGTGGAGCCACCGCACCCGCTCGGAAAACTCCTTGCCTCGAGCAACCTCCAACGAGGCCGCCGCCGGATCCACTCCGACCACGTCCACCCCGACCCGAGCCAGCCAGCAAGCCAGCTCCCCCGTCCCACACCCGACATCCAGCACGTGCCGAGCCCCGAACTCCCCCACCATCGCGACGTAATGCTCCAGATCCCCCCGCTCCGCATCCAGCGAGTCATAAACCGCCACCAACCGAGGTACCCCGAACAACGCATCAACCATGCCCGCGAGACTAACCCGCCGGTCGACCGCATTTCCTGTGCATTAAGAACTGGACGTAGACATGTACGCATAGGCCACTCCACGCCTGCCGAGGGGCTGTCGAGCGGCCGAAAAGACAACTACCTCCCGTTCTTATGCACCATCACGAGGTCGCGCCGGTGTAGCGGCGCAGCCCGGCTTTCCACGCCAGGGCAGCGAGTGCAGCCGCGGTGATGGCCGCGAGCACTCCGCCGGCCAGTGCTCCTGTCTGCGGGCCACGCAGCAGTGCTGTCGACGGGATCGATGCGATGAGGGCCATCGGGAACACATAGGTGAGGGCGACCCGGATCGGGCGCGCGAAGACGTCCGTCGGATACCGGCCCAACTGCCAAGCGGAGTGGAAGAAGACGTCCAGCTGCAGCTTCGGTGCCCAGAACGCCAGGCATGCCAGCAGCACGCTCAACGCCCAGGTAACCACGAGCCCCGCGACGACAAGCACCAGCCAACTCACCACACCGCCGACGCTCGGCACCTGGTCCGCCGCCGCGATCCCCCAACCCAGCACGCCGATACCCAGCACGAGCTGGATCAAGGCGAGCGGCGAGGACAGCGACAGACTGGCGAGGAACAAACTCGACGCCGGCTGCAACAAGTACGCGTCGAGCTTCCCGTTCCGGATCCCGGTCTCCGGGAACCACGACAGGTTCGGATCGATGAACGTCGCGCGCAGCCCGGTGATCAACTGATAGGTCCCGATCAAGATCAGGAACTGCGCCTTCGACCACCCCACCAGACTGTCCGCCCGCGTGAACACGATCAGCACCGCGGCCACCGCCGTACCGAGTCCGGTGAACGCCAGCAGTACGTCGAACACCAGGTTGACCCGAAACGCCACACTCCGCCGCAGCGCCATCGAGAACCCCACACCCACCAGCCGCAGCAGCTTCACGATCCCACCGCCGTGTACCGCCGTACGCCGGACCGCCAGACGACCGTGACCACAGCCACGAGCACCACCACCCAGATCAGTTGATAGCCAAGCGAGCCCCTCCCGTTCCCGGCTGCGATCTCGGCGGGGAGGCCGCTCATCGCGTAAAAGGGCAGTACCTCGGCGATCCGGCGCCACGTTTCCGGCAGCAGTCCGATCGGCGCCGCCGTACCGCCGAACAGGAACACCAACTGACTGCCGAACCCCACGACCGCATGCACGCGATCGGTCCAGAACGCGGTCAACGCCAGCAGGAACGTCCACAGGAACACGAGCACCGCGGCCAGCACGATGTACGGCGTACTCCGGAGCACCGCCGACCAGTCGAAGCCGACCCGCAACGCGATCCCGGTCAGCAGCACGATCGGTGCCCCGAGCAACGTCAGCCAGGCGCGGATCGCGAGGTTCATCCCGATCACGCCGATCACCACCGGTTGCGGGCGGAGCAGCTCGTGGCTCAGCGTCCCGTCGTAGATCCGCTCGGAGAACGTGTGCTGCTCGAACGACTCGGTCATCAACGTCACCAGGATGACCGCGACGTAGTACCGCGCGATCGAGGGATCATCCGGGTAGACCGCGGACCAGACGAACAACCCGATCAGCGGCGCCACGACCGCCTGCACGACGAGCGTCAGCAGGAACCACCACGCGCCCGACCACTCGAGCACCTCCTGCCGGAGCCGGAAACCGAGTAGTACCGCGGTCCTCATCGCAGCCCCTCGCGATACGCCTGGTCGATGACCTTCTCCAACGGCGGCTCCTCCACCGCGAGGTCGACGATCTCCAGCGCCTGTAGCAGGCGGGCCGTCGTACCGGCGACCTCGTCCCGCGGCACCCGCAGTACCCACTGCCCGTCCGCCTTCTCGACCACCTCGCCGAACGCGGTCGGATCGCCCTGCGTCGAGATCCGGATCAACTTGTACGGCGAGAGCCGGGCGGACAGTTCGGCGAGCGGGCCGTCGTACTGGACGCGGCCGTGGTCGATCAGGATCAGGCGCGGACACAGGGAGGCGACGTCGGCCATGTAGTGGCTGGTCAGGAGTACGGTCGCGCCGGTTTGTTCGACGTACTCCGAGACGAACTCGCGGATCTGGCTCGCCGCGCTGACGTCCAGGCCGATCGTCGGCTCGTCGAGGAACAGCACCTCGGGGCGGTAGCTGAGGGCCATCCCCAGGCCGACCCGCATCCGTTCGCCGAGGCTGAGCGCGCGGAGTTGCCGTTCCAGCAGGGGTTCCAGGTCGAGGAGGGCTTCGAGGTCGGCGAGGGTACTGCGGAACGTGGCGCGCGGGACGTCGTACAGCAGGCGCTGGTACTCGAGGGAATCCAGCACGGTCAGCTCCTGCGATCCACCGACCGGCTGGCTGCCGCGCACGAACGCGATCCGCTTGAGGAATGCGGAGCGGCGGTGCCACGGGACCGTGTCGAGGACGCGGACCTGGCCGCTGGTCGGGTGCAGGATCCCGGAGAGGATCTTCATCGTCGTGGTCTTGCCGGCGCCGTTCGGGCCGATGAAGCCGGACACCTGACCCGGCGCGATCGTGAACGAGACCTGATCGAGGGCTTGGACGGTTTTGTACTCGCGTTTGACCAGGGAGCCGAGCGCGGCACGGAGGCCGCCCTTGCGGACCGGGGCCTGGTAGGACATCGAGAGGTTCTCGACCTGGACTGCAGTCATGTGGGCGACCGTAGGAAGAAAAGACGCCCATTCATGGCTTATTTTCCTGAGATAGTCGGGACATGCGCGCAGAACGGCTCCTCCGGCTCCTGCTGTACCTGCAGACCCGCGGCCAGACGACGGTCGCGCAACTCGCGGAGGCGCTCGACATCTCACCGCGCACGATCCAGCGCGATCTCGAGGTCCTCAGCCTGGCCGGCGTCCCGATCTACTCGATCCGCGGCCGCCGCGGCGGCTGGGCGCTCCTCCCCGACTACCGCACCCGGCTGACCGGTCTCACGCCGTCAGAGGTGATGTCGGTCTTCGTCGGCGCGACCGCCCACGTGCTCGCCGACCTCGGCCTGGACGCCTCCAGCGAGCTCGCCGTCACCAAGCTGATCGCGTCGCTTCCCGAGGGCACCCGCCGCGAGGCCGAGTACGCCCGCCAACGCCTCCTGATCGACCACGCCGGCTGGGACGACCACCGCGAAACCCCTCGCTGGCTGGACCTCTGCCGCCGAGCGGTGTGGGAAGAACTGCGCCTGGCGATCATCTATGGGGACGGCACCGAACCGTTCGAGGTCTCTCCCCTGGGGCTGGTCGCGAAGGCCCGCACCTGGTACCTGGTCGCCGCCCGGACCGACGGCCGCCTCCGCACCTACCGCCTCTCCCGCCTCACCTCGGCCGAGCTCACCGACCGCCCCTTCACCCGCCCACCCGACTTCGACCTGGCCACCTACTGGGCCCAATCCCAACGAGAGTTCCAGGCCTCCCGCCCCTCGTACCCCATCACCCTGAAAGTCCGGGACCACGCCGTACGCCGCTTCCGCCCCACAACCCCCATGATCCCGGCCCCCGACGGCTGGTGGATCATCCACACCGACCTGGAAAACCACCACGAAGCCCGCGCCGCAGTACTGGCCCAAGCCGGCGCCGCCGTAGTCCTGGACCCCGCAGAACTGATCTCCTCAGTCCACGAAGCCGCGCAGGCTTGCGCAGACCTGCACTGTCCGAATGCCTCCTGACGACGTCGAGGCACGATGAGCAACTCTCAGCCGTCTGCCGGCCTGGGGTAGGTGCCCTGGTAGGCGGCGTGGATCTCGGTCCAGAGGTCGCTGAGGGTTTCGGTCAGGTCGGTGAGGCGATCCAGCTCGTCGCGTTCGGAGCCGGCTGCGGTGTGCAGGCTGCGGTACGCCTCCGTGTTGAACTCGGCCGCCGCGGTCGCGACCGCACCTGCCAGGCGGGCCGTCTCCGCCCTGGGAAGGTCCGCCTGGATCGCGCTCAGATAAGCAGCTTCGGCGCGGTCGTAGGCGTCTTCGAACTGCTGTAGGTCTGCCATGCGCTAAGTCCTACCCGTTGCGGCCGAACTCGACCACCGAGCGCTCGAGCTTCAAGGCAGTGAACACCTCTCCGGACGGCGCAGTCACGGCCTCGGGCTCGCCCACCTGACGGTAGCCGGCACTGAGCAGGGTCCGTTGCGAGGCTTGGTTGTCAGGGCTGGTCCTGGCGTCCAGGACGGTCAGCCCCAGACGAGCCGCAAGGCGCGCGGCCGCTGCAAGAGCGTCCCGAGCCGCGCCCCTCCCCCGGCCCCAAGGAGCCAGCCAGAAACCGACCTCGGCCCGGTCCGCCCGCACGTTGAACAGGACGATGCTGCCGAGGAATTCGTCCGAGCCGACGTCGGCGATCGCGAGCACAGCCAAGGAACCGTCCGCCAGCCCGGCCGCGATGTCACCGTCGATCTGCTCCCGGACGATGTCCTCCGTGTAGTCGGAGATCGGCAGGTGCCCGTGCCGCTTGACCGACTCGTCTTTGGATCCCAGAGCGTAGGCAGCAGCATCGCCGTACTCGAGAGTGCGGACCCGGACCTGACCTTCGACACAGGGCAGCGCGCCGAGCATCGTCATCTCTTTCCCTCAGACGTTGAAGCGGAACTCGACGACGTCGCCGTCCTGCATGATGTAGTCCTTGCCTTCCATCCGGACCTTGCCGGCGCTGCGGGCGGCGGTCATCGAGCCGGCGGTCATGAGGTCGTCGTACGAGACGATCTCGGCCTTGATGAAGCCGCGCTGGAAGTCGGTGTGGATGACGCCGGCGGCTTCGGGCGCGGTGGCGCCGCGTTTGATCGTCCAGGCCCGGGATTCCTTCGGGCCGGCGGTGAGGTACGTCTGCAGGCCGAGGGTGTCGAAGCCGACGCGCGCGAGGACGTCGAGGCCGGGCTCGTCGATGCCCATCTCGGACAGCATCTCGCGGGCCTCGTCCTCGTCGCCGAGCTCGACCAGCTCGGCCTCGAACTTCGCGTCCAGGAAGATCGCCTCGGCCGGCGCGACCAGGTCCCGCATCTGCTGCTTCAGCTCGTCGTCGGCGAGCTCGTCGGCGTCGCAGTTGAAGACGTACAGGTACGGCTTGGCCGTCATCAGCATCAGCTCGCGGATCGCGTCGCGGTCCACGTCGGTCGCGATGATCGGCGTACCGGCCTCGAGGTGCTTCTGCGCTTCCCGGACCGCGTCCAGGACGGCGACCGACTCCTTCTTCAGCCGGGCTTCCTTCTCCAGCCGCGGGATCGCCTTCTCGACGGTCTGCAGGTCGGCCAGGATCAGCTCGGTCTGGATGGTGGAGATGTCGTCGGACGGCGAGACCTTGCCGTCGACGTGGGTGACGTCGTCGTCGCGGAACACCCGGGTGACCTGGCAGATCGCGTCCGACTCGCGGATGTGGCTGAGGAACTTGTTGCCCAGCCCCTCACCCTCCGACGCACCGCGGACGATGCCGGCGATGTCGACGAACTGGACGGTGGCCGGGATCACCTTCGCGGAGTCGTACAGCTCGGCCAGCTTGCCCAGCCGCGCATCCGGTACGCCGACGACCCCGACGTTCGGCTCGATGGTCGCGAACGGGTAGTTCGCGGCGAGTACGTCGTTCTTGGTCAGCGCGTTGAACAGGGTGGACTTGCCCGCGTTGGGGAGCCCGACGATTCCAATGGTGAGTGCCACGGGCGTCAAGGTTACGCGGCGAACACCGAAGTACCCCAATCGTCAGAGGACGAACGCCTCCAGTGCGGCGCCGTACCAGCGGTCCATCCGGCCGAGGGGACGCATGCCCAGCCGTCCGCAGACGGCCAGCGAGGCGACGTTGTCCGGGCGGACGACCGCGTAGATCTCACCGACGCCGGCCTTGAACCCGTGCTCGATCGCGCCCCGCGCCGACTCGGTCGCCAGCCCACGGCCCCACGCGTCCGGGTGGAAATGCCAGCCGACCTCGACCTCGCCTCGTCCCGCGCTGCCGTCCGACGGCTCGGGCAAGGGCACCAGCAGCACCGTGCCCGCCACCGTCCCGGTCAAGCGTTCCTCCACCGCCCAGACGCCGTACGTCGTGTCGCGGTTGCGCTCGTTCCAGCGCTCGATCACCTTCGTGGCCGCACCGCGGTCCGGCATCACCCGCGGCTCGGCGCCCAGCCAGCGCGAGACCTCCCAGCGCCGGTAGATGTCGAAGACCCGATCCCCGTCCGTGTCCACCCAGTCACGCACCAGCAGCCGGTCCGTCTCGTACACCACCTTCGGATCCATCACCCACCTCCCAAGGCTGTTCCTATTGGTCCGAACCAGGCGATCGCAAGCAACGTCTCCAGTCTGTGACCACCTGGACAGAACGCACCAGCCTGCCCTCACGCTTCGTGTTCGCCTGCGTGCAATTCCTGCGCTTCGGCTGCCTGGAGGTGGTGTCCTGCCTGTTCCCGGCGTTCCTGTTCGCCGCTCTGGCGATCTCGAAGTACGTCGACCTGCCGATCGCCCGGTACGACGCCTTGCTGATCTACTGCATCGGCCTGACGTTGCTGTTCTGGGTGGTGCGCCTGGAGACGTGGCGCGAGGTGGCGGTGATCTTCGGGTTCCATCTGGTCGGACTCGGGCTGGAACTGTTCAAGGTGAGCGTCGGCTCGTGGCAGTACCCGGGCGACGCGGTGACGAAGTTCGCCGGCGTACCGCTGTTCGCCGGGTTCATGTACGCCGCGGTCGGCAGCTACCTGTGTCAGGCGTGGCGGCGCTTCGATCTCCGCGTCAGCAACTACCGCCCGGTGCTGACCACGGTCTTCGCGGTGCTGATCTATGCGAACTTCTTCACCCATCAATGGCTGCCCGACCTGCGCATCCCGATCGCGCTCGGTCTGCTCGTCATGCTCCGGCGGACCTGGGTTTTCTTCACCGTCGGCGTCCGGCGCTATCGGATGCCGCTGGCGGTGTCGTTCGCGCTGATCGGATTCTTCTTGTGGATCGCGGAGAACGCCGGCACGTTCCTGGACGCGTGGAACTACCCGGACCAGGTGAACGTGTGGCATCTCGTGCACCCGGCGAAGTTCGGAGCATGGTCGTTGCTGGTCAGCATGAGCTTCGTGCTGGTGGCGAGTGTGAAGTCGCTCGAGGGCCGGCTGTACCACCGAGGCACGACCGCAACAGTCGAGATCGCACCGCAACATCACGGTGCCAACCATGCTGACGGGTAAGGCGTCTTCAGTGACGTGAGGCTCCTGAGGGGGAGCTGTTGCTGGGGAACAACCGCCCGATTTGCAAGGGGAGCATGATGTCGCGAAAGTTCGCCGCCTTCGTCGCGACCGGTGTGGCGCTGGCCGTCGTCGTCGGATCGCTGCTGGTCCTGGCCCTCGGCCACCAACGGCAGCCGGAACCGACCGCGGCCACCACGAAAGCCTCGACGAGCCCGACGACACCGTCGCCGACACCGACCGACACACCGACGCTGAACGCACCGCCGTCGACACCGCGCAAGCCGGCGCCGGACCCGACAGCAGCGTTTGCCACAGGCAACAAAAAGGTGCTGTTCTTCAGCTTCGACGACGGACCGGACCCGTTCTGGACGCCGAAGGTGCTGCAGGTGCTGGCCAAGTACGGCGCGCACGCGACGTTCTTCGAGCTCGGCGCGATGCAGACCGCGCACCCGGGCCTGCGCGAGCAGGTGCTTGCCGCCGGCAACACGATCGGCAGCCACTCGATCACGCACCCGCAGCTGACCGCGATCACGCCGGCCCGGCGGCACCACGAGATCTTCGACGGACCGCAGTCGACCTGCTTCCGGCCGCCGTACGGCGCCTCGAACCCGAAGGTCCGCGCCGACATCAAGGCGGCCGGCATGGTGCAGGTCCTGTGGGACGTCGACCCGCGCGACTGGGCCCGCCCCGGGACGAACGCGATCGTGCACAACATCATGACCCACGCGCACAACCACAACATCATCCTGATGCACGACGGCGGCGGCAACCGCGCCCAGACCGTCGCCGCGCTCGACAAGGTCCTCCCGTTGCTGAAGGCCCAGGGCTACTCGTTCCCAGCCATGGACTGCTGACCTGCGCGGGCGCAGAATGCGCCATGGATGCTTCCCGAGAGCTTCACCGCCTGGTGTCTGGTTACCAGGTCACGCAGGCGGTGCACGTGGCCGCGACACTAGGCCTCAGCGACGTACTTGCTGAGGGCCCGAAGACCATGACCGAGCTCGCGGAGGCCACGGGCACCGACAGCCAGTCACTGACCCGTCTGATGCGTGCCCTGATCGCGCTCGGGCTGTACGCCGGTGACGACGGCAAGTACACGAACACCGAGGTGGGCGATGCCTTGCGGTCCGACGCACCGCATCCGATCGCGGGCTGGGTCCGCTTCATCGGTCAGGGATCGCACTGGGCGGCGTACACCGGTTTGGCGGACAGCATTCGCACCGGCGAGACAGCGTTCCCGACCGTCCACGGTGAGCCCGTCTGGGAGTACCGCGCCAAGCACCCATCGGAGCGGAAGCTCTTCGACGGCGCCATGACGTCCATGTCGGGGATGCTGACCGATGCCGTCGTCGACGCGTACGACTTCAGCCGCTACAACACCGTGGTCGATGTCGGTGGCGGGCGCGGGCGGTTGCTGTCCGGCATCCTCGAGCGCTATCCGGCCGTCACCGGGATCCTCTTCGATCAACCCGACGTGGTGGCGGGTGTCGAGGGCTTCCAGGTGGTCGGAGGCAGCTTCTTCGAGAGCGTGCCGTCCGGCGACGCGCTGGTGCTCAAGTCGGTGATCCACGACTGGGCGGATGCCGAGTCGATCGAGATCCTCCGGGTCTGCCGTCGCGCACTTCCCGCCGACGGACGCGTGCTGCTCGTCGAACAACTCCTGGACCGATCCCCCGATCCCGTCCGTACGGCGCTCTCCGACCTCAACATGCTCGTCATGACCGGCGGACGCGAACGCACGGTCGACGAGTACCGCGCATTGCTCGCCGCGGCCGATCTGGAGCTCACCGGCACCGTGCCAACGGCCAGCCCGGCCTTCGTCATCGAGGCGACACCCCGACACCAGGCGTAGTTTTCAGAAACTGTCGGTGGGCTTCGGCACTATCAGTGACATGTCCGGTACGACGGTGTTGTTGGTGCTGCTCTTCCTCGCGGTGGGGCTGCTGCTGGGTGCTGTGTTCGGCGTGCTGTGGGTGCGCGGGCGGGATGGCGCCCAGCTCGCGCGGATCACGGCTGAGCGGGATGCGGCCGAGGACCGCGTGGTCGAGCTGACGCAGGAGCGGACGTCGGTCGGCCAGCAGATGGGTGGGCAGGCCGTCGTCAAGGAGGCGCTGGATCGCCTGCACGCGCAGCTGAATCAGCTCGAGCAGGGGCGGGCGGCCTGGCAGAGCCAGCTGCATCAACAGGTCAACGAGGTGCGCATGAGCGGCGAGGCGCTCCGCCGCGAGACCGCCTCGCTGTCGACTGCGCTGCGCAAGCCGCAAGTGCGTGGACGCTGGGGCGAGCTGCACCTGCGCCGGACGGTGGAGCTGGCCGGCATGGTCGCGCACTGCGACTTCACCGAGCAGACCACGACCGTCGGCGAGGACGGGCTGCTCCGTCCCGACCTGGTCGTGAGGCTTGCCGAGGGCAAGAATCTCGTCGTCGATTCGAAGGTTCCGCTGTCGGCTTTCCTGGAGGCAGCCGAGTCCGACGATGCCGACTTCCGTGAGGATCGCCTGCGAGCGCATGCACGGCATCTCCGCACACACGTCGACCAGCTGGCGGCGAAGGCGTACTGGACCAGGCTGTCGCCATCGCCGGAGTTCGTCATCCTCTTCGTGCCGGGCGAATCGTTCCTGTCCGCGGCGCTCGACACCGAGCCGTCCCTGCTCGAGTACGCCGCTGAGCGCCGGGTGATCCTGGCGACGCCGACGACGCTGATCGCGACCCTGCGCGCCGCGGCGTACGCGTGGAACCAGTCGGCGCTGACCGAGTCCGCTCAGCAGGTGTTCGAGCTGGGCCGCGAGTTGTACGAGCGCCTCAGCACCATGGGCGAGCACCTCGGCCGGGTCGGGCGCTCGCTCACGTCCGCGGTCGAGGCCTACAACGGGACGGTCGGGTCGTTCGAGCGCCGGGTCTTCATCACTGCCCGGAAGCTCCGCGAGCTGCACGTCACCGAGTCCGAGCTGACCGCGATGGAGTCGATCGAGGCCTCGGTCCGGCCGCTCACCGCGCCCGAGTTCCTGGCCATCGAGGACCCCGAGCCCACCAGGCACTGGCCGCCGGCCAGGCCGGGTGAGTCCGGCAGCCAGGTGGTTTGAGCCTGCCACTCGGCCCGGGTGACCCTGTCGGAAAGCCGACAGGGGTGGACTGTTGACAGTCGGTGGTCACTTCACGCAACGATGAGAGCGCTCTCTCGGGGGGCCGACGTGAGGAGGAACCATGCGCTTCAGAACGCGAATGCTGGCTGTTGCCGCGGCCGCCGCGACGCTGGCCGGTGTGCTGTCGGCGAACGCGGACCGACCGGCCGATGCAGCCGTCCCGGCGACGATCCCGTTGACGATCACGAACAACTCGGGCCGCGGCGACACGGTCTACATCTACAACCTGGGCACGAACCTGGCGACCGGCCAGCAGGGCTGGGCCGATGCCGCGGGCACCTTCCACGCCTGGCCGGCCGGCGGCAATCCGCCGACCCCGGCGCCGGACGCGTCGATCGCCGGACCGTCCAACGGCCAGTCCGTCACGATCCAGATGCCGAAGTTCTCCGGCCGGGTGTACTTCTCCTACGGCCAGAAGCTCGTCTTCAAGCTGACCACGGGCGGCCTGGTGCAGCCCGCTGTGCAGAACCCGAGCGACCCCAACCGGAACATCCTGTTCAGCTGGTCGGAGTACACGCTCAACGACGGCGGGCTGTGGATCAACAGCACCCAGGTCGACATGTTCTCCGCGCCGTACGCCGTCAGCGTCAACGGGAACACGACCGGCCACCTCAAGGCCGGCGGCTACAACGCCGTCTACAACGCACTCCGCAACGCCGGCTGGGGCGGTCTGATCCAGACGGCGCCGGACGGTTCGGCGCTGCGGGCGCTCTCCCCGCTGTACGGCGTCGAGACCGGCGCACTCCCGGCGAGCGCGATGGACGACTACATCAACCGGGTCTGGTCGAAGTACAGCTCGGAGACGCTGACGGTCACGCCGTTCGGCGACCAGCCCAACACGAAGTACTTCGGTCGCGTCTCCGGCAACGTCATGAACTTCACCGACGGCTCCGGTGCGGTCGTCACGTCGTTCCAGAAGCCCGACTCGGCCAGCGTGTTCGGCTGCTTCAACCTGCTCGACGCGCCGAACGACCAGGTCCGCGGGCCGATCTCGCGCACGCTGTGCGCCGGCTACAACCGCTCCACCCTGCTGACGAACCCGAACCAGCCCGACTCGAGCGACGCGAACTTCTATCAGGACGCGGTCACCAACCACTACTCCAAGAACATCCACGCCCAGATGGCCGACGGCCGCGCGTACGGGTTCGCCTTCGACGACGTCGGCAACCACGAGGCCCTGGTCCACGACGGCAACCCGCAGCAGGCCGGACTGATTCTCGATCCGTTCAACTGAACCGCTTGACTCCGTGCTCCGTTAGTGGCAACTTACCGTTCGTGGGAACTTACGGATCACTCGAGGCGGCAGGCCCGGTGCTGGACGCGCTGGGCGATCCGACGCGCCGGGTGATCCTCGAGACACTGCGGACCGGCGGGCCGTGCTCGGTCGGTGTTCTGGCCGAGCGCGTGCCCGTCAGCCGGCCAGCGATCTCGCAGCACCTGAAGGTGCTCGGGGCGGTCGGACTGGTGCGGCACGAGTCGCGTGGCACCCGGAACATCTACCGGGTTCACCAGTCCGGCCTCGACGAGCTGCGCAGCTGGCTCGACCGGTTCTGGGGCGACGCACTGGATGCGTACGCCGACCACGTCAGGCGGACCGAGGAGGAACGGACATGAGTGTGGAGCAAGACATCTCGCCGCTGGTGAAGAGCATTGTCGTGCCGGTCGGCGTCGAGCGGGCGTTCGAGGCGTTCACCGCGGAGACGTCGGCGTGGTGGCCGCTGTTCAGCCACTCGGTCGGCGAGGCCGCGGCGAGCGAGGTCCGGATGGAAGGCGCCGTCGGCGGCCGCATCGTCGAGTACGGCGCCGAGGGCGAGCTCGCGACCTGGGGCACGGTGTCGGACTGGGATCCGCCGACGACCGTCGGCTTCAGCTGGCACCCGGGCGGCGATCCGGCCGAGGCCGGTCAGGTGACCGTCACCTTCACCCCGACCGGCGACGGCACCGAAGTACAACTCGTCCACGCCGGCTGGGAACGCCGCGGCGACGGCGCCCGCGCCCGCGTCGGCTACGACACGGGCTGGGACTACGTGCTGGGCAAGTATGTGGAGTTCGCCCGATAGTGGGCACATGACTCCGCTTGACGCTCGTGCTCTGGAGGCTTCGCTGCGGCCGCATGGCGAATCGGTCATGCTGCCGCGCGAGGCGTACACCGATCCCGCCGTCCTCGCGTGGGAACGCCGGCACTTCTTCGCCGGGACGTGGACCTGCCTCGGCCGCGTCGACGAGTTGTCCGACGGTACGACGTACCGCGAGGTGACCGTCGGCGACATCGCGACCGTGGTGACGTTCGGCGAGCGGCCGCGCGCGTTCGCCAACACCTGCCGGCATCGCGGTCACGAGTTGCTGCAACGCGACGAGACCAGCGATCGGCGGGCAGTGGTGTGCCCGTACCACGGGTGGTCGTACGAGCTCGACGGCTCGGTGAAGGCGGCGCCGCGGATGGGCGATTCGTTCGACACCACGCCGTACGGACTGGTCGAGCTACCGGCCGAGGTGTGGCAGGGCTGGCTGTTCGTGAACGCGACCGTTACGGCGACCTCGTTCGCGGAGCACGTCGGCGGCCTGACCGAACTGGTCGCGCCGTACGCGCCGGAAACCCTTGTCTTGAAGGCCCGGCACGCGTACGACGTCGCGGCGAACTGGAAGACGGTCGTGGAGAACTACCACGAGTGCTACCACTGCCCGCTGATCCATCCCGAGCTGTGCAAGGTGTCGCCGCCGACGTCCGGTGACAACTGGAACCTCCCCGGCGCATGGGTCGGCGGTCTGATGGACCTGCGACCGGACGCCGAGACGATGTCGCTCGACGGCCGGTCCCATGGGGTCATGATCGACGGCATCGACCCGCGGCGGGTGAACTACCTCGGCCTGTTCCCCAACCTGCTGATCTCACTGCACCCCGACTACGTGATGACCCATCGCATGGAGCCGCGGACACCGAGCCTGACGGCGATCGAGTGCTCCTGGTACTTCCGGCCCGAGGTCACGGATCCGTCGTACGCGGTGGAGTTCTGGGACATCACGAACCGCGAGGACTGGGCTGCCTGCGAGTCGGTCCAGCGCGGTGCCGAGTCCCCGCACTTCCGCCCCGGACCGCTGGCACCCGCGGAGGACGCCGTCTACCAATGGGTGACGATGCTTGCCCGAGGATATCTGGGGAAGTCGCTCAGTACCCCAGCGTGAAGCGCTTGCGGTTGTGGGCCGGAGTCTCGAGCTCGTCGACCAGCGCGACCGCGTAGTCCTCGGCGGAGATGTGGTCGCCGATCGGCTCGTCCAGGCCGAGGCGGAAGTCACCCGTCCGCTCGCCCGGAGCGATCACGAGAGCCGGGGACAGCATGGTCCAGCTCACGTCGCTCGCCCGCAGGTTCTCCAGCGCCTGCGACACGGTCAGCGACTCGTTCTTGTACTCGGTCGGGAAGTCCGGGCCGTCCACCACCCGGTTGCCGTTGACAACCAAGCTGCCGGCGCCGCCGACCACGATCAACCGGGTCGCCGTCCCCTGTACCGCGGCGATCAGGTTGTCGACCGCATCCAGGTAGTCCTGGTGGTCACCGCCGGTCCGGCTCGGCCCGATCGCCGCGACCAGCGCGTCCGAGGCGGCCACCAGCTCCTTGGCCGCCGCCACGTTGTCGGCGTTCGCCTGCACCGCGCGCACGCCGACCGGCACCTCACCACCCGAGCGGGTGACACCGGTCACCTCGTGGCCACGGCTCACCGCCTCGGCCGCAACCCGGCTCCCGACCATGCCACTTGCTCCGTACACCGCGATCTTCATCGTTGTCCTCTCGTCCGTGATCGCCGCCAACGGTATCTATTGGTAACTGGCTACTTCAACGTGCTATAAGTACCTTGTGGTAACTAAAGGGAACGTGTTCGACCCGAACTGCCCGACCCGGGTGATCCTCGACCGGATCGGCGACAAATGGACGGTGCTCGCCGTCCTGCTGCTGCGCGACGGCCCGCTCCGTTTCACCGAGCTCCGCGACGGCATCGGCCGGGTCGCGCCCAAGGTCCTGACCCAGACGCTGCGCCGGATGGAGCGCGACGGCCTGATCACCCGCGAGGTCTTCGCCGAGATCCCGCCCCGCGTCGTCTACACCCTCACCCCGATGGGCGCCTCCCTGATCGACCCCATCACCGTCCTCACCGACTGGGCCGAGACCCACATGCCGGCCATCACCAAGGCCCAGACGCAGTACGACGCCGCAGTCTGAGCGCCTCTCACTGGGGTGTGCGTCCGGGAGCAGATGCGTGGAGGCTGGCGGGCTGGGCGGCACGCTGGTCGGGCCGTAGATGTACCGACGAACGGGTAGTGCACGCACGATACGACGTACTCGCGGTCACGATCCCGCTCAACTGCGCCGGCGGCGGCCGACCACTACCCGTTCGTAGGTACACCGAGCCTGCCCGCTGTAGGCCCATCGCCCAGGCGCCGACGCCGTACGACGGCGCAGTCTGAACATCACAAGGTCCGCACTGTCGGATTACAGCTCAACCTTTCGGAACCCTTGTCTCATCACACTCCTGACCGGATGAGACAAGGGGTGTGGGATGGATCCAGGACGGGATCGGGAGTTCGCGGACTTCGTGGACGGACGGTTCACGGCGTTGCAGCGGTTCGGGTACTTGCTGACCGGGGAGTGGCATCTGGCCGAGGATCTGGTGCAGACCTCGCTGACCAAGGTGTGGTTCCACCGGAACTCGCTGCGCAGCGGGAACGCGCTGGAGAGCTACACCCGCACAGTCATGGTCAACACCAGCACCCAGTGGTGGCGGCGCAAGTGGAAGGGTGAGACGCCGACGGAGCATCTCCCCGAGCCGGCGGCACAGTCCTCGGGGCATTCGGAGTACGGCGTCGTGGACGACCGCGATCTGTTGCTCAGGGCCCTCGCCACGCTCCCCCGCCGTACCCGCGCGACGCTGGTCCTGCGGTACTTCGAGGACCTGCCCGAGGCCGAGATCGCGCAGATTATGGGCTGTTCGCTCGGCACCGTGAAGAGCAACGTGTCCCGCGGCCTGGCCAAGCTCCGCGATCACCACCTGGTCGCCGCCGTCTCCGCCCCTGCCCAGAAGGAGGGCTGAGTCATGACCGAAGACCTGAAGACCCGGTTCGAGCAGCTCGTCGCGGATCCGCCGCCACCGAGCGCCGTACCGAGCGAGGCCGTGTTCGCCCGGGTCCGGACCGTACGCCGACGTCGCACCGCCGGCGTGATCACCCTCGCCGCAGCCGGCGTCGTCGCCGTCGCCCTTGCCCTAGGCAACGTCACCGACATCGGCGGCGCCCCGCCCGTGACCAACACCCCAGGCGCCCCGAAGTCAGTCATCACCGCCCCACCAACAGCCCCACGGAAGC